>JBFFWN010000071.1:0-14762 GCA_041570235.1 Lysobacterales bacterium | reverse complement strand
GAGGCTCGATGAAATCACGGCACTTGCGGAACGATACAACGCATTGCTGATGGTGGATGACAGCCATGCCACCGGTTTCATGGGTAAAACGGGTCGTGGTTCAGCCGAACATCACGGCGTCATGCAAAAGGTGGATGTCTTCACCTCAACGCTGGGCAAGGCGCTCGGCGGCGGCTCCGGCGGATTCACCACGGGCCGGAAAGAAATCATTGAATTGCTCAGGCAACGCTCCCGGCCCTACCTGTTTTCCAATACCCTGCCGCCGCCACTGGTTGCGGCCTCCATCAAGGTCTTTGAAATATTGTCCGGCTCCACACATTTACGTGACAAGCTGGAAAGCAATACGCAATATTTCCGTGAGAAAATGACCGGTGCCGGTTTCGACATCAAGCAGGGAATCCATCCCATCGTGCCCGTCATGTTGTACGACGCACCACTGGCGCAGGAGTTTGCTGCGCGCCTGCTGGCAGAGGGCATATACGTGATCGGGTTCTTTTTCCCCGTGGTGCCTAAAGGCGAAGCACGCATACGGGTACAGGTTTCAGCGGCCCATGAAAAACATCACCTGGACCAGGCGGTGGCCGCCTTTGTCAAAGTAGGAAAAGACCTGGGCGTGTTATAGCAGCATCAAAAGCGGAAATTTTCACACTCAACGTCAACGAAACGCCACGGCCGCCGATCACCTCAGACCGAGTCCCGCCACCCTTAATCCGGCAGCGTTTTGTCACGCTCCTGGATTTCCTGCTGATCGCTTTCAGAAGGCTTCAAGACGACCGCTTTGCCGGTCCGGCCATCAATGAGGATGGTCATGGGAAACTCAAGGCGAACGTGTTTCACAAACTCCGTTTCTGATACGGTTTCCAGCTGATTTAGCCAATCCCAATCAAGGTAATTGCCCTCATGACTGCTGTTGATGGTCAGGTACCCAATCTGGAACGTGATCAGGTTCTGAAAAAAGTGCGTTCCAAAGGAGGGCTCAACCACGAAGTCACCATAGTCTGCCTCAACAATTAATACTGCAGACGAGATTTGATCCCACTTGGTCGGAATACCCAACCACCTGTCAGAGGTCCCCCAGCGTCCCGGACCAATCAGCATAAAGGGGGTATCCGTCTTTCTGAACTGCTCGTTGTAACGGCCAACCTGGTCCGCCATATGAACCATGTTTGCGCGTTTGAAATTATCGGTTTTCACAAAGACGATATCCCTGACGCCATCGATGCGGCCATTGCTAAGAGCCTGGTCGGATTTGCAGAAAGTTTGCGTGAGATCAGCGTCAAACTCACCGGTATCATCCAGTGATGTGTCCACCAGCATGGGTCTGATCTGCAAAAACCTGAATTCATCCGGCTTACAGGCATCCTCGTTGATCTCTACAGCGAATTCCATTTCAACCGGCACATTCATGGCTTTGCTACCCAGGCAAAGCAGGTATTGGAGAACATCATCCAGTGGAAATATTTTTGATTTCAGAATCGGGTCAAATGTGACGATCCTGACGCCTTTGCGTCCAATTCCCGGGTAAATTCTGTCATTGTCTGCCGAGTAGGTTGAACCCACATATTTGAGCACACCATGGTTTTCAGCACTGGCCGTCTTCAGTTTTATCAGGCCGTCTTCACTGCTCCTGTGGGGAAACACCGAGCCATTTTTCATGTCCAGCGCAAAAAAATCATGCTGGGTATTTTTGAGGTAATCCCGGGGTGACGAGAATTGCGGCAACACCTGGGGATTTGCCGGAGAAAAGAACAGGCAGTTCTCTCCTTCCATGATGGTTTTGCCAAGACCCAGGGCAACATAAGCAATGCCCTCCTCGGGTTTCATTCGCCCAACAGAATAGAAATTGTACGACCTGGCCATACCGGACAGTACAGGGTAGTAATATCCATCCCGGTCTTCACCGGCAATTTCCTGGAGAATCACGGCCATTTTCTCTTCCTCGGTCCGGTTACCGGTGGCTTCGATATAATTTTTCGAATTGCGGCAATAGACCGAGGCATAGATCAGCTTGATGGCGGCCAGCAAGCGCGTTACACGGCCATCGAGTGATGCGTGGTTGTTGGGCAGAAAATGCGTGTCGTAGATTCCGGCGAATGGTTGGTAATGGGAATCCTCAAGCAATGAAGACGACCTGACTGCCAGTGGAAATTTGACGACGTCCAGATAGGCCTTCAGGTCCTCCTGCAAGGATTCGGGAAACGATGCCGAACTGAATGCCTCGATGATCTCGTCATCGCTATGCTCACCAAGGGCGAATCCAGTAAGGTCGTTGTGCTCCATGAACAGGTCAAAACAACCGGTGCAGATGACAGCCGAACGGGGAACAGAAATCCTGATTTTCGGAAAGGCTTTGTAAACCGGGTAACGGTTGATCAGGTTATTGATGAAAGCGAGCCCCCTGCCCTTTCCACCGAGCGAGCCTTCACCTATTCTCAGGAACTCCGCCCTGCCATCGTACTGGTCCCGTGAAAATTCCGTGATGACCCCCACCTGTCTCTCGTGCAGGAAGTCCTCCAGGATGCCCACGAGGAACTTGCGCAAATCATCGGGGTCACTGAATTCACTGGCTGCCCGCGGCCTCAGCCGGGCAGCGAGTTCAAACTCTGTTCTCGCCATCAGCCAGTTTGAAAAATGATTTTTCTCGGCGTGATATATCAATGACCTCGCATCGACCGTAGCCACGCAGTGCTGTAACTCCCTGAAATTGGCAGCCCTGTCAAGCATGGTGCCATCAGGCAACCTGAACACGAAATCACCAAAGCCGAAGTTCTTGTATATGAATTCACTCAACTCATTTAAAAGCGTAGGAGATTTTTTGTTTGAAAAGCTGGCGCCGCAGGCATGGGCTTTTTCGCGGTTGGCATCATCTGAGGATTGCAGCAGAACGGGTAAATCACTGATCTGTTTTTTTATTCGGCGCGCAAGCTGAATACCGGCCGATGGATTGATTTTACCGCCCTTGGAGAATTGAATATCTGAAATGACGCCTAAAAGGTAGCGCTTGTACTTTTTGAACAGTTCTACCGCTTCTTCAAAGTTCTCCGCCAGCAAAATCTTGGGGCGCGCGCGCATCCGTAACAGGCGATTGGCCGAGTTGATGCTCTCAGACAATAAAGCAGACGTCTGCCGCATCGTCTCCGTGTAAATGAGAGGCAGGAACGAGGAATAAAAACGCACGGAGTTCTCAACCAGGATAATGACCCGTACTCCAACCAGGCTGGTATCTATCTCAACGTTCTTCGCATCCTCTATGCTCTTGATGATCGTCAACAATATGTTGGACTCGCCGCTCCAAAAAAAGATCTTGTCAAATGCCTTGGCCTGCCGCGGCTTGCCCATCTTCTCCCGCACCAACTCGAGTTCCTTGTGATGGAATGCCAACAGCACAACGGGTATATCCGGATGAAGTTTTTTTGCCTTGCGACTGAATGCGGCCGGATCAAAATCAATTAACGAACGAAATACGATGACCAGGTCGAAGTGCGTCTCTTCCAGGGCTTCCAGGGCGGACTTGCCGGAATCCACGCGTTTTATCATTGGAGCGCTGGACAGCTTTAATTCCGCATATTCGGACATGACCATATTGGCCAATTGACCGTCTTCGCGCAGGCTGTAAACGTCGTAAAGACTTGAAACGAGCAGTATATCCTTTACCTTGAAAGGCATCAGGATATCGAAATTGGCTGATTCCTGTTCGAAATCTTTTAAGTCAATAACAGGATTCATAGAACCACTCTATCAAAGCCCGAGATCATATAACAGCGGCATGCGGTGATGCCGGCGTCACACAGCGATGACGTGCACCGATGCTGAAATCAATGCCAGGCAGCATCAATAATCACTGCCCGGCTTTGACGGTTACAGTCAGACGACGCCCTGGTCCATCATGGAGTCGGCGATCTTGCGGAAACCGCTGATATTGGCGCCCATAACATAATTATCCGGATGACCAAACTCGATAGCTGTCTCCGTGCAGGCGCTGTGGATATTAAACATGATTTCGTGGAGGCGCTTGTCCACTTCTTCACGGGTCCAGCTCAAACGCATGCTGTTCTGTGACATTTCGAGACCTGACACCGCGACGCCACCCGCATTCGCGGCTTTGCCGGGGCCATACAGAATTCCGGCTTCGAGATAATGATCGATGGCCTCATTGGTGCTCGGCATGTTGGCGCCCTCGGCCAGGCAGAAACAGCCGTTCTTCAGTAAGGTGGCGGCGTCATCACCGTTCACTTCGTTCTGGGTTGCGCATGGCATGGCCACGTCAACGGGAACGTTCCACACGCCGGTGCCCGCTTGGTATTTGGCGGACGGGAACTCATCGGCATATTCCTTGATCCGGCCACGTCTTTCGTTCTTCAGCTCGAAAACATAGGCCAGTTTGTCTTTATTGATTCCATCCATATCCACGATAAAACCGCTGGAGTCGGACATGGTGACCACCTTGCCGCCCAGTTCATTGACCTTTTCAACCGCGTACTGGGCCACGTTGCCGGACCCGGACACAGAAACCGTCAATCCGTCAAAGGACTTACCCCGTGTTTTGAGCATTTCCTGGGCGAAATAAACGGTGCCATACCCGGTGGCTTCCGGGCGAATCAGGCTTCCACCCCAATTGAGGCTCTTACCGGTCAAAACGCCGACAAATTCGTTTCGAATACGTTTGTACTGACCGAACAAATAGCCAATTTCACGACCGCCAACACCAATATCACCGGCAGGAACATCTGTATCTGCCCCGATATGGCGGCACAACTCCGTCATGAAGCTCTGACAGAAACGCATCACTTCAAAGTCCGATTTCCCCTTGGGATCAAAATCCGAGCCGCCTTTGCCACCACCCATTGGCAGCGTGGTCAGGCTGTTTTTAAATACCTGTTCAAAGCCCAGGAACTTGAGGATGCCCTGGTTGACACTGGGATGGAAACGCAGGCCTCCCTTGTACGGACCGATTGCGCTGTTGAACTCAACGCGGAAACCACGATTGACCTGGACTTTACCATCATCATCGATCCACGGGACACGGAATACGATCATGCGTTCCGGTTCGACGATACGATCAAGAATCTTCGCCTCGACATATTCAGGATGCCTCTCAAGAACGGGGGTTAAAGATTCGAGGACCTCTTCCACCGCCTGGAGGAATTCATCTTCACCACGGTTTTTTGCCCTGACTGTAGCTAATACGGAGTTAAGATATTGGTTCATGCCTGTCTCCTTAAATAAATACTTAGGTAAATACTCAGGTGTGGTTTGAATCTCGCAATATTATAAATGTCCTACCCTCCCGGATAAGTAACTATCCACGCTTATCTCAGGTTTGAATGATGCAGATCAATATCTGAGCAACAGTGAATTGTTAGCGTTGGAATAAGGCACCATCCGGCAAAATCGGATTTTAAATCAAGACCAGTAAGGCACTGACCTTATTACAAAAAACACTCATGCTGTTAAGCATGAAAATGCCGGTCCTTAAACAGCCAGCTCCTTGCGGACCACGTCGGCCAGGCCCTCGGCCAGTTGACCGATCTGCTCCAGGTCCATACCCTCCAGTGTGACCCGCACCAGTGGTTCAGTTCCGGATGGGCGTAATATGACCCTGCCGGTATGACCCAGTTGTTGTTCCACCGATTTCACGGCCATACAAATTGATTCGGATTCGCTGAGGTTGGCGACGGGCCCCTTAACCGGAATATTGATCATGATTTGCGGAAGCTTGTGAATGTCCATCGTCAACTCGGCGAGCGTTTTTCCGGTACTGACCATAACTTCCAGGACCTGCAAAGCGCTGACGATACCGTCACCCGTGCTGGTCCGGTCAAGACAGAGCAAATGCCCCGAGGCTTCACCACCAAGAACCCAACCGTGATCGACCAGCGCCTTGTGAACATAACGGTCACCGACAGACGCCCGTTTGAAGGGAATTCCACGTTTTTCCAGTGCCAGTTCCAGACCGAAATTGCTCATTACCGTACCGACCACGCCACCATGTAGCAGGCCCTTATCCTGCCGGTTTGCCGCAACGATATATAGCAGTTCATCACCGTTGACAATCTCACCTGCGGCATTGACCATGATGACCCGGTCACCATCACCATCGAGTGCAATGCCCAGGTCTGCACCATGTTTGATGACAGCCTGGCAAAGGGTCTGGGGATAGGTAGAACCATAACCATCATTGATATTCAGACCATTGGGTTCAGCCCCGATGGTAATGACTTTTGCGCCCAGTTCCTCAAGCACCGCTGGCGCCACCCGGTAGGTTGCACCATGCGCACAATCGACAACAATGGTCAGACCACGGAGTGTGATCTCAAAAGGAATGGTACCCTTACAAAACTCGATATACCGACCCGCAGCATCTTCTATTCGGACCGCCTTACCCATTTTTTCGGAATCAACAGTGGAAAACGGTTGCTGCAACTCGGCCTCTATCGCCTGCTCTACTTCATCGGGTAATTTTTCACCGTCAGCAGAAAAAAACTTGATTCCATTGTCATAAAACGGATTGTGCGAAGCGCTGATGACAATGCCTGCGCAGGCATACAGGGTTCGCGTCAGGTATGCAACTGCCGGTGTCGGCATCGGCCCCAACAGGGCAACGTTGGCTCCGGCGGCAGCCAGGCCAGCCTCCAGCGCCGATTCGAACATATAACCTGATATCCGTGTATCTTTACCAATGACCACCGAGCGCCGGTCACCGGCGGCCAGTACTTTCCCCGCTGCACGCCCAAGTTGTAACATGAAATCGGCCGTCACCGGTGATACACCCACCCGGCCACGAATACCATCGGTTCCAAAATATGCTTTTTTCATAATCGACATTTTACCCCCAAGACGCAGAAAGTGCAGTGGCTACGTTAAATGCATCCCGGGTTTCGGCAACATCGTGCACCCTGATGATCGCGGCACCCAATTGTGCAGCCAGAACGGCGGCCGTCACCGAACCCGTGAGCCGTTCTGCAGTATCCCTTCCGGTGAGCTGACCAATCATGGATTTACGCGACACGCCAACAAGCAATGGAAAACCATGACTGGCCAATTGAGGCAAATATCTGAATAACGCGATGTTCTGTTCAAGTGTTTTACCAAAACCAAAACCCGGGTCAAGCAGTATGTTATCTGCCGAAATACCGGCGCGCCGGCAGCGCTCAGCTTGCTGCAGTAAAAATTCAGCGACATCTTCTCCGACGTCCGCATAGCTCGGGTCATGTTGCATGACCCGTGGGTTTCCCAGCATGTGCATCAGGCAGACAGGAACACCCAGATCAGCCGCGGCTTCCAGAGCGCCCTGCTGACGCAACGCAAAGACATCATTGATCAAACCGGCGCCGGCAGACACTGCTTCACGCATAACCTCGGGCTTACTGGTATCAATCGAAACCGGTATTGACAACTGCGGCGCAACCGCCTCGATAACCGGAATAACCCGGTCAAGCTCCTGTTGCACCGGCACCGTGCCTGCACCCGGACGGGTTGATTCACCTCCGATGTCAATGATGTCAGCACCGTCCTTTTGCATGTTCAGCGCATGCTCAATCGCCTCGGACCGGCCCAGCCAGCGCCCCCCGTCAGAGAACGAATCGGGAGTTACATTGAGCACACCCATGATTCTGGGTCGATCAAGGTTAACTGGCCGACCCGCGCAATCAAGGACGCCCCTGACCCGTTTTTCCTGTATTGAAATAGAATCTGTCATTTCCCCTGCTCAAAAAAACAGCGCTTTGAAAGCGCTGTTTTAATACTTGCTAAACGGTTTACCGGCCAAACCTCAATGTTGTTCGGCCGTGTCTCCAATCGAAGGATTATCACCTGAACTGGCTTTGGCATCCTCGGCAGGACCGCTGTCGTCCTTTTTGTCACCACCTGAACCGGAATCATCCCAGCCGGCGGGTGGGTCGGGGACCTTGCCTTCCATGATCTGATCGATTTGCCTGGTGTCAATGGTCTCGTATTTCATCAATGCTTCAGTCATGATCTCGAGCTTGTCACGGTTAGCCACGATCAGGTCAGTTGCCATCTTGTGTGCGTGATCAATAATTTGACGAATCTCCATGTCGATTTTGAGCGCGGTATCATCTGAGACATGCTTATGCTGCGTAACTGAACGGCCGAGGAAAACTTCCTCATCGTCCTCGGCATAGGTCAACGGACCCAGCGCAGCAGACAGGCCCCAACGCGTGACAATATTTCGAGCCATTTGTGTGGCCCGTTCAATATCGTTGGATGCACCCGTGGTGACGTTCTCCACACCAAACACCAACTCCTCGGCGACACGACCACCATATAAACTTGCCATCTGGCTATCGAGTTGCTTACGCGAAACACTGTACTTATCCTGCTCCGGCAAAAACATCGTCACACCCAAAGCGCGGCCGCGCGGGATGATGGTAACCTTGTATACCGGGTCGTGCTCAGGCACCAGTCGTCCGACAATGGCATGGCCGGCTTCGTGATAGGCGGTCAGACGCTTTTCTTTTTCTGACATGACCATAGAACGCCGTTCAGCGCCCATCATGATTTTATCCTTGGCTCGCTCAAAGTGATCCATGGAAACGGTCTTGGCCCCCTCCCTGGCAGCGAACAGAGCAGCTTCATTGACCAGGTTGGCCAGGTCGGCGCCTGAGAAACCCGGCGTACCACGTGCGATCATACGAGGCTTGACATCGTCACCCAGCGGCACTTTGCGCATGTGGACCTTGAGAATGCCTTCACGCCCACGTATGTCAGGCAATGGCACCACCACCTGCCGGTCAAAACGGCCCGGTCTCAGCAGGGCCGGATCCAGTACGTCGGGCCGGTTGGTGGCGGCAATCACGATGACACCTTCACCGCCTTCGAAACCATCCATTTCAACCAACAACTGGTTGAGGGTCTGCTCGCGCTCATCATGACCGCCACCGAGACCCGCGCCACGGTGACGCCCGACCGCGTCAATCTCATCAATAAATATGATGCAGGGTGCATGCTTCTTGGCCTGGTCAAACATATCCCTGACACGGGACGCGCCAACGCCCACAAACATCTCCACAAAATCAGAACCTGATATGGAGAAGAATGGCACCTTGGCCTCACCGGCAATGGCCCTGGCCAACAATGTTTTACCGGTTCCGGGTGAACCCAGCATCAATACGCCACGAGGAATATGCCCTCCGAGTTTCTGGAATTTACCGGGATTACGCAGGAATTCGACCAGTTCCTCGACTTCTTCCTTGGCCTCTTCCACACCGGCGACATCAGCGAAGGTAACCTTAATCTGGTCTTCGCCCTGCAGTTTGGCCTTGCTCTTTCCAAACGACATGGCACCACGGCCACCACCGCCGCCCTGCATCTGGCGCATGAAATACACCCACAGACCAACCAGCAGCAACACGGGAATGATATTGATCAGCAGATCAAGGATAACGGAACGTTGCTCAGGCGGTTCCGCGGATATCTGAACATTATTCTCAACCAGGTCATCAACCAGTCGCGGATCCGGCATACCGAATGTATGGAACTCCTTCCCGTTGACATCAACGCCCTGGATCTTGTTGCCTTCCGCACTGCTGCTGATAGTAACTTCAGACACCGTGCCATTACGGACGTTGTTTAGAAAATCCGTGTAGGAAAGCTCATCCGGGGATGTGCCGACACTGCTGTAGTGATTGAAAATGGACATCAATACCAACAGGATAATGCCCCAGGTAATCACATTTTTTAACATATCATTCAATCGTTTGTCCTCAATTTTAAAAAGGGGTCAGCGTAAAAACAGCATTGCGGTGAATTGCGGCAACTTGTTGGCTGCCCTTGTTTTTACGTTGACCCCGTGTAACTCATTGTAGCTTGCGACGGTGCCCCAGTACATAAACTTCACGACTTCGCGGTCTCGAAGCCAATGGTTTACGAACCTGCACCTTCTCGAACAGTGACCGGGTTTCCATGACAAAGTTGTCAAAACCTTCCCCATGAAACACCTTCACAACAAAACTGCCACCAGGCTCCAACCATTTTTCCGCAAAGGCCAGGGCCAGTTCGGCCAGGTACATGGCGCGCGGCTGGTCGACCGCGCCCATACCACTCATATTGGGTGCCATATCCGATAACACAAGATCAACATTGTGGCCTTGCAATTCGTCTTCCAACAGTGCCAAAGGTTCATCCTCGGTAAAATCCCCCTGGATGAACTTCACACCCGGCAAGGGTTCCATGGGCAAAATATCCAGTGCAATGATCTGCCCCGATTCACCAAGGGCTCTCTGCACTACCTGCGTCCAACTGCCCGGGGCTGAACCAAGGTCCACCACACGCATGCCACGACGTAACAACTGGTACTTTTCATCCAGCTCCGTAAGCTTGAATGCCGCCCTGGAACGCAAGCCCTGCTGCTGGGACAGCTTGACATATTGATCGTCAAAATGCTCCGCCAGCCAACGGCGGCTACTCTTACTTTTTGCCATAAACAAAACCTCTCACCGCAATCGGATAATTGTTTCCCATGATGGTAAAATGCCAGTTTGCCACATCAGGAAAGAGCAGATGCCATTAAAAGCCATGCAGAAGAAAAATCTGCGAGCCCTAGCCCACCATTTGAAACCATTGGTGACCGTAGCGGACAAGGGTTTAAGCGAATCCGTACTAGCCGAAATAGAGCGCGCCCTGTATGACCACGAACTTATCAAGGTTAAACTACGTGGAGAGCGCGATACACGCAAGGCTTGGGCCCAAAGCATATCAGAGCTATGTGATGCGGAATTAGTTCAATCTATTGGCCAGGTCGCCTGCTTCTACAAAAAGCACCCCAAAAAACCAGTCATCAATCCGGGTTAAAGACGAGCAGCGGATAACACCACCATGGAATTCAATTTAGAACGCCCTCAAAATGAGTACTTCATCCGGTCGGTCGATAGCAACGGCATCCGGGTCGACCGGGAACTGTACACACGGGCATTTATCATATCAGTACAAACCATCGTGCCTGAATGGAACGTCTCTAAGGTCGAAGACATAAACGAAGACAGTTTGCAGGCTATTTTCAAGCTTCAACCCGAAGTGGTGTTAATCGGCACTGGTAAGACGCAGATATTTTTACCGCCGGAAATACAAAAGCATTTTTTCCTGCGCCAGGTGGGGTTTGAAGTGATGAAAACAGATGCGGCCTGCCGCACTTTCAACGTACTGGCCGCAGAAGGCCGGGAAGTGGTTGCGGCCCTGTTACCGCCTATTTAATGAAGGGTGATTCCACCACACCTTCACGGCGTGAAATCTCTCTCAGCCTCGACAATGCAGCCAGTTGAACCTGCCTGACGCGTTCGCGGGTAACGCCCAGTAACTCCCCCACTTCCTCCAGGGTGCGACGGCCCTTGCCATGCAGTCCAAAGCGGTGTTCAACGACAATACGCTGTTGCTCAGGCAACAACTCCAGCCAATGCGTCAATTGCTCATTCGCCGCATTTTCAGCATATTCGTTTTCGGGAGTAAGGCTCTGGTCATCGGCCAGGGTATCCAGGACCGACTTGCCGCTGCCGCTGGCCGTTGAAACATCAGTTGACGAGATCGGTTCATTGAAGCTGAATAAGGCAAACACGGCTTCATTGGATTTTTCGAGCTTTTCAGCCACCTCTTCCACCAGCGGGCGACGACCCAGTTCCTGTTCCAATTCCCGGGTGGTTTTCAGGTAACCGGTCAATTCACGGATCACATGAATCGGCAAGCGCACGGTGCGGCACTGGTTCATTATGGAACGTTCAACCGACTGTCTAATCCACCAGGTTGCGTAGGTGGAGAACCTGAAACCCTTTTCAGGATCAAATTTCTCGACAGCACGTATCAGGCCAAGGTTTCCCTCTTCGATCAAATCCAACAAGGGCAAGCCGCGATTTATGTAGGATCGGGCAACCTTTACGACCAGGCGCAGATTGCTCTCGATCATACGCTGACGACTGGCCATACACCCTTTGCCGGCTGCGCGGGCCAGGGATTTCTCCTCATCTGCCGTTAAAAGATTGGCCCGTCCAATCTCGCTCAGGTAGATTCGTGTGACATCACCATGATGGAGTTTTCGACGTTTGACCCCTTCATTTTTCGGCTGAACGAACTTGAGACCGGTCTTTGCTGACCTCTTTTTCAGATTTGCCCCACGCTTTTTACAATTACTGTCTTCTTCCATGACCCCTCATCCCAGGGTGTTAAAACCACGAAAAACCTGTTCACAAAACCTCCACCACTATGAAGCGACTCATCAGGTTCGGCGGTTTCAATTAATTACGCTATCACAATAACCAATAAATGTCACAAACACGAATAGAATATTAAGGCTTTCCACGGAAAATTCAAAACCTCGGGCAAATATTGTTTATCTATTTTTTTGGCAGGTAATTCAGAGGGTTGACAGGCTTACCGTTAAGACGAATCTCAAAATGCAAATTGGGCTCATCACTTGAATTCCTTCCCATTTCTGCAATTTTCTGTCCGTCCGTAACCCGCTCCCCCTCATGCGCAAGGCGCACCTTGTTATGTGCGTAGGCACTGAGCATGGTTTCGCTGTGCTTGATAATAATCAGTTCACCATAACCAATAAGACCGTTTCCGCTATAAACAACTTCACCGGCAGCGGCAGCTGTAACCGGCTGTCCTTCTTTTCCGGCAATATCAAGGCCATTGCGCGCCGGGTCACCGGAAACATAACCTCTGCGAATACGCCCATTGGTCGGCCATTGCCAACTCGTCGGACCAGCGGAACCTTTTGCTTGCGATTCCGGGGTATTGCCGGAAACGGTTTTTTCAGAAGTCTTCGGCGGTGTTTCTTCCGGCTTTACCGTGATTGGCGCAGACTTTTCAGCTTCCTTTTCGACCGGTCGTGTGACCGGCCGGGTTGTGGTCTGAGCAGGTGGCTTTACAGCGGATATCTGCACGACGTCCGAACCGGTGCTTTTACGGTTACTGTTACGGGGTGCTGATAATTGCAGCTTCTGGCCGGGGTAAATCGTATAAGGGCTTGAGATACCATTCCATTTTGCCACGTCCTGGGTATCAAGACCGTAACTGAAGGTAATAGCATAAAGCGTGTCGCCCTTCCGGACGTAATAACTGCCGTCATCGGTCAACTGACGCGTGACAATGGCCGTGGAATGCTCTTCGACAGGCGCAGGCGGGTGGTAAGAACAAGCAGCCAACGCCAATACCGGAATCAGCTGAATCAAACGGCGGTAGACGATGCCTGAGCAGTGTTTTTTCTGGAAGCGCGATTTATTCATGAACCATTGGTTTTCAGTACTGCAAATATCACTGCCGCCGCCAGTATGGTTAACCATCCAATCAGGTCTACATACTTACGTAATCGGCCCGCCAGTTTTTCGCCGCCGAGACGGATCAGTGCGGCAACCAGGAAAAACCGGCCTCCCCTTCCCACCATCGAACCACCGATAAAAGCGTAAAAAGGCATCCCAACGACCCCGGCACTGATAGTAAAAACCTTGTAGGGAATCGGTGTAAAACCGGCCAGCAAGATATACCAGAAACCCCATGTGTCAAAGGCCTCAACCGCATTTGTGAAGGTATCCGCATAATGCGATGCCATTAACCAGGGCTCTATCCACCCAAAGGCCAGCTTGCCGATCAAATAACCTGCCATACCACCCAGCACGGATGCCAATGTGCATACCATGGCATAAAACCAGGCGCGTTTTGGCTTCGCCAGGCACATCGGCATCAGCATCACGTCCGGTGGGATCGGAAAAAAGCTGGATTCGGTAAAACTTAATACCGACAGAATCGCCGGTGCCCTGCGGTGCGCCGCCCATTCGATCACACGGTCATACAGACGCACAAACATCAGTTTGAACCCGTGCTGGCAAGGCCGCTGAGCAGCGGTACAAAAACCACCGCGCCCAGATCGGTTTCGGAATATCCATCCTCGTCCCTGCGGATTGAAAGCAGTCTTTGATGGCCGTTCTTTTCAACCGGTATCACCAGCAAGCCGCCCACCGCGAGTTGTTCCAGCAGTTGATCAGGCACACAGCGGGCAGCAGCGGTCACCATGATGCCGTCAAAGGGCGCCTGGCTGGGCCAACCCAGGTGTCCGTCAGCATAGCGGACATAGATATTGTTTAGACGCAGCGCATGAAAGCGACGCCGTGCGGTTTTCAACAGCTCATCAATACGCTCCACCGTAAAGACCGTTGAAACAAGGTGGGACAAAATGGCCGCCTGGTAGCCTGAACCGGTACCCACCTCGAGCACCTTTTTCGGGGTGCCTCCATCAAGGATAACTTCAGTCATGCGGGCCACGATCCAAGGTTGCGAGATGGTCTGACTCTGACCAATTGGCAAGGCCGTATTTTCATAAGCCCTGCTGGATAATGCCTCATCAACAAATTTATGTCGTGGCACCTGGGTAATCGCTTTCAGCACACGCTCATCCCGGATACCCTCGGCACGCAATGTTTCGACGAGACGGTCACGGGTGCCCTGTGAGGTCATGCCGATACCACGATTTTCGGTTTTCAATTTTGTCCTGTGTATCATAATTGGTCGACGCCCCGTACCGGGCCCGTATTGATGGCATTCACCCAGCCTGCCACCTGGTCAAGCGCCTGGTAACGGGTGAGATCAACGTGGATGGGAGTGATTGAAATATAATTGCGCCGGATGGCGTTAAAATCAGTGCCCGGGCCCGCATCCTGTTCAGCACCTGCAGGTCCGATCCAGTACATTTCCCGCCCACGCGGGTCCAGGGCTTTCACCACTGGTTCAGCGCGATGCCTGTGACCAAGACGGGT
>JBFFWN010000070.1:0-14803 GCA_041570235.1 Lysobacterales bacterium | reverse complement strand
TTCCCGCAGGCGCGCTCGTCACGGTACCGGTGCCGTTGCCATCCGTTATCACGTCGAGAGCAAAGCTCGAGATTGTCGTTGTAAACTCGTCCGAGACCAAGGGGAATGGCCCGGTTGGTGAAACCGGCGGACCGAAAAAGGCCACTGCCGATACCATTGCAGCGTTGGTAATCTCCGTGGTAAAGCTCGTTGACAACGGTGTGGCCGGACTCAATGTATAGGTCAGCAACCACTCTTGAGGGGCGCTATCGACATTGGCCCGGGTGAGATCAATGGTAACGGTTCCGTCGTTGGCATCATGTGTGCCGGGGCCGCCCAGAAGTGTGTCACCCTCAGAAACCTGGCCGTCCTCGTCGTAATCGCGATAGAGATTAACAGCCGTTACGAGCGTATCGTCAAGAGGGCCACTCGCCTTGAACGTCATGGACTGAACCGTAACCGGGTCACCAAGCGACTTGACGGTTACCGGAAGTATGGGAACATCAATGACACCGACCCCCGCAGTGCCGACGCCGGGCGGGTTATTCGTCCTTCTGATATCCAGGGCCGGCGGGTCGAGCAGTTGAGTGCCGCCGAACTCAGAGGTGTTCTCCTGCAGGTCGGTAACCGTAGAGGTAAGATTCCGATAAGTCTTTAAGCCTGCAGGGATGCTAAAGGCCCCGCTATATACCGTTGCCTCTCCGAAAAATGAACGCCCCTCGTCTCCATCATCTGTAAATACCTGGACGCGACTTCCGTCGGGTGCGGCCACCGTACCCGAAACCTCTGAACCTGCCACCGACGTAATGACCGGCGGGGTGAGCTCCGTATTGCCACCGCCGACATTGTTGATACCCAACCCGGCGCCGTGGCCGTATATGGAGTTATTCAGTATGGAGTTCTGAGTTCCCCCTTCGACGCGTACCCCGTCTCCGCCATTACCGGATATGGTATTTTGCACCCCCACCTGGATGATCGTATTCTGGACTTTATGCGGAAGTTCGCCTCCGACCGTATTGGCCGCGGCGCCCCCGCTGATATAGACACCATGCCTTGTATTGGGAAGAGCCCATCCGGGGTTCGGACCCAGGCCGATGAAATTGTTGCCAAGCCGGTTATCGACCGATGGTACGCCGTCTATCAGTATGCCGTCGCCAAGCGTACCAACAATATAATTGGCCTTGTTGAGCCCGACGCCGCCAATAGTATTATTCGGAGAATCGAAGAGAGCCACACCGTATGGTCCGTTTGCTTGAAGCGTTGGATCAAACGGGTTCATTCCTATCCAGTTTCCAAAAACCTGATTGCCACTGCCGCCGCCAATGGCAATGCCGCCAAGCTCGTAAAGACCGGCAACAGAACCGTTGTTCAGGACCCTGTTACCAGGCCCTATCTCGCATGCAATGCAATCCCTGACTATGGCTCCGGCCAGCCTGTTGGAAGGTGCGCTGTCTGAACCGAGATAATTACCCCGGACTTTGACATCGCTTGAGCCATTGATGTAGAGCCCCACGTTACTCTCTGCAAGCACGTTGCCCTCGTAAGAAGCACCACCAATGATATGACCGGAACCACCGGTAACAAGTATGGCTACTCCCGGCGGCACCGTAGAAAGAGGACTTGCCGTCGCAGCCTCGTCATACGTACCGCTGATGGTGTTTCCGATAATCCTGTTTGAAAGATCAGGACGGGTAATGACGACCGAATCTATATGTATACCGGCAGTCGTGGCGGTTATATCGTTACCCTCGGCAGCCTCTTCGCCACCGATCCGGTTGGCAATAGCGCCTCCTTTGAGGTGTATCCCTATCGGGCCGGGGAGTCCCGTATTGCCAATAACATTACCCTTTATGACATTGGCTCCAACGGGTGTTAGCGGGCCTCCGGTTGTCGAGCCGCCGGGCAGAGCGCCGCCGGACTCCAAGAGGATATTGGCCTCGATGCCTGCCTCGATCCAGTTTCGAGGCCCGATTATATTGGCATGCGCGCCGTCGGTGATGCGGATGCCGTACCTGTTTCTGTAGTAATGAGCGAGAGGCACGATATAAGGACCGTGAGAGCTAATCATCACACCGGAAACACGGTTATCCTTTGTCCCGGCGCCGGAAAGCAGTATGGCCGCTCCGTTTGCGTGTCCGAAAATGGAAATCCCGTAAATATCGTTGCTATAAGAACCACCTGTAACAGCCACACCACCCTGGCCGTTTGGCATCAGACTCAAAACGCCGGTAACGCCGGGAACGGGTATGTCGGAGGAACCAATAATGGAGCGAGTGACCGTTATATCATGCACGCCTGCGCCTTCAAGCCATATGCCGTGGCCGGTATTGCCGCCTATGTAGTTTCTATCCGGAGCATAGGGAGTGGTGCTGGCCAACAGGTAACCAATTATCGAGTCCGAAACCTGCCCTTTGAAATGTATGCCTGCTCCCTGGTTGGCTGCGGCAACGCCATCATCGTCATAACCCACCCTTACATCGAAGATCTGGATGTCGGTTATGTCCCCTGGTAACGCCACCGCAGCACCGGCGCCAGCCGACGCCACGTCGGGCTCACCCACGACTATGCCGTCCCCCTGGTTGCCATAGATATGAAGAGTACGAACAGTGGTATGGCTGGAGGCGATAGAGATACCCGGGCCTCCCGTATTGTTTCTTATTGCGTAATACTCCCCGGGCTGCCATCCCCACTCGGGTTCCAGGTTTTCAGAGGTGCCTATCCTGTTAAAGGGACTTCCTGTTCCAACGCGTATTCCACCGAGTCCGTTACCCTCCACTCCACCGCTTAGAATCAGGTTATAAGACGAGCCACCCTCTATGTGGATGCCCCAGCCGGTATTGGCCCCAACATTGATTAAGGATGGATTAAGATATGCCCCTACCTGAATCAAAGTGGCATACGACAAGTAGTTAAACTGTACACCCGCGCCGATGAAGTGAACCCCGTCGCCGCCGGATCTAATGTAATAATTTCTCCAGAAATCATTAAAGGAGGAGTTCCCCTCCACGCGAAGGCCGTCGCCGCCCGAGTCATAGGCTTCTACCTGAAAGAAATAATTGGTATTTGCATTCCCCTCCAGAAAGACGCCGTGGCCTTCGCAGTTCTCAAAGAAAAGTTGACGAAAATCGTTACCGCTGGAATTGCCGGAGATGTGTATGCCGTTGCCCCCGAAGTTCCTGAAGGTCGCATTCGAGACAAACAGATTATCTACATCAATTAGCCGGATCGCGTCACCGGCCACTGCGGTGCCATCGATAATTGTGCCGCCAAGGGTGTACCAGTCTTCCGATCCGAACGGCGGCAGAGCGCTGCCCAGCTCAAGGACCGTACCTTCCCCCGGCTGATAATGAATAGTATCCCTGAAGCCGGCGCCGTAGTCCTCACCCATTTTTGCACCACTGTAACAACCGCTTATGTGTCCGCATTCGGTAAGGTTTTTATTGCATTCATCGTTGGTCGACCCGTCAGGGCACCTGGTGGGTGCTCTCGCCAGGGTGCCGGACGCCCAGCCAATAGCCTCTCGCAAGGTAATCACTTCGTCCGCATCTGTATTGTCAAGGCTGCTGCTTGCCCCGATACTTGTGCCATAGCCCTCGTACGGCGGCTCCACCGGGGCATAGGAGAGCGTGTTAGAGCGTAGCTCTCCTCCTTCCTCCAGGGATATCAACAGGTTGAAAGCGGCGGGCGTGCCGTCATGATAAGGGGCAAAGACGCTAAACGCATCGGGACCCACATGAACCGGCGAGCCGCCATATACCTCGGAGCCATTCTTCTCGATGCTCATACGCCCGATATATTCAGGGAGCAGATTCTGGCCGTTAACCTTCAGAAACCTGCCATTGAGCGGCACACCCGGCTCGAATGAAGTGAGCACCGGATTCTCCACTACGTTATAGCTATGATAAGGATAGGCGAGCCTGTGGGTGGAAGAGACGCCCTTGCCCGCCACGGTTATCTCTATAAAACAGGTCCCGCTACAGCCATCCTCGGGAACGAGGACCGCCATGGCGGTGCTCGTGGCCCAGATGATTTCCGCCCTGGTAGCGGCGGGCGGAGTGGGGTCCGGACTGGTAGAGGGGCCGTCTTTAAAGGTAACAACATTGTCGTCCTTGTTGTCGGAGGCGAAGTTACGACCACGCAGGACGACACGCGACCCCCTGTAGCCGCGCCTGGGAGAGAAACTCGTAATCTCCGGCCGCCACGGATCACCCACGATTACGACCGAACTCTCTACGGCCTGTATGACATTGGCGTTCTCTGCTCCAAAGACATTGGTGAGGGCTATTACACGCTCCGCCGCGGTAGTTGCTTTAACCACCTTGCCAACAACATCAATCACCTTTAACGCCGTCTTGGCAAGGCCGGCAAAACCTTTGAGCGGCGCCTTTTTATTTGCCTTGGATTGATATGTCTTCGGATCAAGGAGCTTTTTAATCATGATCTTGGCGCCGGCCTTCGCAGTCTCCTTGATGATTATCCAGACAGTGCTGCCATCATAGGCTCCGTTTCCGGCGTTCTTTGCAAGCGATTTACCAAGGGCCAATTCAAGGCTGAGGATCGTTTTATAGAATTCCTTCTTACCGATAACGTCTTCACTCTTCAGGAACATGCCCAGAAGGTCTATGACCGAAAGAAACGCGTTTACACCCGTCATCTTATGGGCCTCATGCCACCCCCCGTCCAAATTGTCTATGAGGGTGTCCTGGGGCGGAAAGTAGGCGCCGCTAAACTTTCGGACCACATAAAGGCCAGCACGGTCGGCCGGAACCATAAGGTCGCTTGGGGTAGAGCCCAGCGTTTCGCTCACAACCTTACCGGCGGCATAGTCAATGAGCCGCTCAAATACGTCGATCTTCTTTACGGCGCTCGAAGCCTTGATTATCTGACGCTCGACAGGTTCCGGGTTAGTGCGCAGATAGGTGGCGAGGTAGTCTGAGCCGTTACCCATGGCGTCGACGTAGGCCTTGTCCTTTGGCAGGTCCAAACTCGTGGTCCTCAACTCATAGACATTTGCCGCCCATGCGAGCGGGTTCTGATCCACCTCGATGCCAAAAAGCACCTCCATGGGATTTGGAGAATATTTAAAACCCAGGGTGGGAAGGCCCTGGTCGCTAAATCCCGGATCGGTTTTCGCGACGCTCAGGCGGTCAAGCTTTGAGGCCCATCCAGGCTCGTCCAGGTCTCTCGGATAAGGCGGTGTGCCCGAAGCGAAATTCAAGGCTGTATTGACATAATCGTCCTTCTCTCCCACACCCTGGCCTGATTCGGCAGGCGTCAAAGACGCCCCAAAAGAAGCAGCGGCCGAAATAGCACTATCTGACGCAAGCGTCGCAGCAATATAAGTGTCATCGAATGCCGGGTCCTCAAGATAATCGGTGCCTGCCGCAAGATTCGCCTGAATCAGACCGGTAAGCGCCTGGGTCTCCGCAAGTGCCCCAATTGCAGCCAGCCGTGAGTCCGCCTCGACAACGTCGGCGGTAAATATGGTGGGCATCATAAAGATAAGGGCCACTGCGGTACTCTCGGCGCCCAGTTCCACGCCGACAGTCGAGTCGGTGGTAAATGCGATAAAGGAGGGCTCGCTCTCAAGGTTCGAAGCCATTACCATCGTCGGCTCTCCTGTCACTATATCGATGGAGAAATCAGGACCAACATCCTCGCTCTCCCCGTAGATGGTATCGATGGCGTATTGTGATGTGCTGAATGGGATCGAGGCGGCAAAGGTGGCGTTTACCGCCCTTGTAACTGAAAGGGATGTTCTGTGAACGAGCGGGCCCGGGTCTGTGCCGTCGTCAACCGCCACCGGCCCTGAAATCGCCCCGGCAGGCACCGCAAAGCGTATAAACCCGGCCTGTACCTCTACGACCACGGCGTTGAGACCGGAGACGGTTACGGTATAGTTGCCGGGGGGCTGATCGAAGCCAACGCCTGTGAGCTTTACCTCTTCACCCACTTCGGCCCAGGCGGGCTCGAGCTCAGCAAATGTAAGCGCTTGAACACCGGTTGCGCTGAATAAAAAAAGCCCAAGCACCAGAGAAAGGCGCTTTACAAAAGACCAAGAATTCAAGCAAATTCCCTCTAACATTCTTCACCTAACCAGCTGTTAGTTAGTTATTATGAGGTTGGCTAAACCCATCCTACGCTTGTACGTATCCAAAGTACAATGACGCCACTTGAGCTATCGTGTCTGCGACAGGATAAGAATTTTTTGGGGTCAGAACTCATGGTGAAGGGAGATTGCCGGCGAATCTGACCTGCTGAACGGACCGTTTAGCCGGGGTTAACCCCGGACCTTTTTGGCGATGGCGATCGCTTCAGCTGCAAGGTCGGTGATGAGCTGATAGTCACCGCTGGCGATCGCCGACTCGGGTGTCAACCAGCTGCCGCCGCAGGCCAGCACATTGGGAAGCGCGAGATAATCGGCAAGGTTACCGGCAGAAACCCCACCGGTAGGCATAAATTTGACATCCCGGAAAACGGAACCCAGTGCCTTCAGCATCGCCGGCCCGCCGGCCAGTGAAGCGGGGAAAAACTTCATTGACCTGAGTCCCATGTTCCATGCATTTTGCGCCTCTGATGCAGTTGCGACACCCGGAAAAACCGGTAAGCCGGCAGATTGGGCGTATTTGACCACGGGTGCATACAAGCCTGGCGATACAATGAACCTGGCTCCGGCAAATGCCACCTCGCCGGCCTGTCGTTCAGAAAGTACAGTCCCTGCGCCCACAATGGCCTCGGGCACTGCCCTGACAATCTCGCCCAGGCAGGCAACTGCCGTCTCGGTGCGCAGCACCACCTCGATTACCGTCAAACCACCTGCGACCAGGGCTTTGGTGATATTGATCGCTGTCTCTTCGTCTGCCGGAACTACCAGTGGAACCACCGGTGCCTGCTCCAGCCTGCCAATTAAGTCGCCACTCATGTCCATCCCGTTTTCATCCATCCAGAGTTATAAAACCGCCGTCAATATCAAGATCAATGCCTGCCAGGTAGCCCGGCTAGGAACCAAGCCCGCGGAGCACAGTGGCCCCGGCTTCGGTGTCTCCAACGGCGGCCCTGAACACATCAAACAGCTCGCGTCCCATGCCGTTTGACCTTTCCTGGCTACCCGGCCCCGCCGGCGGGCGCGCGGCCAGTTCCGATTCGGAAACATCCACATCCATGACACCTGCCTGTGCATCTATGGTCACGAGGTCACCATCTGCAACCTTACCCAGCATGCCGCCCCCAAGTGTGTCGGGCGTGACATGTATGGCAGCCAGCACTTTGCCCGATGCGCCGGATAAACGCCCATCCGTCAACAGCGCCACGTGTAAACCACTGCCCTGTAACACGCTGAGGTAGGGAATCAGTTTGTGTAATTCAGGCATGCCGTTGGCGCCTGGGCCCTGGTGGGTCAGCACCACCACAGTATCGCTTGTGAACTCACCCCGGTTGAACGCTTCCGAAAAGGCATGTTGCGAGTCAAACACGCGGGCCGGTGCCTGTATCCGCTGATGCTCAGGCTTAACGGCCGAACTCTTGACAATGGCGCGGCCAAGGTTTCCCTGCACCAGCTTTAACCCACCCTCCGGGTGGAACGGGTCATCTGCGGGCCTTAACACCTCTGGATCAAGTGACGCTTCAGCCACCGGCCTCCAGCAAAGCGCGTCGTGCTTAAGCAATGGTTCCTGGCAAAACCTGTCGAGACCGGGTCCCATGATGGTTTTAACGTCCTGGTGAAGTAACCCGGCGTCCAGCAGCGTACTAATCGTAAAGCCCAGGCCTCCGGCGGCATGAAAATGATTTACATCGGCTTTACCGTTGGGATAAATACGGGCCAATTGCGGAACCACAGATGACAGTTCAGAGAAGTCATCCCAGTTAATACGAATTCCGGCGGCAGCGGCTATGGCCACCAGGTGGATGGTATGGTTGGTTGACCCGCCAGTGGCCATCAGGCCGACGATGGCGTTGACGATGGCCTTTTCATCAACGATGTGGGCGATCGGTGTGTATTGATCACCGGAAGGCAACAGCTTCAACACGCGCTCGACCGCCTCGGCCGTCAGGCGATCACGCAAGCCGGTACCCGGGTTCACAAATGACCCGCCCGGCAATTGCAAACCCATGAACTCCATCAGCATCTGGTTGCTGTTGGCGGTACCATAAAAAGTGCAGGTTCCCGGCGAATGGTAGGAAGCTGTTTCCGCTTTTAATAATTCATCCCGCCCTGCACGGCCGCCTGCATAGGCCTCCCGTACACGTGCCTTTTCCTTGTTGGGCAAGCCTGATTCCATCGGTCCTGCCGGTGCAAAAATGGTTGGCAGGTGGCCAAAGCTTAATGCACCGATCAACAGGCCAGGCACGATCTTGTCACAGACACCCAGGCAAATGGCGGCATCGAACATGTCATGCGACAGGGCGATGGCCGTTGATTGCGCGATGATGTCACGACTGAACAATGACAGCTCCATCCCCGCGCGGCCCTGGGTGATGCCATCACACATGGCGGGAACACCGCCGGCAAACTGCGCCACGGCGCCCGCTTGATGGGCTGCCTTCCTGATAATTTCCGGGAAAGTCTCAAATGGCTGGTGCGCACTGAGCATATCGTTGTAGGAGGAAACAATGGCGATATTGGCGCCCGTGCCGCTGACCAGGGACTGCTTGTCGGAAGAGGAACAGGCGGCGATGCCATGCGCCAGGTTGCTGCAGGACATCGTTCGGCGCGCAGGTGATGACCCGGAGGCCTTTTCAATGCGTTTTAAATAAGCTTCCCGGCTCGTACGGCTACGCTCGACGATACGTTCTGTGACACGAAAAAGTGTGGAATTTATCAATCTCAACCTCGTTTATGGATCAGGGCGCCCAAACCACGTGTAAGGGGCATTTGGCGTGTTTAAGCAGGGCTTCAACGGGATAGTTGCCTTCACCTTTCAAGGCTGACTCGATCACGGTACGTTTGGCTTCGCCAAATACCAACAGCACGATCGCCGCCGATGCCAGCAACGCCGACAGTGTCAGGCTGATACGCAAATGCGGACTGCTGGCAGTCTGCACCAGCACGCACTTTGCACTGCCCGCGGGATCAAGCGCTTCGGGCAAGCCGGCAAAATCGGGGAACAGCGATGCAAAATGGCCATCAGCGCCCATTCCCAGCAATACCGCACTGAACGGCAGATCCATCATCCGCAAATCCTGCTCGATCTGCATGGGCGCCTGTTGCGGTTCAATACCGTTGCGGTAAAAAGACATATACCTGCCGTTTCTGGCTTCATTTTGTAAAAGGTAGTGGCTGATCAGTCGCTCATTACTATCCTGGTCATCACCGGGTACCCAGCGTTCATCACTGGGAACAATGGTCACCCTTGACCAGTCCAATACTTCCAGCGACAGATGATTAAAGCAGGGGCCGGGTGTCGTGCCGCCACTGACGACCAGCGACGCCTCGGCGAACGGACCCGACGCCAGGCAGGGTTTCAGCAGACCGGCAAGGATGCCGGCCGCCGCGATTGAGGCATCGGAACGGCTACTGAATGGTTCAAACCGGACAAAATCAGACATGATCCTAACCCGGAAACCAGGCGCGATCATCCCGGTCCAGCATGACCGAGGATGCAGATGGGCCCCAGGTGCCAGCTACATATCCCTCGACCGGCTGGTTGGAAGTCTCCCACCCATCAATAATTTGATCGGTCCATTGCCAGGCGGATTCGACTTCGTCACGGCGCATGAACAAAGCCGGGTTTCCACGGATCACCTCGATCAGCAGCCGTTCGTATGCATCCGGGTACCTGGCGCATGTATCATCTGTAAAGCTCAGGTCCAGCGATACCTCGCGCAGATCAAACCCACCGGGACCCGGGTCTTTAAGCATCAGGCTGAGCTTGACGCCTTCGTCGGGTTGCAGGCGGATACTCAGGCGGTTCGCATGGTTGCTTCCGGTGAGCTGGGGGAAGATCGAATAAGGCACCTCGTGAAACTGGATAACGATTTCGGAATATTTTTGTTTCATGCGTTTTCCTGAACGCAGGTAAAATGGCACGTGTGACCAGCGCCAGTTGTCGATCATCACTTTCAATGCAACAAAGGTTTCGGTTGTACTGGTTTTACCCTGTAGCTCGTCGAGGTAACCTTCCACCGCCTGCCCGCCGATCGCACCGGCCTGGTATTGTCCACGGACGGTATTTCGCCTGACCTCTGCAGCGCCAATTGGCTTCAGGGATCGCAGCACCTTCATTTTTTCATCACGTACAGCATCATGGTGCTGGCTGGTTGGCGCTTCCATGGCCGTCAGGCACAGCAATTGCATCATGTGGTTCTGAACCATGTCACGCAAGGTGCCAATCTGGTCGTAAAACTCGACACGCCCGCCAACCCCGAGGTCCTCGGCCACGGTAATCTGTACGTGATCGATATCGCCGCGGTTCCAGATGGGTTCGAAAAGAGAATTGGCAAAACGCAGGGCCAGAAGGTTCTGTACGGTTTCCTTGCCGAGGTAATGATCGATCCTGAATATCCGGTTTTCAGGAAAGCACGCACCCACCTGGTCGTTGATTTCGCGGGCCGAGTCATAGTCATTTCCAACGGGTTTTTCCAGCACGATACGCACTTCATCATTGATCAGGCTGTTCTGACTCAAACCCTGGGCAATTGGTCCGAAAAGTTTCGGCGCCGTCGCCATGTAAAAAACCCGGATGCGGTCTTCATGTCCCTTCAAGCAGGATCCAAGCTCATTCCAGTTGGACGGATCAAGGGCATCGGCTTCTATATATTGCAAACGGCAGGCAAACGAATTCCAGGATTCCTCCGAGTACTCCGATGGCGCAAGTCTTTGCTGAAGTGAATCATTGACCATGTCCAGAAATGCCTCACGCTCCATAGCGCGACGGCCGACAGAAATAATACGTGACCCCTCCGGCAATTGACCATCAAGGTCGCGGTGATAAAGAGCGGGCAACAGCTTGCGAAGCGCGAGGTCGCCGGTACCCCCAAAAATCACCAGGTCGAAAATATCTACAGGTATAAATTTTGCCATGCGCTCGAGCCTATCAGAAAATTGTTTCAGAAAGGTTACTTAGGGTGAACTTCCATGTCCATCGTTTGTTTTACTGATGATAAACCCGACAATACGGTCATGGCCAGGCAACGGATAGCAGAACCACAGGCCATGATGAAACATATTTCGCCACCCAAACAACAAAATCCGTTAACCTATAACGGTTAACCATGCCCGCCAATGGAGTTTGCCATGAGTACGAAAAACAACAACTTAGATCCGACAAAGCCTGTTAATACCGAACGCCGCGACCTGCTGAAGGCTGCCGGCGCCGGCGCGCTTGCGGTTGCCTTCAGCAACATAACCTTTGCAGCCCCGGGTCAATCCGATAAAGCACCTGCCAGGCAATTGCGATGGGGAATTGTCGGAACCGGCGGTATTGCCAACTCCATGGCATCCATGATTCAACTGGCCGATCATGCAGAAATCGGTGCGGTATCCAGCCGGAAAATGGATTCCGCGCAAGAATTTGCCGCCAGGCACCAGGTTCCTATGGCGTTCGACTCCTGGAAACAGATGTGTCAATCCAATGGTGTGGACGCCATCTACGTGGCGACACCCACCAGCGTCAGGGAGGAAATCTGTATCGAAGCCGCCAACCAGGGCAAACATGTCCTCGGCGAAAAGCCATTTGCAAGCCTGGAATCCGTTAAACGAATTACCGCAGCCTGCAGATCCAATGGTGTCGGTTTTATGGACGGCACACACTTTGTGCATCACCCTCGCACCGCGCATATCAACAGGGTGACGCAGGAAAAGGTCGGCTGGCCATGGTCCATTGCTTCGGCTTTCCAGTTCAGCCTGACCGATAAGGGCAACATTCGTTATAACACCAATCTCGAGCCCTATGGTGCGATTGGCGATGCCGGTTGGTACAACATGAAGGTCGCCGTCGAGTTCTCGACCCCCGGGATTGAAATTAAAACCGTCGAGGCTTTCCTTCGTCGCGATAAAGATACCGGTGCAGCGGTCAGTGGAAGTGGCGTCATCGTATTCGATGATGGCTCAACCACCACCTGGAATTGCGGCTTTGATTCCGGCGCGGGCATCATGGACCTGAGAATCTCGGGCGCCAATGGTGTCATAAAACTGGATGATTTCCTTTCAGTGCGCCCATCAGACCAGCCCGCCGACTACGAGTACCGCCAGGCCTGGGATGATACCGAGCGGGTCGAGGTAGCCTCCCCCAAGCGTGGCGCCGCTTTGATGTTTGAAGATTTTGCCAACATGATAGGCAATCCCGAATTGATCGAAGCCAGCATACGTTCGACCGAAAAAACCCAACAATGGCTGGATGCGATCTGGGAAAGCGCCCTGAAAAATGAGCACAGATAGCTTCAGGCGTTCTGTGTCCTGAGCTTTCACATTGTGAAAGCCTGCAGGTCTCGCGATGGAGTCTGGTTGACGGTTCTGAAAGAATCCACCCCACCCAGGCGGGGATGTGGGTAGTCCCTGCTGGGACCGTCCAAAACACGGATGTTTTGGACGCGCCCCCAGGGAAGGGTTCACGGCATGTCCCGGCAGGGACTAGCCATAGCGCCGCCAACGCTGCCGGGTGTCCTAACGAAGCAGACCGCCAACAATGCCGCGTGTCTTAACGGAGCAGACCGCCAACGATGCCGCGTGTCTTAACGAAGCAGACCGCCAACGATGCCACGCATCTCAACGAAGCCGACCACCAAGGCTGACGTTTACCAATGAATACCCTGCATCAAACTCGCAAAGGCGATCTGTTCCGATGACGCCTGTTGCTGGTCGTCGGAAACACCCTTGGCAGCCGAAGAATCAGGAAACATCCGGAACGCACTGTTCATGACAATTTCGGCAATCTTTGGCGCAACTGCATGCAAGGCCTGTGCAAACACACCCAGGCGGGTGGCGATTCGCTGCGGACGGTAAATGACCGCCTGCCTGATGAATTCTGCAGCTTCTTCCGGCGTAATGGTTGGCACATTTTCGTACATCTTGGTAGGAGCGATCATCGGCGTCCGCACCAGCGGCATATTGATGGTGGTAAACGCAATACCGGTGTCGCTGTACTCGGCCGATGCACACCGTGAAAACGCATCCAGGGCCGCCTTGGAGGCAACATAGGCAGAGAAACGTGGTGAATTACTCAATACGCCAATAGAGGAAATGTTTATCACATGACCTGTCCTGCGTGCGGCCATACCGGGCAGCGCCCGTAAGATCAGACGCAAACTGCCGAAATAGTTTAACTGCATCGTACGTTCAAAATCATGAAAACGATCGTATGACAGGGAGATCGAACGCCGGATGGAACGTCCTGCATTGTTGACCAGCACGTCGATCGCACCATGGTCTTCCATGATCTTGTCGATCAGATTATCGCAGGCGTCCATGTCGCTGATATCACAGGGATAACTGAACGCAGTGCCGCCCATGGCCTTGATTTCCTCCATGGTCTCGGCAAGCTTTTCCTCACCGCGGGCAACCAGGATGACCCGGGCGTGGGCCCTGGCCAGCATGATCGCAGCTGCATGGCCGATACCGGAAGAGGCACCGGTGACAACAACCGTTTTATCCCGCACGTGCCCCCGCAAGCTGCGATCAATGAACAGGTCCGGATCGAGGTGACGCTCCCAGTAATCCCACAAACGCCAGGCGTAATCGTCCAGGCGCGGCACCATGATGCCACTGCCTTGCAGGGCTTTTTCGGTCTCGCGGTTATCAAACTTGGTGGGATAGTTGACAAACTTCATGACATCCGGCGGCAAACCCAGGTCTTTCATCACCTGGTTGGTGATACGCCGGATGGGAGGCAGCATTCGCAGACCCTGTTTGATGGCCGCGGGAATGTAGTTGAATATTCTGGCGTCGATACGCATCGTCATCTGCGGTGCGTGGGCGGCATTGGCAAACAGGTTCAGCACCTCGCCGATACGCTTTGGCTTGGGATCGGTCAGATGGAAGCATTTACCATCCAACCTGGCCTTGTGGGAAAGAAAAATGGTTGCATCCACCACGTAATCCACCGGCACAATATTGATCCTTCCACCCTCTATGCCCATTGTCGGCATCCATGAAGGTAAGGCCTTGCGCATCTTCTGGATCAGCTTGAAGAAATAGTAAGGCCCATCGATCTTGTCGATCACACCGGTTTCGGAATGACCCACCACGATACCGGGGCGGTAAATCCGCCATGGCATTTGGCATTCGCGCCTGACCACCGCCTCTGAATCATGCTTGGTACGGAAATAGGGATTTTCGAGACCATGCGCCTCTTCAAACATATCTTCGCGGAAAACACCTGGATACAGGCCCGCTGCCGCGATCGAACTCATATGGTGAAATCGCTTTGCCTTGATGTCGTCGGCCAGCCTGACGACATTGTGAGTGCCTTCCACATTCACCAGCACCTGGCGTTCCGCATCCGCCATCAGGTCATAAACGGCCGCCAGGTGATAAACGTGGTCTATTTTGCCTTCAAGCTCCTGTCGTTTCTTGGGCGGAATACCCAATAATGGCTTGGTCAGGTCACCGGTTAAAGGAATGACACGCTTGGCAGAAACACCCCATTGCTTCTTCAATGCATCGAATTTTTTCTTTGAATTTTTTCGAATAAGGACATAAATAACTGCTTTTTTCTTTTGCTTTAGCAGTTCACCAATCAGGTTTTGGCCGATAAAACCCGTTCCACCAGTCATAAAGTAATTCATAGATGTCCTCCGATCCCTTTTTTTATATGGGTATGTTAGCTTTATAATCTTATCAGAATAATAAACCGTTCCCATGCTGTTACAATTGATAATTAACGACTTT
>JBFFWN010000069.1:0-14923 GCA_041570235.1 Lysobacterales bacterium | reverse complement strand
AGTATTTCACCGAGATACGCACCCAACAATACGACGGTGAGCACAATGCTCACAGCCAGCATGGTCCAGAACCACTCACGCAATATGTATTTTTGCAGTATGCTCAAAGCTGTTATCTTCGTGACTAAATCGTTGTAGAATGATTGATTGCATCGCATTCTAGCAGTCTTATTCGTCTCACCGGCTATAAATTAGCATTGCGCACCTTGGAAAGGACCCGAGTAGTTAAAATGAAATTCACACTCAACACGACACCAGCTCCAGAATTGGATACCGCTTGCCTGGTAATCGGTATACTCGAAGACACCCCGCTCAGCGGTTCTGCGAGGCTGATTGACGAGAGCAGTGGTGGAGAATTATCCCGTTTGATTGATAGCGGCGACGTCAGCACGGATTGGAAAGACACCACCTTGTTACATGGTCTTAAGGGCGTTAAGGCAAAGCGCATCCTGGTTTTAGGATTTGGTGAACCCAAAAAATTCGATACCGTCAGATATGACATAGCCTGCATGAGTGTCGGGGAATTCCTGCGCGATCATGTCACTACCGACGCGCATATCTGTGTCCACGAAGTTGCCATCGGCACCGGGGCCGACGAACAGCAAGCGCATTGGCGCCTGCGCCAGGCGGCCGTCAACCTGGACCGGGCCAACTATCGTTACACCGCCACAAAACCGCCGAAAGACCATGACAATGACCCGTTGGCGAGCGCTTCTTTCAACGCCGGCGAAGATTTCCAGGCGACACTGATCGAAGCATCGGGTCTCGCAAAAGGATACTTGCGCTCCAGGGAACTCGGAAACCTTCCACCCAATATCTGCAACCCGGCTTATCTCGCAAATATCGCTCAAACATTCGTTGAAAACTATGAAAACGTCAGTGTCGAAGTTCTCGATGAAGACCTGATGAGCGAGTTGAAGATGTCGGCATTGCTGGCGGTTGGCCGCGGAAGTAAAAACGGTTCAAAACTCATTGTTCTCAAATACCAGGGCCTGAAAGAGTCCAGCCGCCCGGTTGTGCTGGTCGGAAAGGGCATCACTTTTGATACCGGTGGTATCTCGCTGAAGCCCGGCGCCAACATGGAACAGATGAAATTCGATATGGGCGGCGCTGCCAGCGTCATGGGCGCTTTTGAAGCCTGCGCCGAGATGCAACTGGCCGTCAACCTCGTCTGTATCGTTGCCGCAGCTGAAAACATGCCGGATGGCGATTCCTACAGGCCCGGCGATGTCCTGACCTCAATGTCCGGTAAAACCATCGAGATTCTGAATACCGATGCAGAGGGTCGCCTGGTGCTATGTGATGCGCTGACCTATGCCCAGCGTTTTGAACCCAAAGCCCTCGTCGATGTGGCGACGCTGACAGGTGCCGCGGTCGTTGCTCTCGGCCATCATGCATCCGCCATCATGAGCAAACACGATGACCTGGCAAATGAACTGATCGATGCCGGCCAACAGGCGGTAGACCGTGGCTGGCGCCTGCCCATCTGGGATGATTATCAACCCCAGTTAAAATCGACCTTCGCCGACATGAAAAATGTCGGCGGCATGGCCGCAGGCAGTATCACCGCGGGTTGTTTTCTGTCGCGTTTTACCACGGATCAGCGCTGGGCCCATATCGATTGTGCCGGCACTACCTGGGTCTGGGGCGGCGACAAGGGTTCAACCGGCAGACCGGCGGGCCTATTGACCCAGTTTCTGATCAACCAGGCCAAGTAAATCTTTGCAGAAGCTTCCACAACATGAGCGATATCAATAACCAGGAAGAATCCTGCCAGGTCGATTTTTATCTGCTGGGCGACACGTCAACCGGGGCGGGAAACCTGGCCTGCCGACTGGCTTTGATGGCCTGGGAACGCAAACAGAGTATTTTCATCATCAATCCGAGCGGCTCCGCCTGTGACAGTCTTGACAACATGATGTGGCAATTTCCTGAGGGTCGTTTTTTGCCGCACGCCAGGGCCAATGATCCTCAAGCAGGCAAATCACCTGTCTGTTTGGGTACGGTTGCCGACTTGAAACCGGCGGACGTCGTCATTAACCTCTGTCCCGAGGCCGTTCCACAACCGGAAAGGTTTAGCCGGATACTGGAAATTGTTCCCTTTGCTGAACATGAACGGCAGGCTTCCAGGGTAAAATATAAGACCTACCTCAACCTGGGAATAAAACCCCAAACGCACGAGATCAATACGTAATGGAAAAGAGTTACCAACCTGACGCCATAGAAGGGCGCTGGTACCAACTGTGGGAGAAAAACGGTTATTTTTCGCCCAACGAAGACGGACAGCCATACTGCATCATGTTGCCGCCACCCAACGTCACCGGCAACCTGCACATGGGTCATGCGTTTCAGGACACCATCATGGATGTTCTCACCCGCTTTCACCGTATGCAGGGTGATTCGGCACTGTGGCAACCGGGAACGGACCATGCCGGTATTGCCACGCAGATGGTGGTTGAGCGCCAACTGGGGGAAAAAGGTGTTTCCCGTCATGACCTCGGACGTGAAAAGTTTATTGAAGCGGTATGGGACTGGAAGCAAAACTCAGGCGGGCAGATCGTCAACCAGATGCGCCGCCTGGGTGCTTCGGTGGATTGGGAAAACGCGCGTTTTACGATGGACCCGGAACTGTCAAAAGCCGTCACCAAGGTTTTTGTCGACCTCTACCATGAAGACTTGATCTACCGCGGCAAACGCCTGGTTAACTGGGACCCGGTGCTGCATACCGCCTTGTCCGACCTCGAGGTTATTTCCGAGGAGGAAGGCGGTCATCTTTGGCACATCCGTTACCCAAGGGTGGATGGCAAAGGATACGTGGTGGTGGCCACCACCCGGCCCGAAACCATGCTCGGCGACACGGCGGTGGCAGTTAATCCCGACGATCCGCGTTATACCGACCTGGTCGGTCTAAAACTGGAGTTGCCACTGACCGGCCGTGTTATTCCGGTAATCGCCGATGACTACGTTGATATCGAATTCGGCTCCGGTTGTGTAAAAATCACCCCGGCCCATGATTTCAATGACTACGAGATGGGCAAACGTCATAACCTTGCCGTGATCAATGTCCTCAATGACGATGCCAGCATCAACGATGAGGCGCCGGAAGCCTACCGCGGCCTGGATCGCTTTGTTGCACGAAAGCAAATTGTCGCCGATCTTGAAGCCGCCGGGTTGATGGAAAAAATTGAGGCGCACACGCTGATGGTCCCGCACGGAGACCGGACAGGCGCGGTGGTGGAACCATACCTGACCGATCAGTGGTACGTGAAAATCGAGCCGCTGGCCAAGCCGGCAATCAAGGCGGTTGAAGACGGTGACATCCGCTTTGTACCGGAGAACTGGAACAAGACCTATTTTGACTGGATGCACCGTATTGAAGACTGGTGTATTTCACGACAGTTGTGGTGGGGTCACCGCATTCCGGCCTGGTATGGCCCCGATGGCGCTATTTATGTTGGCAATGATGAGGCTGATGCCCGCAAACGCCATGGTATCGATGACAGCGTGCCATTAAGGCAGGATGAAGATGTTCTCGATACCTGGTTCTCCTCAGCGCTATGGCCTTTCAGCACGCTGGGCTGGCCTGAAAAGACCGCCAGGCTGGACAGGTACTACCCCACCGATGTCCTGGTCACCGGCTTTGACATCATCTTTTTCTGGGTGGCACGGATGATCATGTTTGGCTTGAAATTCATGGGCGATGTACCGTTCCGCGAAGTCTATGTTCACGGACTGATCCGGGATGCCCATGGCCAGAAAATGTCCAAATCCAAGGGTAACGTGCTCGACCCGCTCGACCTTATTGACGGCATCGGGCTAGAGGACCTGATTAAAAAACGGACCACCGGGCTGATGCAACCACACATGGCGCCCATGATCGAGAAGAATCTCCGCAAGGAGTTTCCGAACGGCACCGCGGCATATGGTTGTGATGCACTCAGGTTCACCTTTGCAGCATTGGCAACCAACGGCCGTGATATCCGCTTTGACATGGGTCGTATCGAGGGCAACCGCAACTTCTGCAACAAGCTATGGAATGCCGCACGCTATGTATTGATCAGCACCGACGACTTTGAAGTGAAGCCAGCGCCGCCAACCAGCCTGATAGACCGCTGGATCGTATCGCGGCTTAACAAAGTGATATCGCGGGTCATCGCTCATATCAATGAGTACCGTCTCGACCTGGCCGCGCAGGATCTTTACGAATTTATCTGGAATGAGTATTGCGGCTGGTACCTGGAATTGACCAAGCCGGTTCTGCAAAAGGGTGAGGCCGGGGAACAAAATGCAACCCGTTACACATTGTTGTATGTGCTCGAGAGGGGTTTGCGCACGCTGCACCCGATCATGCCGTTCATTACCGAAGAGATCTGGCAGCGACTGAAGACGCCGTTAAAAATTGAGGGCGAAAGCATCATGCTACAGGCTTTCCCGCAGCCTGGAGACATCGATTCCGAGGCAGAAGCCGAAGTTGGCTGGTTGCAAAAAATCCTCCAGGGCATTCGCAATATCCGCGCAGAGCTGAACGTACCGCCGGGTAAAATGCTGAACGTCGCCTTCCAGGCAGGAAATGATTCAGACAGGCAAAGAGAACAGCAATTTTCAACGCTGCTGCAGGGCCTCGGTAAAATCGAGCCGGTGGAGTGGCTGGATATCGATGCCGATACCTCGCAGTATTCAGTGGCGCTGGTCGGCGACCTGAAGGTCCTGGTCTCATTGAAAGGCCTTGTCAATGTCGGGGATGAAATCGCCCGTCTCGAAAAGTTACTGAATCGCGAGTTGGGTGATCTCGAACGCTCAGAGGGCAAACTGGGCAACAGCCGTTTTGTCGACAATGCACCTGCAGAGGTGGTCGAACAGGAACGCGAGCGCCTGATCATACACAGGACCAAGGTGGCCGGGTTTGAAGAGCAAATACGCAAACTGGAAAAACAGCGGGATCAGGACTGATTTGAGTCCAGCTCGAGCAGCATAACGATGGCGTTTTCACGCCCGTCACCTGCCTGGTAATAGGACGGCCTGTAGCCGATCACCCTGAACCCCCTGTTTCGATACAGCTTGGCGGCACGCAGGTTGCTTTCACGCACTTCCAGGAACATCGAATGGTTGTCAAATTTGGCGACCTGGTTGATGGAAAATTCCAGCAAAAGGCTGCCGTAACCGCGGTGCTGCCATTCGGGGTGAATGCAAAGATTCAGCAGGTGCGCCTCGTTGGCCGCCCAGTTGAAGATGGAATAACCGACCAGGTCTTTTCCTATCTGTAAACCAAAGCAGCCATACTCCGCATATATGCAGTCAACAAACAAACCACGGTTCCATGGGAAGGGATAAGCCTGCTTTTCGATCGCATAAATCCGGTCGATGTCCCGCTCAAGCAACTGGCGGATCAGCGGGTGACCGGTTTCCGTCTCGCGGGTCAATTTTCGCTCACCATGCCTTTGGTGCAGAAAATCTTCCAAAGTGAACGGCGCACGTCAGCGCTGTTCAGAATGTCCTTCATGGATGGTAATAGCACCAGTTTTGCCGAGTTCAGGTTGGCTGGCAGTTCAACCCCAAAAAAAAGATCGGCCAGCTCCTTACCGAAAATGGCAACCGTGGTGAACAACTGGTCATCCACGGCATCGGCCAGCGAAACACTGCTCTCGTCCTGCTGCGGCCACGCCCATACGGGGACACCGCCCAGCGATCGCCCGATGTCATTGGCCAGGCGGCTCGAGGAGTCTTCTGCGGCGGCGCATAAAAAAAGCACTCCGCCGCTGCCGGAACCCAACCTGATGCGGGGCACCGCTTGTCTTTCAGGCGGCGCGCTGCTCTCAGCAGCACGCAGACGCCAGACATCGATATCCATTGCGTCCAGGTATGCCAGTTGCCTGCTGTCGATCATCATTCCGTCAGGCTTCGGGTATTTTGGGATGATCGTCATCGGGCTTGGGCTGTTCATCACCGAGCACCGGGTCGGTCCGGTTCTCCTTGCCAGGCCGCTTGTCACGCTTGAGTTTCCAGGTACGTCGACCGGCTATCGTTACCAGAAGGCCGGACAAAACATAAACACTCCCGAATATCATACCCATGATCGGTGGATCTATGGCCAGCAAAACAATGATCAAAACGGCCAGAAGCAACCACATGGCCGGAACCTTGTCACCACCCGGGCCAACCTTGAAACTGAAATACCGTACCCGTGAAAACATCAGTATTCCGAGCACGATGGTCTCAAAAAATATCAACCACCGCACACTGCTGCCTTCAACACCGTTATCGATAAAAAACCAGATGGTAAATACCAGTGTTCCCGCCGCTGCCGGACTCGCCAGGCCCTGGAAATAGCGTTTGTCAGCAACGCCAACCTGGGTATTGAAGCGCGCCAGGCGCAATGCTGCACAGGCGACGAATAAAAACGCCGCCAGCCAGCCGAGTTTTCCTGCCAGTACGCTGATCTCGCTGAGACTGGCCAAAGACCAGTTAAACGCCAGCAAGGCGGGCGCAAGCCCAAAGGAAACCAGGTCGGCGAGAGAGTCATACTGCTCGCCGAAATCACTTTGGGTATTGGTCATTCGGGCGACGCGGCCATCCATACCATCCAGGAAACCCGCCACCACCACCGCGATCGCGGCTACCTCGAACTTTCCGTTTATACCCGAAATAATAGAATAAAATGCAGCAAATAATGCAGCAGAGGTCAACAGGTTGGGTAACAGGTACACCCCTCGCTTGCGTATTGATTTGTTCGAATTCATGAAATTTCCAAACCACTGTCCGAATTTTGATAATAACACGCTCAACCGCTAGATCACTGTGGAAAATCGACACTTTGTGATATAAACGAGCTGGTATTTCATCAGAAAAAGGATGTGATGATGCGAAATGCAATAGTTTTTATCACCATTGTGCTGCTGGTTCTCGGCATCTCATCGAATATGGTTTTGGCAAAAGAGGATATCTATCGATGGGTAGATAAAGATGGTGTCGTGCATTTTGGTACCCGGGCGGATGCCGCAGCGGATGCCGAGCTTGTCAAGATCTTAAAGCCCCCCCAGCACTCGACACCGGAAGCTGAACAGCCATCAGACCCTGCAGGCGCCTCACCATCTTATGCGCAACAGCTACGTGACGAGCGCACTGAAAAGAGAAAAGAGACGGCCGAAAGGAGAGCAGAACTGGACAAGGAGTGTGCATGGCACCGCCAGGTTCTGGCAGACCTGGAACCAAGGCCGAGGGTTATCGTGGAGCAGGAGGACGGCTCAGTCGTGCGCATGGATGACAATGAACGTCTCGAACGGATCAAAAACTCAAAGGATTTCATCGCCAAAAATTGCGATTAAACCGATTCACTTGCCCTGGATTAACATTGGCAGGTGTACTGGTCTTGCTGGCAGGCTAGTGAAGTGTCCTGTATTAAACAGCGATATCGTTGTTTAATACAGGGCACTTCACTAAACTATCGCCCTTCGAAAGCCTGTCGGATTAAACATGAAAGCCAGTACATTCCATTTATTTACCACTCGGGAAACCCCGGCCGAGGCCGAAATCGCCAGCCATCAACTGATGTTGCGTAGCGGTATGATCCGAAAACTGACATCGGGTATATACACCTGGACGCCGCTGGGCTTGCGTGTTTTGCGCAAAGTCGAACACATCGTTCGTGATGAACTCGATAAGGTGGGTTACCAGGAAATGTTGATGCCCGCAGTGCAGCCGGCCGAATTGTGGCAGGAAACCGGACGCTGGCAGAAATTTGGCGCGCAATTATTAAAAATCCGGGACCGCGCCGGACGTGATTATTGCTTTGGCCCGACCCACGAAGAGGTCATTACAGATTTTGTCCGCAGTGAAATTCGCAGCTACAAACAACTGCCGATCACTTTTTACCAGATACAGACCAAGTTCCGCGACGAAATTCGCCCAAGGTTTGGGGTGATGCGTTCACGCGAGTTCCTGATGAAGGACGCCTACTCCTTTCACATCGATAATGAAAGTCTCGATCAGACGTATTGGGAAATGTATGACGTTTACACACGAATTTTTACCCGCACGGGTTTGCGCTTTCGTTCGGTAGAGGCCGATACCGGCGCCATCGGTGGCAGCCAGTCGCACGAGTTTCACGTATTGGCGGATTCAGGTGAGGACCAGATTGCCTTCTCTGACCAGTCGAGCTATGCCTCGAACGTGGAAATGACACCGGTTGCTGCGCCCGTGGACGTCCGTGCGGAGCCACGGGAGTCACTACGCATTGTTGACACGCCTGGCGCCCATACCATCGAGGAGTTGGTCAGTGGCTATGGTGTGCCGGTTGAGAAAACCGTTAAGACCCTGATCGTACATGCCGCCGAGGAATCCGATGCCGACTTTATCGCCTTGCTGGTGCGTGGCGACCGCACACTCAACACGCTGAAGGCAGAAAAACTGGAACAGCTTGCATGCCCGTTGGTGTTCGCCAGTGACAAGGAAATCCGTGACAGCATTGGCGCCGGTCCGGGGTCCCTTGGCCCTGTTGGACTTTCCATGCCGGTTATCGCCGACCAGGAAGTGGTCTTAATGTCTGACTTTACCGCGGGCGCCAACAGCGATGACAAGCATTATTTCGGCATCAACTTCGAACGTGACCTTGAAACGCCACCGACTGCCGATTTACGCACCGCGGTCGAGGGTGACACGAGTCCCGATGGAGAGGGCGTTCTGCAAATGGCAAGGGGTATCGAGGTCGGTCATATTTTCCAGCTGGGAACCAAGTACTCCGAAGCCATGAACGCCGTTGTACTCGGTGAAGATGGTAAATCCCATGTCATGCCAATGGGTTGTTACGGTATCGGGGTGTCTCGCATTGTAGCCGCCGCCATTGAACAAAATCATGACGACCGCGGTATCTGCTGGCCCGAGCCAATCGCGCCATTCCAGGTGGCCCTGCTGCCGATGAATGCAAAAAAATCTCACCGTGTACGCCAGGCGGCTGACAAACTTTACGCGGAACTGCTCGAGGCCGGTGTTGAAGTCTTTTATGATGACCGGGACCTGCGACCGGGTGTGATGTTCAACGATATGGAGTTGATCGGCATTCCCCACCGCGTGGTGATCGGTGAACGCGGCCTGGATGCGGGCGCGCTTGAATACCGTTACCGCCGCGATTCAGAAAATTCCGAAATTCCGTTGGCGGGGGCCGTCGAGGCCATCCTGTCAAAACTGAAGTAGGGAACTTCCGACCAGCGTCATCCCGGAAATGCGCGGCATTTCCGGGATGAAAACCATGTAATCAGTCCAATTCCACCTCGATATCTTTTCGCGGCATGGTGCGTAAATGGATATCGGTCTGCGGGAACGGGATTTCGATATCATGCTGTTGAAAGGCATAGTAGATATTTCTGAGTAATTCATGACGGATACGGCCCCGCAATTCCGGGTAATCGATCCAGGCCAATAGTTCGAAGTCAAGTGAACTGGCTCCAAACGCACGCATACGCACGCGCGGCGCGGGGTTCTTGACGACCTCATCCATTGTCTTTGCAACCTCTTCCAGCACCTCGCAGACCTTGTCGACATCACTGCCGTAGGCAACGCCCACGGGCACCCGGATACGGTGTTTAACCCAGGGGCCACCGCTTTCATTGATGATTTTTGCGTTAGCGATCACGGCATTTGGCACCGTGACCTCAACATCATCACGGGTCAGCAGACGTGTCGAGCGCATGCCAAGGTTGGTTACTTTTCCGCGTTCACCTGTATCGAGAACAATATAGTCGCCAATCTTGTAAGGGGCATCGGCGACAATAAAAATACCGGAAAACAGGTTAGCCAGGGTATCCTTGGCTGCAAAGCCCACGGCGATGCCGATGACACCGGCGGATGCCAGCCACGCGGTTGGATTGATCCCCCAGATCAATAACACCGCATACGCGCCAAAACCGACCAGCAGTATCTTGATGGTCATATCGAAAATGGGGATCGTGCGTTCCTGTACGATCTCAAAGCGGTGACGGTGGCCGGCCACCAGTTCCAGTGCCAGCCTCGCGGTTCTCAGCCCCGCCCTCAACCAGGAGAACAACAGGATGGTGGCAAACAGCGAGAGAAACGTTCTGCGAACGCCTGCCGGTAAGTCGTACACGGAAACCACCATCATCATACCCAGGGTAACGCAGGTCAAAACCAGCGGCTGGGTAACGTATTTGATCAGACGGTCATCTGCATCCGTTTGGGTTTTTGAGGCCACCTTCATCATGCTGCGGGAAATAATGAACTGAAGGAGCTTGCCGATTGCGTAGGCCAGCAGGACGGCGATCACCGTCAATATGCCCGGATAAGGCGTCAGCATGTCCCACCAGGGTTGTAACCAGCCAGGGATCAGAAAAGAAACATCCAGATCCGGCCGGAAAGCCGTCTCTGCCGCCAGTGCGCCCGTTGCCTCGTTTGTCTCAGTCGCTTGCATCTATCCAACCTGTAAATTCAGTCTTTACAGTGTATCCATGATCGCTTCAAGTCGCCACTTCAGGACTTTGATCGCCTGCCGATATGTTTCTCACCCCTCTCCGTTGCCAGCTTGATCTGTCGACCGCGCTCTTCCAGGCTGGCGCGCCGTTCGGGTGTCAGGCGGTCTATACATTTCGGGCATGAAACATTCTCCTCATATTGAGGTGATTTCCGGTCATCCTCAGACAAGGGCATACGACAGGCCGGGCACAACTCGTAACAACCCTCCGACAGGTCATGATCGACGCTGACGCGGTTATCAAACACAAAGCAATCACCCTGCCAAAGGCTTTTTTCAGCCGGCACCTGTTCCAGGTAATTGAGTATGCCACCCTTGAGGTGGTAAACCTTTTTGTAACCCATTTCCTTCAACAATGCGGTCGATTTCTCGCAACGGATACCACCGGTGCAGAACATGGCAACCGGCTGCTCCCTGTCCTCACCGAGGTTGGATTCGAGCCAGGCAGGAAACTCCCGAAACGAAGTTGTCTGGGGGTTTTCCGCACCGCTGAATGTCCCCAGGTTCACCTCGTAATCATTACGCGTATCAATCAGGCGCACACCGGGTTGACTGACCAGTGTATTCCAGTCCCGGGGCTCGACATACTCCCCAACCGTCTTTGTCGGGTCGATGCCATCGACACCCAGGGTAACGATTTCCTTTTTTAACCTCACCTTCATCCGCAGGAACGGATTCCGTTCGCACCAGGAGGTTTTGTATTGAATATCACCGAGACCCGGATAGCCGCGCAAATGCATTAAAAGGCTATGGATACCCCTGGCCGGACCGGCGACCGTACCGTTGACGCCCTCGCTGGCTAACAGGATCGTACCCAGCAGATCCACTTCCTGGCAGACACGAAGCAACTGTTGTTGCATGTCACCGATGTTATCCAGGGACGTAAATTTGTAAAACGCCGCTACCTGGAACTGATTTTCCCTGTTATCGCTATTCACCCTGAAACCTCAAACCAGCGGACGAATTCCGACCGCATTCCGCAACTCCTGCATGAGGGGAGCCGCAACCTCGCGGGCGCGCTTTGCCCCCTCGATGAGCTGTTCCTCAATTTTTGCAGGATCGGCAATCAGTTCCTCGTATGCAGCGCGGCTTTCAGCGAGCTCGGCGTTGATCAACTCAAAACATTGCTGTTTGGCAGCACCCCAGGCGATGCCATCGGCAAAGGCCTGTTTCATCTCTTCACGCTGCTTCGCATTGGCAAAGGCCGAATAGATGGCAAACAGCGCCGAATCTTCGGTTTGCTTGGGTTCACCCGGTTCCAGGGAGTTGGTGACAATACGCATGATCGACTTGCGTAAACGCTTTTCAGGTAACCAGAGCGGAATCGTATTGTTGTAACTCTTGGACATCTTACGGCCATCGGTTCCGGGTAAAACGGCCACATTGTCATCCACCACCGCTTCGGGCAGCACAAAATGATCACCAAAAAAATGGTTGAACCGCTGGCCGATATCACGGGCCATTTCCAGGTGCTGTATCTGGTCGCGCCCCACCGGCACATCATGGGCATTGAACATCAGGATATCTGCCGCCATCAAAATCGGGTAGCTGAACAAGCCCATGGCAATGGCAAAATCCGCATCTTCACCTTTCTCCAGGTTTTCCTGAACGGCCGCCTTGTAGGCATGGGCGCGATTCATCAGGCCCTTGGCAGTGACACAGGTCAACAGCCATGTCAGTTCTGAAATTTCCGGTATATCCGATTGACGGTAAAACACCGCCTTATCGGTATCCAATCCAAGCGCCAGCCAGGTGGCGGCGATTTCCAGGGTCGATTGATGCACCACTTCCGGTTCACGGCATTTGATCAGCGCGTGGTAATCGGCCAGAAAATAAAAGGAACTGACACCCTCACGGTGACTGGCCTCAATGGCCGGTTTTATGGCGCCGACATAATTTCCAAGGTGGGGGGTACCGGTAGTGGTAATACCGGTCAGAACCGTACGTTTACTCATGGATCAACCTGTGTGGATTTTCGAATGCGGTATTTTAAGCGAATCAAGGGCTAAATAGTTGCATTAATTGACCACCGGTGGAATCTCCCCGGGGCACCGGCTCAAATCAAGCTGCACCGATTCTGTCCTGACCGGGTACAGCGCCAGGCCCCTTATGCAGGCAAGCATATCGGGAAGATCATGTTTCAGGCTGCGCCGAACCAGCCACTTAGGTGAGGGAAAACGGGTCTGGATACTGATCTGGTGAACGACCAGTACACCCTGCTCTCCCTTAAGAGGCGTCAGTTGCCAATAGCCACTCAAAACATTGAGGTTACCGCTGATGAGTTTCGCACTGCCGTAACCTTCGCGGTTACGTTTTGCTCTGAATGTGTAATCCAGCATGGGAGAAAACCAGCTCTTGCGCACACGGTGGTGCACAATCATGTCAAACTGGTCACCTTCAAGCATCTCGCAGGTCTTGAGGCCATGCATGTAAATCAGTCCGTTTTTACAGTACCCGATGATGTCCCAGATGCTGTCGGCATCCGTATTGACCAGCGCGGTTGCCCGGGCGGTAACGCCGGGCGTTTCGTTCTCGATGGTTTGAACCAATACCTCGCCTCTTTTCAGACTGGCCAATTCTTCATTGTCGGGAAAACCGGTTTCTGCAACAGCCAATTGAGTAACAAGCAGGCAGATTAACAGCTGAAGCAATGGCATCAAAAACGTTCGCTTGCGGTTAACAACCTGGTCCAGCGAAACAACCACTATCGGAGTAGACATACTTTTATGATCATCAATGAAACGCATGGCGGGCCTTGAAATCAGTCACATATCCATTGTAAATAATTATGTTGCTTCATGATGTTATAGCTTTCATCTATAATTGACCCATGAACTTACGCGCACTCCAATATTTCGTCAAGCTTGCCGAATTGAAACACTTCAGTCAGGCGGCCGAGGCCTGCTTTGTCAGCCAACCAACGCTTAGCACCCAGATACGCAAGCTTGAAGAGGAACTCGGTGTCGACCTGGTCGAACGGGCACCACGTAATGTCATGTTGACACCCATTGGGGAAGATATAGCACATCGGGCGCGCCATATTCTGCGCGACATCAAGCAACTCCAGGATGCTGCACGGCGTAGCAGTGACCCGCAGTCCGGCAGTATCAAGCTGGGTATCTTTCCCACGCTTGCACCTTATATGTTGCCACATGTCATACCGGTCATAAGGCGCGAGTATCCGAATCTGAAACTGGAACTGGCCGAGGAGAAAACCAATATCATCCTCGACATGCTGGACCAGGGCAGGCTCGATGCAGGTTTACTGGCCCTGCCGGTGGAAACGCATGGAATGGAAGTCGAAGTGTTGTTTGAAGAGCCCTTTGTCGCAGCCATGCCGTCCTCTCACCCACTGACGGACAAACAGACCATTGAAATGAAAGACCTCGAAGGCGAAGAATTGTTGCTGCTGGAAGAGGGTCATTGCCTGCGTGACCATGCGCTGGCCGTGTGTGAACTTTCAGGCGCGCATGAACGTGTCGACTTTCACGCCACCAGCATGGAAACCCTCCGGCAAATGGTTGCCGCCAATGCGGGTGTCACGCTGATGCCCGTGCTATCGGTCAAACCACCCATTGCCGCCACCGACAACCTCTCTCTTCGCCCGTTCAGGACACCTGCACCCAGCAGGACTATCGCACTTGTCTGGCGCAGCAGCTCGCCACTGGGTGGGTTTTTGCGCAAACTGTCAGCCAGCTTGAAGCTGGACCCTGCTTTGCTGATTGAACCCTGATGAGGTCAAAAAAGGCGCCACCCTCTTTTTAGGCCGTTAACCTTTTTTCTGTAAATAGAGGTCTTCCAGCACAGATGCCAGCTCTGTGGTTGGCTGCCGCTGGTCAAATAGCTTCGATTTTCCTTTGGCTATCCGCTGTTTGAGTTGAGCGTTATAGTCCTTGTTCGTTGCTACTTCTATAGCCTTGTCGATATAGCTTTCAGTTGAATCCGCGATCAGTTCAGGCAGGCCAATGATGTTGAGCATACCCAGGGTCTGGCGTCCGCGCATAAAATGACCGGGAAGCGTGACAACCGGCAGGTTACTTGCCAATGCATCGATGCTGGTCTGTCCGCCCGACCAGTGCAGTGAATCAAGCATCACGTCAGCAACCGCGTTGACTTCAAGAAATTGGTCCCAGGACAATCGGGGCAGGAATTTTATTTGCGAACGCGCCTCGATCTTGTGCTTATCCAGCGCACCTTGCAGACGCTGTGTGAATGCATTCATCACTGCGCGCACAGGTGAGGTGAAAAACACCAGGACAGCGTTTTCATCTCTTTCCAGAATTTGCAAGTAGATCTCATCATTGTCGGGATGGATCTTGAACAGCGATTGCGGCACCAGGTAGATGTTCTTATCAACCGGCAGACGCAGGGAAGCGCGATTTGCACTTTCCGCTGTCGCGGGACAGGCATAGCGGGTGCCAAGCCCGGGTAACGTTATGAGGGTCT
>JBFFWN010000068.1:0-15075 GCA_041570235.1 Lysobacterales bacterium | reverse complement strand
CCAAGGCCGGGGTAAATGATAGTGATCAGAACAGCGCCGTAAAGACCGAATTTCATAAAATCCATGGGCTTTAATTTGCCGGTGGCGGCGCCGGTCTGGTGGTAGGCCATGATGAAGAAGACATGAGCCAGCAGGAAACTGATCAGTCCCTGTACAAAAAAATCATCGGAAATCAGGAACACGTCTCCGGCCCATGAACAAAGCAGCGCCAGCAATACGGAGGTGCGCCAACGCGGGGCGCCTCGCAGAGTTGACAGGAAATGCAGGGCCAACGAGATCATCAAAAGCGGCTTGGCCACCCAGTAAAGCGGTGGAATGTTGAGCAGTAACCCCAGGATGACGGCAACCGCAGAGGCGGCATAAAGGAGCTGCCATTTTGATTTCATGTGAAACACCTTGTTATCCTGGTTCAGGCAGTCCTGACAGGCTCAAAATTATAAACCCTTTTGACTCATGCCGGCGAATGCAGCTGCAAATTGGCCAGCATCGCATCTGAGTGAACATTCGGCCCATGGCGCCTTTGCAAACAGCGAAACGGTTTTTCGAATGACTGTTTATGTGCGGGTATCATTGAAAATGACGTTTCTATTCTGACCCAGTCTATTCCGACCCTGATTTCTCAGGTTTGACCCGTAATTTTTTCAATGAACCACGCTTTTTCTTGGATTCCAGGCGTTTCCGTTTTGCCGCGGGCCCCGGCCGTGTCGGAATCCGCTTGGCCGGAACCTGCAGGGCGGATTTGATCAGCTCTTTTAATCGTGACAGGGCTTCACTGCGGTTTTTTTCCTGGGTTCGATGGTTCTGGGCCTTGATAATGATGACACCATCATTGCTGATACGCTTATCCTGTAAACGCAGCAGACGTCCCTTGATGTCTTCATCCAGGGAAGAGGCGTTTATATCAAACCGCAGGTGAATGGCCGAGGAGACCTTGTTGACATTCTGACCGCCCGCACCCTGGGCCCGGATGGCCGAGATTTCGATCTCATTATCGTCAAGGACAACGTTTTGACTGATTTCTAACATGCCATATTGTAACGTGACCCCGCCGGCATTGCCGCTTCCGGAGTTCAGTGATTAAACAAACCCGGACCAGGGTGGTTGCTGCAGCAGAAACCGATGGGTTTTTTGCAGGTTATTTCTTGCCGCAGGGCTGAGCTTGTTTCCAAGAACGAACTCGTAGGCCCTGATGGTTAACAGGAATGCAGGTGGCGGATCACGCCGGGTTAGCTGGTGATACACCGCCAATACCGACGCGGGACTCATGGCATGAGTGGTAAAACTGTCATCTCTGCAGCCTGCCACCTCGCGCAGTTCAAAGGGCGCCTCACAGCAGATTCCTGCATCGATGAAAAGAATGTATTTGCGTCCTTCAAAATCCAGCGCATGCTCGATCTGCAATTGAAAATCGGTCAGCAGATCAACCTGGTCGAGTGGTTCTTTTTGCAACAGGTCATACATGGCGTGACCCAGCGCGTCGTCACCGCGCGACGGATTGCCGCAGGTGAATATCAGGACAGGCGCAACTGCTCGTTTGCCGTTCATCAGATTGCTATATCGTCCGTATCATCTCACCGGTGACCTTTTTCTCCAGGCGGTCAAGCAACTCGCCACCTTCACCCAGCAAATGCAGTTCCATGGGCATTTTGCCTATGGCATGGGTTGCGCAGGAAAGACAGGGGTCATAGGCGCGGATGGCCACCTCCACCTGGTTGAGCAGGGCTTCGCTCAGACGGTTGCCGTCAAGATACTGGTTGGCCACTTTACGGATCGACTCGTTCATCGCCTGGTTATTGTTGGTGGTCGAAACGATCAGGCTGGCTTTCTCGACAATACCCTGTTCATCTATCTGGTAATGGTGAAACAGGGTTCCACGCGGCGCTTCGATAACGCCGGTACCGGTTTGTTGCAACTCACCCCTGGTTCGAAGATCGGTGCCGGTCAGATCGTTGTCAGCTAACAATTCCGCAATGGCTTCGGTGCAGTACAGGAGCTCGATCAGCCTGGCCCAGTGGTATGTCATCGTCGATTGAACCGGCAGGCCATTGCCGAGGCCGGCAAATTCCTTGCGTTCCTGCTCGGCCAGCGGTGTCGAGATGAAATCACAGTTGTTGATACGTGCCAGCGGGCCGACACGATACCAGCCTTCATCTTCACCCAGTGAAGTGATAAACGGGAACTTCATGTAGCTCCAGTCCTTGACGCCTTCACGTATATAGTCACTGTAGTTCCTGTAGTCGACGTGATCGAATATGGTCTCGCCGACATGGTTTCGGGCGCGTAACCCGCCGTGGTACAGCACATACCCGCCATCTGTATTGACCATGCTCATCATGCTGGTCTCGATCCTGGCGAAGCCCATGTGATAGTCATACTTTTCATAGAAGATCCGCTTGATCAATTCGAGCGCTGACCGCGCCCAGCCAATCACCTCAGTTATGTCCTTTTGCAGATAACGGATTTCATCCATGGTCAGGGATTTGTTGATCCCGCCCGGAATTGCACCCGTGCCATGGATGCGTTTGCCGGAGGTGATGCGAATAATCTCCTGGCCAAATTTGCGTAATAGAACACCGCGTGTGGCAATTTCCGGGTGGTCTTCTATCATGCCGACAATATTTCGATGCCTGACCTCATCGTCGTATCCGAACAACAGGTCGGGTGAGCACAGATGGAAAAAATGCAGCGCGTGTGACTGCAATGTCTGACCCAGGTGCATCAGGCGGCGTATTTTTTCAGCCGTGGGTGTGAGTCGCGTTGCGCCGACGATCATATCGGTGGCCTTGGCGGCGGCCAGGTGGTGGCTTACCGGGCATATACCGCACAAGCGCTGTACCAGGACAGGTAACTCCCAGTAGGGTCTGCCCTGGATGAATTTTTCAAAGCCACGAAACTCCGTGATATGCAGGCGCGCCTGGCGGATATGACGGTTCTTACCCTGCAGGAGCGTGACTTTTCCATGTCCCTCTACACGGGTCAGGGGCTCAATAACAATTCGTTTCAGCTGCTGAGGATTATCGGCTGTTTCCAATGCTGAGGGCATCTTTACTCTCCACCAGTCCCCTGGGCTAGTCGTAGTGAATCAAATCGTATGGAAAATGAACGGGCTTTCCACTGATGATGTCGGTCAGGAATTTCCAAAATGTATCTGCTGAAGGAGGGCAACCAGGCAGGAAATAATCGACCCTGACCACCTCGTGAATCGGGTGAACCTTGTCGAGCAGCAACGGAATTTCGACGTCGTTGGGAATATGCGGATTGATCACGCCTTTCCCATAGATATAGGCTTCCTCAAGGCACTGTTTCACATCAAAATGGTTACGCATTGCCGGAATGCCGCCATTGACAGCACAGGCGCCAACGGCCACCAGGACGTCACAGTTGTTGCGGAAAGCGCGCAGGTCTTCAACATTATCAACATTGGCCACACCCCCCTCGATCAGGCCGATGTCACATTTTCCGATGGTCTTGATATCGGTAATGGGCGTGCGGTCAAATTCGACCAGTTCGATCAGTTGCAGGATACGTTCATCGATATCCAGCAGTGACATGTGGCAGCCGAAACAACCACATAATGGCGCAGTGGCGACGATCAATTTGTCCTTGTCGGGACCTTTAGCCGTTTGCGGTTTAATCATGGCTGCGATCATTTGCAAACGGCTTTTCGGTACGGGGATGCGAAGCTACATCGCCAACCACGCTGATCGGCCGGGTATCGTAAAGTCGCTTACCGATTGGAACCTCGTACCCCACGTATTTTGGCATGATGGCGCCCACCGGACACACCGATACTGCCTTGTCCGTACTGGCCAGCTCGGTGTTGCCCAACTTGCCATCAGGCGAGTTGAATAACAGTTTGCTTTCCATGCCACGGCCCGCAATAGTGAACACGGATTTTTTGTCATATTGCTCGCTGGCGCGAACGCATAAACCGCACAGTATGCAGCGGTCGTGGTAGAAAATAATATCCGGGTGCGAGGCATCAATCGAGCGTTTGGGAAAGAAGTGGGTAAAGTGCGGGCTCAGCATACCGGTATAGTAGGCGACGGCCTGTAACTGGCAGGCACCGCTTTTTTCGCAGGCCGGGCAGGTATGGTTGCCTTCGACGAACAGCATCTGTAAGAGCATTTGCCGTTTTTCCATGATGGCATCGGAACTGTTATCGATATCCATGCCGCTTTCTGCCGGACGCGTGCAGGATGCCTGGTGGCGGCCGTTCACATCGACAATACACAGGCGGCAACTGCCGTGTGGTTTGAATTCGGGGTTGTGACACAAATGGGGTATGTATTCACCGGCCCGCGTTGCCGCGTCCATGATTGTGTCACCCTCTTTGAAGGGTATCTCCCTGCCATCCAGTCTGAAGGTGTTTTCAGTGCTCATCCGTACGCTCCAGGTAGGCGCCTTCATCTTCACGCCCGGTCAAAAGCCGGGATGTGTCGAGCGCCGTGATCATGTCAAAAGCGGGTGTGTGGCTGGTATTGTGCAATCGCCGGGCGTAAATGCCGGGGAATTTTTTCAGGGTATCGAGGACCGGGTTCGGGGCCGTCGCGCCGAGGCCGCAATGCGCGGTTTTTTTTATCACCTTGCCAATGTGTACGATCTCCTTGAGGTCATAATGGGTGGCGTAACCGACCATGACTTTTTCGACCAGGTCATTCATCAGCCTGCCGCCAACACGGCATGGCGTGCAAAAACCGCAGCTTTCATGGGTAAAGAAGCGGGCAAAATTCAACACCATCTTCAGTAGATCGCGTTGCTGGTTAAAAATCATGAACGAACCACCTGAGGGCACATCCTCATACGCGATTTTGCGATAGAACTCCTGGGGCGGGATGGTGGCTCCGGCAGCGCCGGAGACCTGCACAGCCTGCGTATCCCTGGCGCCGCAATCGATCAGTATCTGCCGGATCGAGGCGCCGAACGGATACTCGTAGATGCCGGGCAGTTCACAATCGCCGGAAATACTTAACAGCTTGGTGCCTTTTGATTGCGGTGTTCCGACTGTCGCGCACCAGTCCGCGCCAAAAACGGCGATCTTGGCAGCCGCCACAAAACTTTCGACATTATTGAGTGCAGTGGGTTTGTCTTTGTATCCGCAGCTTACCGGGTAGGGTGGGCGGACACGCGGGATGCCACGTTTGCCTTCCAGTGATTCGATCAGCGCGGACTCCTCTCCGCATATGTAGGCCCCGGCGCCCATATGAATTTCGATATCGAAGTCAAGGCCCCGGTGGCCCAGGATGTCATTGCCCAGAAGTCCGGCGCGGCGCCGGCTTTGAAGCGTTCTTTCGAGATGCCCTTTCAGATACAGGTATTCGTGGCGCAAATACACGAGGCCCTTTTGCGCGCCAACAATGCCTGCAGCCAGCGTCATGCCTTCAAACAGGTCATCCGCGTAACTGTTCAGCAACACCCGGTCTTTGAATGTACCCGGTTCGCCTTCATCGGCGTTGCACACCACATAGTGCGTATCTGAAACTGTTTCCCGGCACATGCGCCACTTCGTGCCGGTGGCAAAACCGGCGCCTCCACGCCCTCGCAGACCCGATTCCTCCAGTCTTTGCAGCATCGATTCAGCGCCCTTGGCCTGTAAAGCGCGAATGGCGCTGCCCTTTATGATTTCATCGGTCAACAGCTTGTCTTTGCGGCGGATATTGTCCCTGACGACAAACAGTGATTCCGGCCATTCGGAGACGGGTATTCCGGCTTCAATGCGACCAACCATCTTGTGGATACGTTTTTCCGTCAGGTTTGAAATGACCAAACCGTTGACAAGTGCGGCAGGTCCCTGGTCACAGATACCGGTACAGGAGGTCAGGCTGACGGTAAGCTTGCCATCAGCACGGGGTTTATCAGGTTCAACGCCCAGTTTTTTACACAAACCCCTGAACAGCACCTGGTTGCCGAGCATCCGGTCGGTGATATTGTCGCTGAAGCGGATGTCATATTTACCGCGGGCTTGCCTGTGTAGAAACGAGTAAAAATCGATCACCGCGTATATTTGCACCGGTGGTATATCAAGGTGCCCGGACAACAGTCGGATTGCCTCTTCCGGTACGTGGGAATATTCGAGCTGGATCGTATGAAGATGTTGCAGCAGTTGATCCGGGTCCTTTGCGGTTTTTGACACCAGGTCACCTATGAACGGTTTGAGTTCGTTCATGGCAGCAACACTCTGGCGAAAAGGTGAAAGGCGAGACAACGCGGGTAGCAATCATTCATTTCCTGCATCCCTACAGCCGTAATTGATGGATCAAAAATGAATAAGATTTATAAAGAGTAGACCATGTTTGGTGTGAGATATAACTGATCTGGATCAGTATATATTCCGGTATTCCGGTCTGTGTATTGTCGTTTTTTTCGTCGTAAAATGTTGGAGGATAAGTCACCAAATCCTTCAAAAACACAGCCGGAAAATGACGCTCATCCGGGCTTCAGGGGAAAGTAAGTCGTTTACCGTATTGAAGGGGTTTCCACAATAATGTGTTCAATATTGCCGCTGAATTCTATTCGCTGGCGCATTGCCGGGGTCATGAAAACCGTACCGTTTTCATCAACGACGGCGACCTTATCGAGGCCGAGACCGGCCGCAACCTCCGGCCAGTTTTCGAGGCCGGCAACCACCAGCGCCGTGGCAGCAGCATCGGCCAGCAATCCTTCTCCGGTAATGACGGTGACAGATGAAACGTCCCTGGCCGGCCAACCGGTTGCGGGGTCCAGTATGTGCGGATAGCGTTCGGTCTTGTCCTGGCGAAAGCGTTCATAATTGCCCGAGGTAAAGATAGATTCATCACCATCGACCTGGATAGATCCGATATTGCCGCCGCCGGGCTTGCGTACCGCGACCCGCCAGGGCCTGTCACCGTGTGTTCCCATGGCCCTCAGGTCACCACCGGCATTGATGATGGCATTGTCGATGCCCAGGCTGCGCAAGCGCGCGATCGTCAGGTCTACGGCATAGCCCTTGGCAATACCGCCAAAGTCCAGTTGCACTGCCGGGTTATCCGATTGCAATTCGAGACCATTGATATGTATGTCGCGGCTGGATGGATTTGAATTCAATACCTCATCAATAGCTGCCTGGGTTGGGGCAGGGCCGATAATCGGGTAATCCGAGGTGTGAAAGCCCCACAGCCTGATCAACTCACCGATGGCCGGGTTGAATCGCCCCCCGGTTTGCGGTTCAAGAGCTTGTGAACGGCGGATCATGGTGACAATATCAGCATCGGCCTGGGCGGTCCGGCCCTGCCGGAAGGCCTCATTGATTTCGGTCAGACGGCCGGGTTCCCAGGCATGCCAATCCCGGTGCATGGCGTTGAACATCTGTTGGATTTCAGTAAATGCCTGGTCTGCCTGCTCGGCCGAAGCTCCCCAAAGCTTGAGTTCAACGATGGTTCCGAATACAAACAGCTGGGCGTTGTATTCTTTGTCTCCCTGACAGGCGGTAAAAATCATCAGGGACATGATGGCGGCTACCACCAATTTTAAATGCCTTCCGGCGTAAAACAGGTAAGCGGTCATTACGCTATATCCGGGTGCTGAACATGGCGCCTTTTCTGGCACGGTTCTGGCTTAATGATGACCCGGTTTGTCCTGGTTCGTGCATTCGGACTTGTCCGAACAGCCGCTGCCGGTGCAACTGCCACATCCGCCAGATTGCTGCTTGCCGCGTTGGGACAGGCCAAAGCCCACAAAAAAAATAACAAATAACAGCAGCGGTGCGATGTAGTTTTCCATATTACAAAAGTCCTGCAAATCCCATGAATGCCATGGAAAGTGTACCAGCTATTATTAGCACCAACCCGGTCCCCTTGGCAATACCTGGTATGTCGGAAAACTCGACTGATTCGCGAATAGAGGCCATCAACACCAATGCCAGCGTCAGGCCAAGTCCAGCCCCAACTGCAAAAACGATGCCCTGCGTGAAACCATAGCCGCGATTGGTCTGGAAAATGGCAAGGCCGAAGATGGCGCAGTTGGTGGTCATCAGTGGCAGGAAAATACCCAACTGTCGGAACAGTACCGGCGACAATTTTTTGACAATCATTTCGACGATCTGCACCAATGATGCGACCACGATAATAAATGAAATGATGCGTAAATAGGGTACTGTTTCGAGGATGTATGTATTCAGAACCCATGCGCTTAGGGATGTCAGCACCAGTACGAAAATATTCGCCAACCCCATGCGCAATGCTGTTTCTACGCGCGCCGAGACACCCATAAACGGACAAAGGCCGAGAAACATGGCCAGGGTGAAGTTGTTGACCACCATGGCCGAGAAGAAAATTGAGAACAGTGTCTGGTCATTCATGATGAGGTCTCCCCAGCCTGTTCGGCCCTGGCTTGTTTGCGTTGTCCAAAGTAGCCCATGACCAAAAGGATAAAGCCCAGCGTCAGGAACCCGCCTGCGGGTAACACCATGATGACCCAGGGTTCGAAGTTCGGTCCAAACAGCGGGATGTCCAGGAAGGCGCCAACCCCCAGGATCTCACGAAAACCACCCATCATGACCAGTGCGATGGTGAAACCGATGCCGGTCCCAATCGCATCCAGCAATGAGCGAAAGACGTTATTCTTGGCAGAAAATGCCTCCTGTCGACCCAGGATCATGCAGTTCACTACGATCAGGGCAATAAAGGCACCCAGTTCTTTATGCTGTACAGGTGCATAAGCCTGCAGAAGCATATCTGCGAGCGTTACAAACGTAGCGATAACCAGTATGTAGGCTGAAATCCTGACTTCATGTGGAATGAATCGTTTACAGGTCGAAATCAGCACACTGGAGCAACAGATCACGAAGAAAGTTGCCGCGCTCATCGCCAGGGCGTTCTTGACACTGTTGGTGACCGCCAATGCAGGGCATAAGCCGAGCATCTGTATCAGGACAGGGTTTTCTTTCCAGATTCCGCGGATAAAGTCCTGAGATGGTGTTGTTTTCTTCATGGTGTCACCTCCTCACTTGCAGAACCGGCGGGCGCGTCCGGAATTCCCCGTTCGATTATGGGATTCCATTCTTTCAATCCGTTATTAATGATGTTGATGACCACCTTTGAGGAGATGGTGGCACCGGTAATGGTATCAATTTCATTGGGTTGACCTTTACCTGCACCGGCTTTGACGCCGACAAGTGGTGTTTGGGGCCCGGCAAAGAATTGATTCACAAAATCCATGTCCTTGAATATCTTGTCACCGAGCCCCGGCGTTTCCTTACTGTCCAAAACTTTCATACCCATGAGTTTGCCATTAGATGGATCAAATCCAAAAATCACCTGGACCACATCCTGAAAACCGGACTCACCGCGGGATATCGCAATACCCATGATCTGACCGGAGCTGTCATGACCGACATAAATACGCTTGTAGTCACTCTCCTTGGCGCCTTGCGGCAGATTCAGCGAAAGTGCATCATCAACCAGGTAGTAAGTGTCATAGCGCTCCACCCCGGGCAATACTTCGTAAACCGCCAACTGTAGCTGTTCCGCCTTGTATTTATCGATCAGTGGTTTGGTATGTTGGTTGACCAGCACGATCAGCAGACCCGCAAGTGCACCCGCAATCGCCAGGGTGGCCACCAGTCGAAACGTTGAGACCGTTTCCTTGGCAGGAACCTGTTCTTCAACTTGAGTTGATTCTTCGGTTCCGGTGTTCATTTCCATGTCCTGTTTGCTCATGACTCAGCCTCCTTCTTCTTCTTGCTGGAGGCTCCAAACAGCCGCGGCTGCGTGGCGCGGTTAATGAACGGCACAAGGGCATTCATCAACAGGATGGCGTACATCACACCTTCAGGCAAACCACCCCAGACGCGGATGACGACCACCAGGAAACCGATACCAAAACCGAACAGCCAACACCCTTTGTTGCTGACGGGTGAAGTGACCATGTCGGTGGCCATATAGAAGGCGCCCAGCATCAATCCACCGGAAAACAGCATGAAAAGAGGTGGGAACTGGGAGATACCGATGGCGTAGAACAAACCGGCAACGACGAAAGTGGATACAAAAATGCTTAAGGGTATATGCCAATTCAGATGCCCCCGCCAGGCCAGATATAACCCACCCAGCAATATGAATATGGCGGAAGTTTCACCCAGTGACCCGCCGGTATTGCCAATAAACAAATCCCATAGTGGTGTAATCACCGGGTCATCGCCAAATTTCAGGTTGCCCAACGGCGTCGCTGCAGTGGCAGTATCAACCGTCGGTGACATGAAGGGCAGGGCGAGGTTGTCCCCTTGCAGACTCCACCAGTTGGCGGATTTTGCCGGCCAGGTGGTGATCGCAACCGGGAATGCGGCCTGCAGGAAGGCGCGGCCAACCAGCGCCGGGTTGAATATGTTCTGACCCAGTCCGCCAAAGATGATCTTGCCAAAAGCCATACCGAAGAAGCCGCCCAAAAACGCCATCCAGAGCGGAAAGCCGGGTGGCAGGCATAAGCCAAGCAAAAGACCGGTAATCATGGCGGACCCATCGGCCACCGACCCCGGGGTCGCACCGAACAGGCGTTCTGTCAGAAGACAGCCCGCTACTGCGGCAAGCAGCACGAGAATAGCGCTGGGTCCAAAATAGTAAATGGAACAGGCAATCACCGGTACCAGGCTGAACACCACCGACCACATGATCTTGACTGTGGAATCGGCTGACCTGACATGCGGTGACGCAGTGATTTTTATATTGGTTTCGGTCATGACTTGGGCAGTCTTCTCAGTTGGGATTTCGACATGGCAAAATATTGTGACAGTGGAATATTGGACGGACAGACAAATGAACAGCAGCCACACAGCATACAGTCATTCAGATGTGCTTTCTCGGCCAGCTCTTCGTATCTTTCCGCCTTGGCCAGTTGGCCCATCAATTGCGGATTCAGGAAGACGGGGCATGCATCAAGGCATTTGCCACAACGGATACACGGCATGATGTCCTGACGTTTACATTCGTCTTTCGACAGTATCAATATACCGCCGGTCGCTTTCAGAATGGGAACATCGAGGTTTGCCTGGCCCAGGCCCATCATCGGACCTCCAAAAACGATCTCAGCCGCGTCTTCTGTCAGGCCTCCGCAGTGTTCGATGACATCACGCAGTTTGGTGCCGAATGGTATCTTCCAGTTACCCGGCTTTTTGATGCCACGACCCGTGATCGTGATAATGCGTTCGATCAGTGGATGGCCGGTTTCAAACACGGCTGCGACATTTGCCGCGGTGGCAACGTTTTGAACCATCGCGCCGACCGCGCTTGGCAGGGCGCCCGGTGGCACTTCCTTTCCGAGAACTGCCTTGATCAGCATTTTTTCAGCACCCTGGGGGTACTTGACCGTTAACGGTTGAATGCGGACATCAAGATCGTCGGGCTTGGTCTTGCGCATCATTTCAATGGCATCGGGCTTGTTGTTCTCGATTCCAATGACGCATTGGGTAATGCCCAGTGCTTTCAGAGCGATGCGTATGCCTTCGTAAACCTTCTCCGGCATTTCCAGCATGACCCGGTGATCCGATGTGAGGTAGGGTTCACATTCGCAAGCGTTAATGATCAAGACCTCGACGGGTTGGTCCTTGGGCGGGCATAGCTTGACATGGGAGGGGAAGGCCGCGCCACCAAGACCGACAATGCCGGCCTTGGCAATCTCCTTCGACAGTTCGTGCTCCGGTACATCCTGCCAGCGTGGCACGATTCTGTGTCGACGCATTTGCGAGGAATTCGGATCCACGTCGATGCGTATCGATTGCGCCATGCCGCCGTTGGGATGTGGCCAAAGCTCTATGGATTTGACCGTGCCCGACGCGGTTGCGTGAACCGTTGAGGAAATAAACCCCTCGGCCTGGGCAATCACATCACCGCGTTCGACGCGGTCGCCAGGATGAACCAGGGCTTTTGACGGCGTACCGATATGCTGCGATAGGGGCAGAATCACTTCCTTAGGGAACGGAAACCGCTTCGAGGCAATCCCCGAAGTCAGTTCCTTGTTTTCCGCAGGGTGAATCCCGTGTTTGAAGCTAGGCAGTCCTTTCATGTCCGTCCCTGGCTCAATTGAACGGCTCGGCGCGTTTGATCAGCTTGTCCAATCCTTTTTCATTAGGATTGAGTGGATCACCCGGGTGAATACATTCAGCCGGACATGCCTCGGCTGCCATAACGAGTTGCTTGAAGGTTCCAGCCCTGGGGTCAGCGATGACAGCCTGCTGGTCGCTATTGTAGACAAACATCTTGGAGTTAACCTTCAGGCAGTCATCACAGGATGTACAGCGCAGGGTGTCGATATACGGTTCATTACCCATGAACTCGTCATCGTCATCCTCCTCGGCCGCGGCTGGCGCTGCAGCTGCTGCAGGCGCCGGTGCAGCTTCAGCCGGAGCGGCGGCCGCTGGAGCCGCCTGGCTCGCAACCGGGCTGGGAATACTGAAATCAGCCGGTGCTTCAACAGCAGGGCCGTTCCAGCTTTCCGCCTTTTCAAGCAACTGTGCAACCGTTAACTCGGCACTGCCTTTCAACAGGCCTTCGGCCAGTCGCCTGGCGATCAGCAACGGGTACTGGGTTGTCAGCTTGTTGATCTTGGCCTCGTACTCGGCGGTGACGGCTGCAATCCTGGCGGCCACTTCCTCTTCTAGGGATTCAGAAACCGAGTCACGCATATTGTCGGAAACATCCAGTCCGGCGATTTCCTTCAATTGCGCCCAGTGCCGCAGACGTTCTTCGGCAAGTTGCGCGATCTCAGTAGAGACCACCACCTTGCTGAGGCGCCGCTTGGCATCAACCGTATAGATAAATGCCGTGGCGTCTTCACGTTCATCCTCTTCCAATTCGATGTACTCATGGAAGGGGACCAGGTTTTCTTCGTCTTTGACCGGCTTGTAGTGACGGCGGAAACGCGCCTCGCCAAGTGCCCAGTCGGCAGTGGTGACCGGCAGGGTCATCTTCTGTTCTTTGTCTTCGTCATCGACATAGGTCAACTCATAGGTTGTCCAGGTATCCAGCGGCGACGGGTTGCCTTCCAGATCAAGACATTCCGAGAAGGTGGTTCCTGCATCAGGATCGAAGACGATATTGGGTACCGCACGGCTTTCGAGCGCCAGCTTGGCGGCATCCGGTGCGCCGAAATCAGCCAGGCCCCATTCAGGAGGGCACGGTGTGTTCAATATGAACAGCGCCGGACGCCGGGCCTGCAAGCCTTTCAGTACGTTCTGAATCAGGTGGGAAGGCGTCGCCTGTGAAGACTGCATGACGAAAACACCACGATGAGCCATGGCAATCAGCGCCAGCTCTTTACGGGTTTCTTCCTTGCCATGATGGTCCATGCCGTACTCGGCCATATCAGAAACCTGACCGGTAAAGCCGGATGTACAGGCCTGGCCGCCGGTATTGGAGTAAACCTGTGTGTCGACAACAATGACGCGTATCGGCTTGTCAGAAGCCATCACGCGTGACAGGTTCTGGAAGCCGATGTCCATCATCGCGCCGTCTCCGCCAACTGCAAACAACGGCGGACACAGGTCGAATTCCTCATCGCTGAACTGATGCCATTCAAACTCATCGAAGAACGATTCATCGGTGGAGGCATCGTAGCTGTCGGACAGCAGTTTGTCGGCCCTGCGGACATTGATAAAGCCGTCAGCCATCTTGCGCATATGGCCTTCAAAAATACCGACTGCAACCGATGGCGCATCCTGGAACAGGTGGTTGACCCACGGGAACGGGTAGGGGTTGTACGGGTATGATGAACCCCAGACCGAACTGCAACCTGTGGAGTTGGTGAAACCGAGCTTTGCACGACCGCGGCCGCTTGGACCTTCCTCATAACGCCATTTCAGGTCTTTGAGTTCCGCGATGGTTTTACGGATCAGTAAAACTCGTTCTTTCTTCTCGTCGCTGAGCTTGACCAGTAATGCATCGGCATCTGCGTCAACATCATCCAGGTCGGTTTCAGAAACCAGCATCTCATGGGCTTTTGCATCGAGGTCTTTGATCAGGCCATCGATATGCTTCACATGGTCTTCGACCTTTGGTGTCATGAAAGCATTGACCGTGGACAGCAACAGGTGGATGGTGGTCTTCTCACCACAACCCATGCAGGCGCCATCGCCACCGGCCATCGACATGTAATTGCTTTGCTTCAGCAGCAATGAAGACATCACACCAATGCCTTCATCAAGACTGGAAATCTTGATGAAATGGTCATCGGTTTCAGGCAGGTTGTTCCAAAGCTTCCAGTTTTCTTCGAGAGTCTGCTGGTAATCTTCTGTCTGGCGAACGCTCTGTAGCGCGCCATCGGCACAAACGGCCACACAGATATCACAACCTTTGCACGTTTCAGGGTTAACGGTAATCGACAGCAGACCGCCGGAACCTTTCTTCTTGCTTTCAGGCACATCAAAGAATGGCGCGGTCCTGGCCAGCGGAAAGTCTTCAATCACTGCATAGACCAGGTTGTACTGCCCGTCGACTTCCGCACGACGCTCGGCATCCCAGCCGGACTTATCGGCGACCGTGGCATAGGCCTGCTTCAGGACATTTGCAAAGGTCTTGAAAGTGCCCGCGCTAATGATCTTGCGGCACTCTTTTCCAAGGTTGCGGGTGAGCTGGTTGAAACGGGTCAGCGGGTTCTGCGGGCTGGAAACCGTGATGATCGCGGCTTCGAGCACCTCTTCAACGGTACTGACCACACCCGGTATGGCGGAGTCAGGGCATTGCGTCCAGCACTTTGCACAACCGGTACATTTTTCTGCGACAAATTCGGGTACATTGAAACGCACCGCGGACATGTCGCGCATACTGGATGTCGCCGCCGGGATGGCTGCGATCGCAGTAAACGGGTCGGCGATGATGTCTTTACCGGTCTTGTATTGAACGCAAACCTGGTTCCAGAAGTCCGCCTGGTTGCCAAGACCCGCCTCTGAATCGGCACCCGACATCATTTGCGGGATCAATGGCAGCAACTCTTCGTGACCCTCATCGATGAACTCTTCTGGATGCAGTTGCACCACCTCGTCAAACCCGCGGGTGATGACACGGATGTTGTCCTCAACCACACGATCACCGAGGTGACCGAATTTCTTGTTCAGCTGTTTGCGGATACCCT
>JBFFWN010000067.1:0-15086 GCA_041570235.1 Lysobacterales bacterium | reverse complement strand
GGTCGGGCTTGGCCTGCTGGGGATGGTGAGCCTGCATGTCACCACGCATCTGTATAATCAATCCAGCCTGCACCGGGGTCAATCCGCCATGCTGGCGCGGGAAATCGTCGAGCGCATGCGGGTTAACGTGGACGAGGCCAAGGCAGGCAGTTATGAGTTTGACACGGCGACCTCAACAATACCGGTTACCAATTGTCTTGTAGGTCCTGGCAATCTCAGCGCCGACTGCTCCGCCTCACAAATGACCGAGCATGACCTCAGGGTATGGAGCGAGAGGGTGGCGGCGATGTTGCCGGGCGGTAGCGGTGTCATCGCCACTACCATTCCCGTTGACCCGGCTGACCCTGTGGGGGTGACCGTTACGCTGGGCTGGACGGGCCGGCGCAGTGCGGGCATGCTCAGCGATGCCCCCACACAAAAGTCCCAGGCCTTTCAATTTGAAATATACGGGACGGGCGGATGAGACGTGTTAATCAAATAAAAAAACAGCAGTCGGCCGGCTTCTCACTCGTCGAACTGATGGTGTCTTTAACGCTGGGGTTGCTGATCCTGGGCCTGTTGGTGACAGTATATCTGAACAATCTGCAGACGACCCGTTTTCAGAACGGTTTACTGAGGGTGCAGGAGAACGGTCGCTTCGCGGTTGATATGCTGACCAGAACGATACGCATGGCCGGTTATGATGACCCCGCTACGTCGGCTGTCGTGGTCCCCGCGAGCGGGGGCATTAAAGGAGCGCTCCTAAGCGCTGATGCACCCATCAGCCTCACCGATATCACGACGGGCACAGATATCATCGCGGTCACCTTCGAAGGCGGCGCGGGAATACGGGACTGCCAGGGCAGTTCCGTTCCCGTGGATAAAGTCAGAACCAGCCAATACGCTATACAGGGTTCAAAACTCGTCTGTGTAACAGAGACAGACGCGGTTGCTTCCCTGGTGACGGAATTGGCCGAGGGTATTGAGGACATGCGCATCAGGTACGGCGTTGACCCCGACGACAATGGCGTTCCGAATTTTTACGTGGATTCCGCGAACGTCGGAGCCAACTGGAACCGGATTGCCAGCGTGGAGATCACCCTGTTGGTCAACTCTATCGACAACGTGCTCAGGGCGCCTGAAAATGTCTGCATTGGTTGCACCGTCTTCGCCGGCACCGCCGACAGGATGATCCGGGGTGAGTTCCAGACCGTCGTGGCGATCAGGAACCTGGAAACTCCATGATGGGCCTGTAATGTTGAATCAGCGACTCAAGGACATGCGAGTCCGTTGCCGCGGCTTCAACCTGATAGAATTGATAATTACGCTGCTTGTAATTGCAATCCTGATGTCGCTCGCCTACCCGGCTTACCAGGACCGGATCATAACGTCACGTCGGGCTGACGGGCACGCCCTGCTGTACGAAGCAGCACAGCGCGAGCAGCAATTCCTCACCGAAAATGGTGTATTTACGGCTACCGTCGGCAGCGGGGGCCTGGAAATGCAGACGAATAGCCAAAAAACTTACTACCAACTTTCAATCGTGGCGAATAACACAAGTTACACACTGACTGCGACAAGGGTGGCGCCGCAGACCGCAGATACTGAATGTGGCGACCTCACACTCACACACCTGAATGTAAAGGACTGCTCTGCCACAGATTGTGATGTGAACCGTTGTTGGTAAGATGGAGGAACTGTTCCTTGACAATTTATATTGGGACCAAAGATGACATTAAACACATTGCCCGGCGGGGTCACCGCGCCATGAAGTCAGCGCCAGCATTCGTATGCCTGTTGGTCGTGATGATGGCTCTATCACCAGACTCATGGGCCATCTGCAAGTGGACGGATAAGGACGGGACGGTCCACTACCAGGAAAACTGCGGGGATGCCGAAAACGCCAGCAGGGTTGAAATAGAACAGCCCCCGAGCCAGCAAACCTTTGAAACCAGCCAGCAACAGGCGGAACGGGCGCGGCGGGCAAGCCAGGTCCGCGACTGGCAGCGCACACACGAGCAGCAACAGCAATCCGCAGAAAACAATGCGGTGAAGAACGTGAGGGCAACCATGCAAAAACAGTGCTCGGCGGCCAGGTCTCAACTTGCAACACTGAAGGAACAACTACCGGTATACAAAGATGAAAATGGTGCGTTGCATACCAACCGGTCATGGAATAACGCAGTGTACGAGGGACCCCGGCAATACCTGGACGAAGAGCAGAGGGCCGCGGAAATCAAACGATTTGAAAAGTTCGAGGAGCGGGCCTGCAACACCAGTGAAGCTGAAATACGCGAGAGCGTAAGGTCGTATACGCAGAACGTTAACGAAGATGTTTGTGCACAGCTGAAAGCTAAATTGGCTGAAGCGAAAGAACCCGGCAGTGGTGTGGCTTCACAGGATATCCAGAACCTGGAACGGGTCATAAAAAACCAGTGCCGCTAAGATCCTTAATAATCCGTGTGTGAGGATCGATTATTCCAGCCATTCCGCCAACTGTTAAATTATGGATCTATAATTTAATGGCGTTCCCGGGCGCTATTGATCGAAAAATTATTGAAATAAGTCTGCAAAGAAAACCCTGTAACCTCCCGAACCGATAGCTCCCCGGACAGCGTTCAAGTTGTTCATTTAAGCCGAAAACCTCCGGGCCCCATGACGGACTGACAACCGCCCTTGCCTGCCTGCAAAGCTTTTCAATTTTGTCATCCGACTGGTTGTGTCTGCAGGCGTAATCCTCACCCTGGTAATGTTTGCTGCAGTTTCAGAGGCCAGAATTAACTGCCCAAAGGTGTCTCCTTTAAAACAGTATAAACACTTCCCGATTCGCCCAGTGTGCTCTGGTAGAGCCGAATACTGCGGATACCCAGGTCTATTGCAGTGGGGTAATCGACTAGATCCGTCACCTGTTTAACCCTGCTTATTCTTCCCAGCGTGATATGCGGCCTAAATTCTTTTCTAAGCAGATCGAGACTGCTGCTTTGCAAAAGTTCTACCGTGGTTTGATAGAGAAAAGCCAGGGCGGGGTCAGGTTCTGTGATCAGTGCAATGATTCTGCCTTGTTCATCAGGAAAGCGTACCAGCCTGGTTAAGCTGATTTGAAATTGCTCGAGGTGGCTATAACTCTTATCAAATAGACCAAGCAAATCTTCAAGGCTCGATGTCGTTATGTTGCCCAAAAAAGCGAGTGTCAGATGCCGGTTGGTTTCTGCTTCCCAGCGTATATAAGGCGATAAATTTCGGACCGGTAGTAAAACCTCGTTGATTTGTCGCTGCGCGCGTTGATCACAGGCAATACCAATAAATATCCTGTGATGACCGGATGGAATGACTGGCACTTGTTTCAAAAGAGAACCCATATAAACATACACCGTGGAGCAAAAAATACCGCGAAAAACATACCGCCGATAACATATCGCGACACCCACTTTTGATCAAACATCCTTCACAACCGTGCATGGCATGCAACTAATCTAGCAGTTCATCGCTTGTTAATTTGGCCCCGCAAAAGTGGCGTTAATTTTCAGCGCGCGTCAATCTGCAGGTCGGTACCCACCGCGTCGGCAATTTCGAGCGTTCGTGCAAGATCCGGATGACGCACTATCAGGTAGCCGTCAGACAATAGCGTCTGGCGCCAGTTTCTGCGTGGCGCGCCGAGGGGCAGCAAGTCCTCGACGACGATGTGTTCACCATATCGATGCCGCAGGCTTTCAAGGCCGTGGATGGCGCAGATGTGGCCCTGGCCGCGGGCCCGCTTGAATATTGCCGCAGCGTTGTAGCGGTGGTGGGCTGTCTGATTGAATTCACCGTGGGTGACAGCTTCCGCCCAGCCTTTGTAAATATCGAAGTCGTTCGTGTAATTCATCAGGTCCACCGAGCGCCCTCCCGGTGGGCGACCGCCGATCTCACCGAACACCGCCTCGCCCGAGGGTGTGGAAAACCACTCCATGTGTGTGAAGCCCGTGCTAAAGCCCAGTGTCTCGATAACCCGCCGGCCAAGCTCGCGCCCGGCAGCAAGCTCCGGACGGTCGAGGTTGCGCAGGTTAACCGTCTGCATGGATATCCACTCGGTGTTGCGGCCGATGATGGGCTTGGGACGGTACCAGGCGATGTTCTCAAACAGGATGCGCCCATTGGCGCAGACCGTGTCGAAGGTGTATTCCTCGCCTTCGATGTATTCTTCGACGCTGACCTCACGATGCTCACCGACGTCGGCGATGGCGATTTCAAGAGTCTCCTGGTCACGCACCTCGTGCGTATTCGCCGAGCCGGCGCCGTCGATGGGTTTAACCACAAGCGGCAGACCGATCGCCTCGGCCGCTGCACGTATAGCATCCGAACCAATGGCGGTGGTGTTGCGGGGTGTGCGCAGGCCTGCGGCATCCAGGGCGTCTTTCATTTTCTTCTTATTGCGGAATAGCTCTGTCTGGGCCATGTGCATCCCGCCAATGCCGAGTGTTTCGCGTAGTTGCGCGGCAAGCGTCATGAATGGCTCCCACAGGCATTCGACACGGTCGATCGACGTGTGAGTCGCGTATTCGCGGACGGTAGCCAGCACCGCGTCTGTATCAAACAATGACTGAACGCGAAGGTAATCACGCAGGCTTTGTTTGACAATGGACGGCAAAGCGCCGACATGATGCTCGCCAAGCCCAATAACCCGGGCGCCGCATTGTGCGAGGCCGCGTGTGAAGTCGGCCATTTCGGCAGGAAAGCCGGGGGAGATGAAAAGAACGTTGATGTTAGCGCCTCTTGGTCAAGTGTTGCATCTTAAGAAAACGTCATTGGCAAGAAGTATAGGACGAATTAGAGGCATTTTGCCAGAAATTGAAACGCGGTTGGCGGCTTCGGTATCCAGTACGAATCACCAGAGCATTGACCCACCCTACCCATGCAAATGACCCGCAACAATACCCCTGCCTGGTGTAACTGTACCGCCGATGGTTGGCTGCTCTTTGTCATTAACCTTGTCAGACTTAGCAATTAACCCCATTGTCGCCGGTAGTTTAGTAAAAGGTAGCGGCAGTTTTGCTAATCCCTAAGCTACAGGTTTATGGATGTCCTGGCTTTCCGCTGGCTTTCCCTGGCTTTTCATTAAAAAAAAGCCCGACGCCTTGCCGGAGTCGGGCTTTGTCTGCTTAAAAGAAACAGTGTCGAGGAAATTCACTCACCAGGCAGCGACGCGTAATACGCGGCGATATCTGCCATATCCTCTTCAGTGAGATCTCCTACATAATCATTCATTTCACTCTCAACGGCGCCTGATTGGAAGTCGGCCAGCAGTTTGGCATGCTTCGCCGCGTCCATACCGGCAACCCCGGGTACTTCATCATCACCTTTACCGTCGTCGCCATGACAATCGGCACACTCATTCGCCGCCAGTTCGCTCCCTCGAGCAACATCACCACCGGCCTGAACGCCACCTGCTGCCAACATGAACATCAAGAACATTGCTATCGTCATTACCCTGATTAACATTTTTTTCTCCTATAAAAGTACGTTAATAACAATCTAAAAATATAAAACTCTTCACAACACTACTATAACGCTATCAAACTGAACACCCGGTGAATACATGGCTGTTCAAAACGAAAAATCCGGCAAAGTCCTTACGGCGGACTGCAATGCCTCGCTCCAGCCTTGTGATACATCCTCAAAATAGGGATCGCCACGATTAAAGCGGCGCTCATGAGTTACCCTGTACTCATCAAGCGCATGCACTTGCAGGTCGATGGGCAAATCCACGCTCAGGTTGGCGCGGATGGTGGAGTCGAATGATACGCAAAGTAACTTGACTGCTTCTTCAAAGTTCATATCTGCATGCAACGCGCGCACCAGTATCGGGCGACCATACTTGGTTTCGCCACTTTGAAAGAAGGGGTTATCCGCGCTGGACTCAATAAAATTACCCTCAGGGTAAATCAGAAACAGACGCGGTTCGCTGCCCTTGATCTGGCCGCCAAGGATCAGCGTCGCAGCAAATACCGATTTGGATACAGGTCCTGAGGGTTCAAAATCTTTAACCACCTCGCGCAACTGCGTGCCGATGATCGAGGCAATCTGGAACATCGTTGGCGCCTTCAATATCGAGGGGCTACGCTTTCCAGGAGCTTTGGTACGTTCATCCAGCAGACTGATGACGGCTTGCGTCGTGGCGAGATTACCCGCGGATAACAATGTAATAACGCGCTCGCCGGGGACTTCCCAGCTATTCATTTTCCTGACCTGGGCAATGTCATCAACGCCGGCATTGGTGCGTGTATCAGACATGAACACCAGTCCCTTGTTGAGCCGAAGTCCAACACAATACGTCATATGATCCCGATCCTCATGTCTGTTTACCCGCGACCTGCAGCTTACTGCTGAACCTGCAATTGAACAAGCATACTTTCGCTGGCTGCGCCATAGCGCATGCCTGAAACCGGTGCGGACTCACTATAATCAAGCCCGGTAGCGACACAGATATAGCGTTCATCCGGGGAATGACCGTTTGAAACATCGAAACCCAGCCAGCCGATACCTTCAAACCATGCTTCGGCCCAGGCATGCGTTGCATCCTGATCAACGCGATCATCCATCATCAAATAGCCGGAAACATAACGCGCCGGATGACCGAGCAAGCGCGCGGCAGTAATGAAGATATGCGCATGATCCTGGCATACGCCGGCGCCATTGGCCACCGCCTGCTCGGCATTGGTTTCCGAATCGGTCCTGCCTGTTTCGTAGGGCACGTGCGAAACGATCAACGCAGAAAGAGCATGCGCGCGGGCAATTTCACTTTCGAAATCACTTCCCAATTCTTTTACGAGTGAGCGTATTTCAGGACCAGGTGTTGTCAACACTGTCGGTCTCTTGAACATCCACAGCGCCATCAGACCGGAGTGCTGCCCAATGACACCGGCAGTGTCGCTGGTTTCCACCTCTCCCCTGATATGAATTTTCAGCTGCTCCCCGCCCCCATCAATACTGAGCAGATCCACGCTGTTGGCGTGGTGGTCGGTGAACTGCAGTTCTTTGTGTCCACCCTCAATCGCCATCTCCCAATGAATGATTTTCTGTCCGGGCCGTTGCCTGGGGGTCAAACGCACCTGTTGCAGTCCGTAACCAACGGGCGCGTCATACCGGTAGATCGTACTGTGGTCAACTTTAAGACGCATATCTACCCCTGGAACCTGTAATCGCTATCAATCTGAGAGGCGAGTGCGCCATTGTTGATGAGGAAGTCCTCAACAAATTCATGCAGGCCAAGCTCAAAAATGTTTTCAATACTGCTGTCATTCAGTTTCTCATAATGCTTTCGAGCCATGTGGTATGACGGGTTTTCGGTGCCATATTCACGTGTGAGATATTGCAGGTTATTCATGATTTTATGCGAGCAAAAGGCCAGGGAACGCGGCATCTGTGGATGCAGAACCAGTAGCTGGGCCACGTTCATGGGGTTGATTTCCGCGCCATTCAGCCACCTATAAGCCCGCTGAGCCGATACCGAGCGCAGGATCGTTTCCCATTGGACATGGTCCAGGGATGATCCGATTTGAGCGAAAGATGGCAGCAATAAATAGTACTTTACGTCGAGGATTCGCGCGGTGTTGTCGGCCCGTTCCAGAAACATCCCAATTCGCGCAAAATTATAACCATCATTGCGCAGCATGGTGCCCGCCATTGCGCCACGCACCACGGCTTTTTGCTGACGTATAAGGCTTAAAACATCAGGCAGTTCACTCTCCCTCACCGGCCGTTCCAGTAGGGCCTGCAAGGTTATCCACGCTTCGTTGGTTGCCTCCCAAACCTCCCTTGTCAGCGCGGTACGTACCAGTCGCGCGTTATCCCGGGCCGCTTTGACGTTGCAGATCACGCTTGCCGGATTGGCCTTGTCGCGTAACAGGAAGTTGATCACCTTGTCTGAATCATAACTATCGTGCCGCATATCGTAGGAGGCGAGTGAGCCCGAAGTTGCCAATATTGACTTCCATTCCGCGGAGGCCGTCGCCGAGCGTGTCAACGCAATGCGAAAACCGGCTTCCAAAAGCCGTGCGCAATTTTCACTGCGCTCGAGATAGCGGAACATCCAGAAAAGGCCACCGGCTGTTTTACCTAGCATCGCTTCATTCCTCCAACACCCAGGTGTCTTTGGTGCCCCCGCCCTGACTGGAATTGACCACCAGAGAGCCCTGGGTCATTGCCACGCGCGTCAGACCGCCCGGTGTGATATCGATCCGGTCCGGTGACATCAGGACAAAAGGCCGAAGGTCGACATGGCGGGGCGCCAGACCTTTTTTGGTAAAGACCGGCACGGTGGACAGCGCCAGGGTTGGTTGTGCAATATAATTGGCAGGCCGCGCTTTCAGTTTCTCGCGAAACGCCTTGATCTCCTTCTTGCTTGCCGCAGGCCCTACTAGCATCCCGTAACCACCCGAACCGTGCACCTCTTTAACCACCAGTTCAGCGAGGTTATCGAGAACATATTGAAGTTGGTCCGGTTCTGAACAGCGCCAGGTTGGCACATTATTCAGAAGCGGTTTCTCGCCGGTATAAAATTCGATAATTTCCGGCATATACGAATAAAGCGCCTTATCGTCAGCAATGCCGGTCCCCGGCGCATTCGCAATGGTGATCCCACCCGCGCGATAGACATCGAATATACCCGGCACACCCAGCATCGATTCCGGCTTGAAATTCAAAGGGTCAAGATAATCATCATCCACGCGGCGGTATAGTACATCAATTGCCTTGTAACCACGTGTGGTGCGCATCGCGATCCTCCCGTCAACAACCCGCAAATCATGACCTTCAACCAATTCCGCTCCCATCTGATCGGCAAGAAAGCTATGTTCGAAATAGGCCGAATTATGGATGCCCGGTGTAAGCACCGCGACCACCGGCTTGCCCTTGCAAGCGGGCGGTGCGCTGGCGCATAGCGAACGGCTCAGATTGGTTGGATAACTGCTCACCTGCCGCACCTGTATTTGCGAAAAAAGCTCAGGAAACATGTGCAGCATGGTCTCACGATTTTCAAGCATATAGGAAACACCCGATGGTGTGCGGGCGTTGTCTTCCAGTACGAAGAAATCATCCGCTCCCGTGCGGACGATGTCGGTTCCGACGATATGCGTATAAACTCCGCCGGGCGGGTTGACTCCCACCATCTGTGGCAGAAAGGCCTCATTATTTGCGATCAGCTCAACAGGCACCCGACCGGCGCGCAATATCTCCTGCCGATGGTAAATATCATAGATGAAAGCATTGAGCGCGCGCACTCGTTGCTCGATCCCACGCGACAACTTGCGCCATTCGCCCGCAGATATAATTCGCGGAACCACGTCAAAGGGAATCAACCGCTCATCAGCAGCCTCAGCGCCATAAACGTTGAAGGTGATACCTGTTTTACGAAAAAAAGCCTCGGCCTGGGCCGCCTTTTTCAGAATGCGGTCGGGGTTTTCACTATTGAACCAATGCCCATAGTCCGCATAGGGCGCGCGCATGCTTGCGTTTTCGCCAACAGCTTCACCATTCAACATCTCATCAAAAAAACCTTTCATCTATTAACCCTGTTGCAATTTATTCCAGTTCATCGTCGAGCGCTGCTTAGCCTGCCGTGTTGGCCAGCGATGCGCCGATATAAAGCATATATACAGTCGGAGTAACAGTGAAGGGGATATTTAATGCTTGCAGACGAATTCACTAAGGATGGCTTTTAAAGCCACTAAAGAACACCAATCTTAATTGACACCAACTTCACATGCAAATATCTCGCGATCCATTGTGCCGGTGCCGTGGCGATCTATGGCATAAGAAATAAAAGCCAAAGGGCAAGTAAGGTTAAGGTGCGGACGATCAACTAAGGTGATCGTCCGCAAAGAGAAACTTCAGGCGCGCTTGTCGATATCCACGTAATCATTGACCGTTGCACCCTGGTAGATTTGCCGTGGACGGGTAATGCGATGAGTAGGATCATCCATTAACTCTTTCCATTGGCCAATCCAGCCGGGCAGACGTCCGAGGGCGAACATGACCGTGAACATATCAACCGGAATACCGATCGCCCGGTAAATGATCCCACTATAAAAGTCGACATTCGGATAAAGTTTGCGCTCGATGAAATAATCATCCGAAAGCGCGACTTCTTCCAGTTGCTTGGCCAGATCCAACACTGGATCATCGATGCCCAGTTTGTCCAGCACACTGTCGCAGGCTCTCTTGATAACCATCGCCCGCGGGTCGAAGTTCTTGTACACACGGTGACCGAAGCCCATGATGCGGAACTCATTGTTCTTGTCCTTGGCCCTGTCGATCCATTTCTTCATATCACCGCCATCTGCACGGATCATTTCAAGCATTTCGATAACCTTCTGGTTTGCGCCACCATGCAGCGGACCCCATAAGGCCAGGATACCGGCTGATATCGAGGCATATAAATTGGAATGGGCGCTTGCAACGGTACGCACGGTAGCGGTACTGCAGTTTTGCTCATGATCAGCGTGCAATATCAACAGAAGGTTCAGGGCATCAACCACAACGGGATCCGGTTCATAGTCCCTGGAGGGGACCGCAAACATCATCTGCAGGAAATTGGCGCAATAAGACAATGAGTCTTTTGGATAAACGAATGGTTGACCAACGGATTTCTTGTAGGAGAAGGCAGCCAGTGTGCGAATCTTGGACATCAACCGCACAGCATTTAAATCAGCGTCTTCGCCCTTGTCTCTTGATGAAGCCTCACTATAGTAACCGGACAATGATGCCACCATTGCAGACAGGATCGCCATGGGGTGCGCCTGACCGGAGAAGCTTGAAAAAAAGTTCTTCATGTCCTCATGCAGAAGTGCATGGCTGTTCAGGTTATGTGTGAAGTTATCCAATTCTGACCGGTTGGGCAGTTTTCCAAACATGATCATATAGGCAACTTCAACAAACGAGGCTTTTGCAGCCAACTGTTCAATCGGAATTCCGCGATAACGCAGTATGCCTTTTTCACCATCAAGAAACGTAATTGAACTCTGACAGGACCCGGTATTGCCATAGCCCGGATCCATGGTGATGTAGCCGGTGGTTGGCCTCAGTTTACTGATGTCAATGGCGTGCTCGTTTTCCGTACCGACCATTACCGGCAGTTCGATGGATTGACCGTCGGGTAGACTCAATACTGCATTATCCGACCTGGATGTTTGACTTAGGATAGTAGACATGATGATTCCTCGTGCTAGCGATCAAAAAATTGGCCTGAACTGATTTGCTCGGGTTTTTGTCTGATTCGTGTTCGCAGATCAGCGAATATGATCCAGCGAATGTATATCAAATTAACCTTACATTACGGTTCATTAATGCAAGCTTAAATTTCCACTGCGCCAGACGCTCAAGAACTGCAAGCATGGCTTACGGTTATTTGTATTAATTTACACCCGGTATCAATTTCTGCATTGACATGGGTCATCATCAGCGCCCTTTTTTTCTCATGTATGCATGGCGCATAACCTGGGACTATTCATAACATGCTATTTTCTATTTGGGCTTCATCATGGCGTTCAATATACTGTGCTGCAAACCAATGGTGAGAATTGATGATGAAATCTGTTTGGCGAGAATTTTTGCTTCTGACGGGCGCCTGCCTGATTTCAACTACAGCTCTTCATGCTCAAACAATTGATGCCGCATCTCATCAAAGCATTGTCGAGGCCCTGCAATACCAGGCCAAAAATCAACCACCGGTGTTTCCGCTGGCGTCAATGCAAGACAGTGTGCAAAGCATTACGGATGGCTTGCGGAATGTCTATTTCGGCTACGGCGAACGGCGTTACAGTGATCATACCGATTTCCATCCGGCCATGGATGTGGGTTATTTCCCACGCGAAACAGGTGATGTCGCAACCGCCGACGGAAAGACCTGGACCATCAGGTCACCAAAATCCTATTTGAAAAAAATATACGCCATTCAAAAAGGCCTGCTGGTTTCGGCCGCAAAGAATATTTCCGGCTATAAAATCATTCTCAAACATCAGCTGGATAAGCCCTACCGGGATGACCAGGGACGCGTCTACCATGAATACTTCACCAGCTACCGTCACGTCGATTCCCGTACGCTGGATTATTTAACCCGTTTGGCGAGAGAAACGACCGGTAACGATGAGGCATCTGTTGAAGACATCATTGGCAAGCATATTTTTGAGGCTGGAGATCTGATCGCGGTAGCCGGTTTTGATCCAAACAGCAAAATTGTTCTACCCAGATCACACCTTGATTTTTCCCTGCATGTGTTTCTTGATGCAAAAAAAGGTACGAATATCCGCAAATACTCCGTGAACCCGCTGTTACTGTTTCCGGCATTTGAATATGGAGACCCCCAAACGCATCAGATATCGCTGTCCGGCGCACAAAGTTACCATTTTGTCGTCAGCCAGGACTCCATCGTGGCGCCATCAAGCGCAAAAGACGGGCGTTTCCAGATTGAAATACATGCCGGTGGCCTGGATGCTGACGGCAACTATGCCGCAACCCGGTATTTTGCCTTAAATGCAATGCATGTCACTGTGTTCAATGATGCAAAAGAGCTGGCCGCCTTTACCCTGGATCGCCATCAAAAACTTGGATACGATGCTTCTTCGTACCAGACCCTGGATAATCCGGACAAAATGAAACCGTATTTTGACGCCCCTCTGGATGAGCAAGGGGATGTTTATCTGATGGGTGCTGTGTTACCCAAACGCTGGTTTGATGATATCCATTATGACTGGTCCAGAGACGGCTCTGTCTCCGTAAAAATCTCAAGCATCTGGGATGGCAGTCCAGACCCACACCATCTGGAGATTGATATCCCGTTGACAGCAAAATAGCTGAGTGATGCATTCATTGATGGGCTATGTGCAGTGAATTGCCGATACACCAGCTATCAACTGTTACCGGGTTCAAATGTTGCCAGACGTCTGACCAACTCCTGGTAACGGGGCATATGACCCATCTTTTCGCGGTACAAAACGCTATTCAGATAATAGGCCGCCAGGTGGGGAATGTTACTTTCTGACTGCCTTTCGATCAGGTCCAGAGCACCTTCATAATCCCCTGCACAAACCATCACCAACGAGGCAGCGTATTGGTCAATAGCGTTCGGGTTCTCAAACCATGCAGGTAGCGGCAATGGCTTTCCACTGCGAATGGAATCCTCGATATAGTCAACTAAACCGATCTCTATTTCCTTGCTGTCATCCAGTTCCAGAATTTTCTGGAAGGCCAGCCTGGCCTCAGGAAATTCATTTTTCAGGATGTATATGAGTCCTTTTAACTGCCAGGCAAACAGGAAATCCGGTGCAAACGCCAATGTTTTGTCAACACGATCCATCGCAGCATCGTATTGCCCTATACGAATAAACTCATCCACTCTGCTTGTCCCAATAATGCGCGAGCGGGGGTCCAGCTCAAGGGCCTTGTCTATGGCCTCATCCGCCTTGTCAAATTGACCAATCGTACCGAGCGAAGTGTTATACCAGTGCCATACAGTGGCATTTTCCGGTTCATATTTGACCGCCAGTTCAAAATTGAAGAATGCTTCGCGCCAATCCAGCACAAGCATATTCGCGTACCCCAACACCGCGCGGGCACGACCTGACGTCGGATTCAATGCAATCGCCCTGTTGGCAGCGAACCTGGCATTCTCTATTTGCTCAGGGGCCTTGGCATCATTGAACTCCCAGACCGGCAACAATACCGATGCTTCACCCAGGGCAATCCAGGCATCGGAATAAGTCGGGTCAAGTTCCGTTGCCTTCCTGAAATGCGTTATCGATTGATAGATATTTGATGTTTCCCGAAGGTTCCAATAGTACCTGCCCTGCAAATACTCCTGGTAGGCTTCCGGGTTGCTGGTGGTTGATGTGGATACCGATTGCGCTCCGACATCCAGTTTCACACGCAACTCATTGACAATGGACTCGGTGATTTCATCCTGGATGGAAAAAATATTTAATAGCTCACGGTCATAGGTCTCCGACCACATGTGAAAACCGTCACTGACTCGTATCAACTGAGCGGTTATGCGAATCTGCGAACCAGCCTTTCGCACACTGCCTTCAAGGATATGTTCGACACCCAGCACCTGTGCAATTTCCGCAACCGGTCTGTTTTGTCCCTTGAATGAAAATGATGATGTGCGCGCTGCGACTTTCAGGGCTTCAATCTTGGCCAGGCCATTGAGCAGTTCCTCGGAAATGCCATCTGAGAAATACTCCTGCTCCGGGTCTGACGACATGTTTACAAATGGCAGCACGGCGATAGATTTTGATAATGGTGGGGCGGGTTCCTGACCAGTGACATGCTCTGCAACGGCAGCGGTGGCAACTTCGGGTGTTTCAATCCCGGAAAGCACGAACTTGTCATAGGCAAAATAAGCCAGCGCCAATGCCATCACGACAAATATCATGCGGTTGAGCCTGTTACTGGTTTGCGTGGTGATCGACTGGGAACGGTCTACCTGACTTTCCCGCTTGATACCATCCGGGGTCATTTCAAATGCCCACGCAAAAAACAACGCAAACGGCAAACCGGTCGCCAATAACACCAACACGGTTTTGATTGCCCAGTCAGGTGTCCCGAAACTTTCAAACACCAGTTGCAGCACCTGAGCAACCAGCCAGGCAACCACCACGTAGGCGAAACCTACCTTGAATACGTTTCGGCGTTTTAGTTCATTGAATATCGACAAGGATGGACTTCTCTTATGCTGTTATTGCCATCAAGCATAGATGCAATAAGCATTGAATGCCAACCAAACTGTTTGAAAGCCCGGAGGCAATAAAAAAACGGCGACGATTATATCGCCGCCGCTTTTTCTTCAGGTTTCAAAAACCCTGCAAGCTACCCGCAATGGTCGAGTACATCATATCAAAGCGGTCCAGGGTCATGACCTTGGTCCATGCCTCGACAAAATCACGGACAAACTTCTCATCTGCATCGCTGGCGGCATACACTTCTGCCACGGCACGAAGCTCAGAGTGAGAACCGAAAATCAGATCGACGGGTGTCGCGGTCCACTTCAGGTCGCCGGACGAGCGATCACGCCCATCGTAAATACCGTCAGCCATGGAAGACTTGCTCCACTGGGTAGACATATCGAGCAGGTT
>JBFFWN010000066.1:0-15088 GCA_041570235.1 Lysobacterales bacterium | reverse complement strand
CGTGCGCTGGGCACATGGCAATTTATCGCCTCTACCGGCAAGTACTATGGTTTACGGCAGGACTGGTGGTATGACGGCCGCAGGGATGTGTGGGCATCCACCCATGCCGCGCTGGATTACCTGGAGCACCTGCATCAGAAATTTGATGGTGACTGGTTGCTGGCCCTGGCGGGCTACAACTCGGGCGAAAACCGCGTGGCCAGGCGGGTTAAACAAAACCTGAAAAATGGCAAACCGGCAGATTTCTGGAATATCAGCCTGCCGAAAGAAACCAAGGGCTATGTACCAAAACTGCTGGGGCTGACCTGCCTGTTCCAAAACCCGGCCCACTATGACTTTGAATTACCAAGGGCGCCCAACAAGCCGGTTATTGCAGCGGTTGAGATGGAAGTCCAAAGCGACCTGGTGCTGATTTCCCAGATCGGTGAAGTCAGCATTGATGTGTTATTCAGCCTGAACCCCGGGTTCAGCCGCTGGGCGACCTCGCCCGAGGGACCTTTCCGTATTGTGCTGCCGGTCGATGCCGCCACCAAGCTGAAAAAACGCATGGCATCTGAAGACTCTCTGCAACTGATGAAATGGGACCAGGTGTTGGTGGAAAACGGCGACACGCTGTCCGGACTGGCTAACCGCCATCGTGTACCGGTTTCGGTTTTACGGACCACCAACAACCTGAACAGCGACATGATCCGCGTTGGTCAAAAGCTGCGTCTGCCGCGTGATGAGCAGATGCTGGTCGACCCCCTCTACGTGGCCGCTGCCAACCAGCTGCAGAAGCTCCAGTCCGGTCTGATCGCGTCAGAACGCGTCACTCACAGGGTGCGCTCAGGCGAGAGCCTGTCGGTGATTGCCCGGCGTTACAAGGTCAGCGTCCGCGAACTGCAAGCCTGGAACAATATTTCCGATCCACGCAAACTACGCGCAGGTACAACCCTGACCTTGTTCCAGAGTCCGGCGCCCAAGCCCGTCAGCGTCAGGAGCGGACCGATCAAGCACACCGTGCAGCGCGGCGACAGCTTATGGAGCATCGCCAAACGATACAAGGTCAAGGTCAATGACCTGCTCCGCTGGAATGACCTGAGCAAGAGCGACATCATCCAGCCAGGGCAGTCCATCAAGATCAACCTTTAAGGGCCATGCGCTCTCTGTTATTTTCACTGTTGCTACTGTCAGGCTTTTCCTGCCATGCGCTGGAACTCTTCGGCAACGCTATCCAGGGTGGGTTGATTTTTGGCCAGGCTGAGCCGGGCAGCAAGGTTTTGCTGGATGGAAAAGCGCTGGATATTTCCGACGATGGCCGGTTTGTCATCGGTTTCGGTCGCGATGAAACCGGCATTCGCAAACTTGAGGTCAGCAGCCCCGAAGGTGACAATTTTCAGAAAGACCTTCAGGTTGAGAGCCGCGCGTATGCGATTGAACGCGTGGATGGCCTACCGCCATCAACCGTGACGCCGGACCCGGCCGCCCGCGACAGAATCCGTGAGGATGCGCAGATGGTCGCTAATGCGCGCCAACACCGTGACTCCAGGGCCTACTATGCCAACGGCTTCGCCTGGCCTGCCTCAGGCCGTATAAGCGGCGTATACGGCTCCCAGCGGGTTTTGAATGGCGAACCACGCAGGCCGCATTTCGGTTTGGATATAGCGGCACCAACAGGCACGCAAGTGCATGCACCAGCTGACGGTTTGATCACACTGACGCATCCGGATATGTATTATTCAGGCGGCACCATTGTCCTCGACCACGGCCAGGGATTGTCATCCACCTTTCTGCATCTGAGCAAAATCCTGGTTGAAGCGGGAACTTTTGTGAAACAGGGGGATTTGATCGGCCTGATCGGTTCAACCGGGCGCGCCAGTGGTCCACACCTGGACTGGCGTATGAACTGGTTGGATAAACGCGTTAACCCTCAGCCGCTTTTGCCGCCACTTGAATAACACTTATACGCTGATCTTAGCTGACTGAATGATCCAGCCTGACAGGCGAGCCGGCGCCAGCCACGTAACCACCCTTGATTCCTTTTGTGATTACCGATACGGCATTGTGTGGGTGCAGGCTTTCGTAGTGGGTGCAACGCGCCCAGAAATCGAGAATCCGGTCGTCGGCATTCAGCGCGATCTGTATGCGACGTCCGGCATCTTCACAGAACATCAGGTTGCGGCCATTGAGTAAGGCAAAGGCTTGTTCATCTTCACGTTTAACCGTCGCCTGTACGGGGGTTTTCAGGGCATTCTCAACCTCATCGATCAACTCGATGATCGGAAACATCCTGAACGTCGGCGTCAGGCGCATACGTAATTCAGCGGCGCTGCGCTGGCTGTGAGGTGTCGCCAGTATGCCCTCTTCCTTACCCAGCCATTCGTGAACCTTGTCAAAATCGAGCGCTTTGGATGACTCGAAATCTTTCTTGAACTGATCCTGGATCAACTGCCGGGCAAGCGCCGCAGAACAGGGGCATGTGCTGGAATATAGAACCTCCAGCCCCATCTCGAGGCTGAAATCCTGCCCTTCCAGAATGCCGATCATGGAGACCGGGTACTGGCGCCAGCCGACGTTGTCGCTTTCAAGCGCCTTGCGGCGGATCACGTAATCAAAATCAACCCTGATCAAAGCGCGGTCACTTAAACCCTGGTGGGAATCAAGAAATGAGCACAGGATCTGGCGCAGCGTGCTAGGTGTCAGCGGCCTGTCGCCAAACGCCTGGTCAAGATGCAGGTACAGCCGCGACATATGGATACCACGCACATCCGGGTCCATCAGGTTGACATAGGCGGTGACCCGCGCGGTCGACTGAATCAGGTTGCCCTGATCGTCTTCGATACGCACCGGCATCTCGATTTCGTTCATACCCACCCATTCGAGCTTGCCGGCGACAGAAGCACGCTCTTCGTTGGCAATATCGGGCATATCCCGTAATGTGTTGTCGAATGATGTCATGGTATGTTCTCGATCCAGTTTACTATGGCAGACTAAGGCATATTTGCATTGTCTGGCCGGATTTCAAGCTTTTTAGATGGCTTAATGGTTAATTATCGGTGAAAAGCACACCTTATGGCAAAGAAAACCGTGGTCTGCATCCCGAACACATTCAAAAACCCCGGCTTGAAACTGAGGTGCCTCTATTACCAATTATAGTGATAAAATTTTATCCCACGAAAGAGAATCACCTGTATGAATGACTTTCAGACATTTTGGAATTACCCGCTTTTGACATTGAGCACGGGTTTACCGATTGCCGTCAGCCAGGTCGTTTTGACCATGGCCTTCGTTATTTTCGGCCTTATTTTGACCAGGTATCTCCAACGCCTGCTGGGTCGCCAGTTGACCAAGGCTAAAGTTGAACCCAATGTCGTCCAGACCATACAACGGGTCTTCTTCTATGGCCTGCTGGCGCTGTTGTTTATCACCGCGCTGGGCATGTTGCGTATTCCGATCACCGCATTGGCATTTATCAGTGGCGCGGTAGCCATTGGCATAGGCTTCGGGGCGCAGGCCATTATCAACAACCTGATCAGCGGCTGGATACTGATGTCCGAGCGCCCTGTACGCATCGGTGATTTTGTTGAAATTGACGAACACCGCGGCATAGTTGAGAGCATCGGTAACCGTTCGACCAGGATAAAACGCACCGACGGTGTGCACCTGTTGGTTCCCAACAGCCAGATGCTTGAACGCGTGGTGATCAACTGGACCCTGATAGACCGGAATTTCAGAACGTCGGTGCGCGTGGGTGTTTCCTATGGCTCACCGGTCAGACAGGTCGAAAAACTGTTGTTCCAGGCAGCCAATGAGCAGAAAGACACACTCCAGGACCCATCACCCATCGTGGTGTTTGAGGATTTCGGCGACAACGCCCTGATCTTTGACGTATTTTTCTGGTGCCAGAGTGGTGGAGAGCGGGAACTGCGTCTGATCAGGAGCGATATACGCTTCAGGATCGAGCAACTCCTGAGCGAAAACCAGATTGTGGTGGCTTTCCCGCAGAGGGATATCCACCTGTTTGCAAAAACCCCGATCGAGGTTGTGACAACAAAACAATGACACATGCACTGGACTGGAAGCACCTGGATTTCACACAAACTGAGGATGCCGACTGGATCAGGACAGAAAGTGGCCTGTCGAGCATTGTCGCGGATGCCCTCGTCGACGCTGACAGTCGCCCGAGGATGCTTCAAACCGATCAAGGCGTGCTGTTGATTTTACGGGGCGTCAACCTGAACCCGGATTCGGCCGTAGAGGATATGGTATCCGTCAGGGTCTGGGTAGACCGCGACCGGGTCATCAGCACGGCCCGGCGCCAGCTCTTTTCCATCCGTGAATTGAGTGAGGCCCACAAAGCCGGTACCGGGCCACAGACACCCGTAGAATTCCTCACACTGCTAATCAAACGCCTGGGTGACTTTATTACCGAGGCCATTGAGAGAATCGAAGATTTTCTCGACCATGCCGAAGAAAACGTCAACGATTCCAGCGTCGTTGCACGCAACAGCCCGTTCAGTGTTGTAAGGCGCCAGACGGCCCGAATCCGCCGTTACCTGGCGCCTCAACGTGAAGCCCTCGACCGGCTGGCCAGGATTACAGCTGATATGTTCAACGAGCAGGATAAGGCAGAGTTTCACGAACAGGCCAACCGCTTGACGCTGACCCTGGAAGACCTCGACCTGGTTCGTGAGCGCGCCATGGTGGCGCAGGAAGAGCTTGTCGGCATTATTGCACATGAGCAGAATGCCAGGATGTTCGTGTTATCGATTGTCGCGGCCATATTCCTGCCACTGTCTTTTTTGACCGGATTAATGGGGATGAATGTCGCCGGTCTGCCCGGCCTGGAAAACGAATGGGCATTCTGGATACTGGTGGCGATAATGCTGTTGATCACCGTTGTCATACTGGCGCTTTTCAGGATCAAGAAGTGGTTTTAGATAAACCTTGCGCCGATTGCAATGCCTCATATCCAATGTCACTGTCCGAAAAAACAAAAAGGCGACCCAAAGGCCGCCTTTTTTTGAATAACTGGTCGGGGCGAGAGGATTTGAACCTCCGACCCCTACAACCCCATTGTAGTGCGCTACCAGGCTGCGCCACGCCCCGACTCTGACCTTGCTGAGTATACCTCACAAGGACGCGGCATGTTACATGAAAAGGCTGCTAGGGAAAAGGGGTTTGGCAGATTTTTGAAAATGACCATGTCATCCCGGGATGGCATGTTTTAACCGCTGCATTTTTCGCGGACAAAAAAAAGCACCCGATGGTGCTCTTTCATATTCCAGTTTAAACAAAGCTCAACGTTTCAACACCTGGAGCACATCTTCCAGTTCCATCCGCACCTGCCGGATGATCTGGTGGCTGCGACTCACATCGTCCTGGGCGCTGTCACCCTCCAATTGCTGGCGTGCGCCTCCGATGGTGAAACCCTGCTCATATAACAGGCTGCGGATCTGACGAATCATGATCACGTCACCACGCTGGTAATACCGGCGGTTCCCGCGTCTCTTGACCGGTTTGAGCTGTTCGAACTCCTGTTCCCAATATCGGAGCACATGTGGCTTTACACCACACAATTCACTTACTTCACCAATCGTAAAATAACGTTTGGCTGGTATAGGGGGTAGGTCTTTATCAATCCCCGGGTTCAACATATGCTTCGACCCTCGCACGTAACTTTTGTCCTGGTCGGAAAGTCACAACACGGCGTGCGGAAATTGGAATTTCCTCACCCGTTTTTGGATTTCGTCCGGGACGTTGGTTTTTTTCACGCAGCTGAAAGTTCCCAAATCCTGAAAGTTTCACGTTTTCTCCACTTTCCAGGGCTTCCCTGATAATTTCAAAATACGCGTCCACAAATTCTTTTGCTTCACGCTTGTTCAAACCTACTTCATTGAACAAACGATCAGCGATATCTGCCTTAGTCAGTGACATCTTTAACCTCTAAGCTGAGCATCCAATCGATCTTCCAGACCCCGAACGACGTTCTGAACCACGGAATCAACGACTTCATCTGTAAGAGTGCAAGAAACATTCTGTAAAATCAAGCCAATAGCTAAACTTTTATAACCTTTTTCAACATTCTCGCCAGAATACAGATCGAATAATACTAAATTTGATAATAAATCACCCGATAAATCAATTACATTGGTGCGAATATCCGCATAACTGATTTTCTCGGGCACCCGTAACGCCAAATCCCGTCTTACTGACGGAAAACGCGAAATTTCATTCGTGCTTGGTATTTCGCGATTTGAAAGAACCTTAACATCCAATTCAAAGGCCAGCACAGGACCCTTGATTTCCATCTGCTTCAAAATGGATGGATGGACACTGCCGATCCAGCCAATATTGATTCCATCAATAGCAACCATGGCCGCCTGCCCCGGATGTAACCAGGCAAGCTGAGTATTATGGAACTCAACTTCACCTGTTTCACCACGCAAAGCCAATACCGATTCAAGGTCACCTTTAAGATCATAGAAATCGGTGCTGCGTGCTTTTATGCCCCATTGCTCGGGATAAGCGCTCCCGCAAGCGACTGCAGCCAGGCGCAGGGTTTCGGTCAGTTCTTCTTCCTGATCAAACACCGTGCCAATCTCAAAGAACCGCAGACGCTCCTGCTGGCGACGTAAGTTGCGTTGTAACGTTTCCATCAAACCCGGCAAAAGAGCGGTGCGCATCACTGCCAGGTCGGCGTTCAGGGCATTTGCCAATGGCAATACGTGCTCATCCATTGAAAATGTCTTAAGCACATTGATACTGGTGAAGCTGTAATTGATCGCCTCGGTATAACCCGCCGCGCACAGGGCTTGCTGAATACTTTGAATCCTGACCTGACCTTCAGGAATAACAGCCGGATTCAACTCACCCGCCGGCAATGCCGCAGGAATATTGTCGTATCCAAATATACGAGCGACCTCTTCGATCAGGTCTTCCTCGATCTCAATGTCAAAACGGTCAGAAGGCGCCTTAACAGTCCAGGTTTTATCCCTTAATACCGGCGACATACGCAACCTTTCAAGAATCGAGCCAACCTCTTCCTGGTCCAATTCGATACCGAGAACACGGTTCAAACGGGCATGCCGCAGTTTGACCTCATGCTGAACCGGCACATGATTTCCAGAGACCGCGTGGATCAACGGACCTGCCTCACCACCGGCAATTTCAAGCAGCAATGCGGTGATACGCTCGATAGCAGCAACCTGCCCGCGGGGATCTACACCACGCTCAAAGCGATGAGATGCATCGGTATGCAGTCCCAAATCACGGGCCTTGCCTGAAATGGTAGACGGCTTGAAGTAGGCGCTTTCCAGAAGAATATTTCGTGTGTTGGAGGTAACACCACTGTCCAGCCCGCCCATGATACCGGCCAGGGCCACGGGACCCGCTTCGTCACAGATACACAGCAAACTGTCATCTACATCGACTTTTTTACCATCCAGTAAAACCAGTGATTCGCCTTCACGTCCGCGACGCACATGGACACTGTCTGCAAGACGATCCAGATCAAATGCATGCATCGGCTGGCCCAGTTCCATCAATACATAGTTGGTGGCATCAACAGATGCGCTGATACTGCGTATACCGCTGCGCCTGAGCGCCTCGACCATCCACAAGGGGGTCGGTGCAGTCGGGTCAATCCCGCGGATGATCCGCCCCACATAGCGCGGGCAATCTTCCGGAGCCTCCAGTGTCACTTCAATAGTGTCATCGATGACAGCGTCAACAGCTTTGATTTCCAATGCCGTCAGGTTTGAATTACAACTGGCGGCGACATCCTGCGCCATCCCCTTGATACTCAGGCAGTCAGCGCGGTTGGGGGTTAACTCGACCTCGATTGCGTGATCATCCAGTTGCAGATAGTCACGGATATCCATACCCAGCGGCGCGTCTGCCGGCAATTCCATCAAGCCGGAATGGTCATCTGACAAACCCAGTTCACGCGCAGAACAGGCCATTCCGAATGACTCGACTCCACGTAACTTGGCCTTGCGGATTTTGAAATCATCACCGATAACGGCACCCACCGTGGCAAATGGTATCCTGATGCCGGCCCGGGCATTGGGCGCCCCGCAAACAACCTGTGCAGGCTCCGGAGCGCCGAAGTCGATTGAACAGACACGTAGCTTGTCCGCGTTTGGGTGAGATTCGCAACTGACAATCTCCGCGACAACCACACCGGAAAACGCTGAAGCAACCGCTTGAAAGGTATCTACCTCCAAGCCCGATGCGGTCAGTTTTTCACATAATTGGTCGACAGGCAGATCAATATCCACCCATTTTTTTAGCCAGCCAGCACTGAATAACATAAGGAATGCCCCTAGTGAAACTGGCGCAGAAAGCGCACGTCGTTTTCAAAAAACTGGCGAAGATCAGTCACCCCGTAACGCAGCATGGCCAGACGCTCGACCCCCATACCAAAGGCGTAACCGACATATTTTTCACTGTCGATATTGCACGCCTTCAAAACATTGGGATGGACCATGCCACAGCCGAGGATTTCCAGCCAACCGGGTTCGGAACCGTCACCCTTGTCCCAGCCAATGTCCATTTCAGCAGACGGCTCTGTAAACGGGAAGTAGGACGGACGAAGACGCGTTGGCAGGTCCTTTTCAAAGAATGCGTTAATAAAACTTCGCAATACGCCCTTCAGGTCGGCCAGTGTGACTGTTTCACCTACCAGCAGACCTTCCACCTGGTGGAACATTGGCGTATGCGTTTGATCGGAGTCACTGCGATAAACTTTTCCAGGCGCTATAACCCGGATTGGCGCTCCATTTTTCAGCATCTCGCGAATCTGAACCGGAGATGTATGGGTGCGCAACAGGCGCCCATCACCGAAATAGAAGGTGTCGTGCATCGCACGCGCCGGGTGATGTGGCGGGAAATTCAACGATTCAAAGTTGTGGAAGTCATCTTCAACTTCAGGACCGGTGGCAATATCGTAACCCAATCGCGAAAATATGTCGGTCATCCGCTGCAAGGTATGCGTAACCGGGTGCAGACCACCGCGGTCCTGCCCGCGACCGGGCAACGTGACATCGATGGTCTCGCTGGCAAGACGGGCATTCAGCGCCGCCTCTTCAAGGACTTTCTTGCGTTCGGCAATTGCCTGGGCAACCTCGCCCTTTGCGCGATTCACTTCCTGGCCAAAAGCCTTGCGTTGCTCGTGCTCCATGCCACCCAAAGACTTCAGCAAGGAGGTGATTTCACCTTTCTTGCCGAGGTAATGGACACGCAACTCGTCCAGCGAGGCAAGCGCTTCACTGGCTTCGATATCCGCCAGTGCCTGCCTGATAATTTGATTAACTGAATCCACCGATACAATTCCAGTCGGAAAGGACACCCGCCCTTCCCCGTTACAGACGTTTTACAAAAACGGGTAACCCGGACGGGTTACCCGTTTTAAATATCAGCCGAGGTTGGCTTTGGCCTTTTCGGCAAGTGCACCGAAAGCTGCAATATCATGTACCGCGAGATCAGCAAGAACTTTACGGTCGACCTCAATGCCGGCCTTGTTCAGACCATCCATGAAACGGCTGTAAGACAAGCCAAACTGCCGTGCCGCTGCATTGATACGAACGATCCACAGTTGACGGAACTGACGCTTGCGCTGACGACGGTCACGGTATGCGTACTGGCCTGCCTTTATAACAGCCTGTTTGGCAACCCGATAAACCTTACGACGTGCACCGTAATAACCTTTGGCCTGCTTTAATACTTTTTTATGCCGCGCTTTGGCGACAACACCACGTTTTACTCTAGCCATTTTCTGATTCTCCTGTTAAGCGTACGGCAGCAAGCGTTTGACGGCTTTCTTGTCGGAAGAGTCGATAGTATCCGTACCGCGCAAATTACGCTTACGCTTGGTACTCATCTTGGTCAGAATATGACTTTTGAATGCGAATCCACGTTTAAAATTGCCGGAGGCAGTTTTTTTAAAGCGCTTCGCCGCACCCCGATTGGTTTTCATCTTGGGCATGGTTTACTCCTGGTGGCCTTTATTGGCCTGTTAATATGCGTTGCTTAAGCGGCCGGGGAAGTATTTTCCGGCTCTTTACCATTTGCTCAGTAACGCTTCTTCAAAAAGTGACCGCTTTTGGCGATCACGGTAAATTTTTGTCTGATCAGGCTTTTTTGCCGTTGATCATCATCGTCATCTGACGACCTTCCATCTTTGGCATCTGCTCGACCACGGCCTCTTCAGCCAGGTCATCACGTACCCGCTTGAGCATTTCAGCACCAAGCTCCTGGTGGGCCATCTCACGTCCACGAAAACGCAACGTGACTTTGACCTTGTCTCCGGCTTCCAAAAAGCGCCGGACGTTTCGCATCTTGACCTGGTAATCGGCAACCTCGGTGCCCGGACGGAATTTGACTTCCTTCACATGGGTCACTTTTTGCTTCTTCTTTGACGCCTGGCCCTTCTTGGCCTGCTCAAAGCGATATTTGCCGTAGTCCATGATTCGGCAAACCGGCGGACTTGCATTCGGGGCGATCTCTACCAGATCCATTCCCTGTTCTACTGCCAATGCCAATGCCTGTGGGACGGTCATGACACCTGCCTGTTCACCATCCTGGTCAATTAACCTGATCTGCGGCGCAATTATTTCCCCGTTACGCCGCGTTTCTTTTTTTGATGCGATGTTACATTCTCCTGTTAATTATCTTTCTTTCCCAACCTGGCAACCTCGTTTTCAAGGTGGCCGGCAAACCCCTCCAGGCTCATGATCCCGAGGTTTTCGCCTTCGCGGGTACGAACTGCAATAGTACCTTCTTCGACCTCACGGTCGCCCACAACCAACAGGAATGGAATCCTGTTTAAGGTGTGATGGCGGATTTTAAAGCCGATCTTCTCATTTCTCAAGTCTAAATCGACGCGGAACCCTTGATTTTCAAGGGATTCGGCAATTTCTTTACATCTTTCGTCCTGTCGGTCGGTAATATTGAGCACTACGGCCTGCACCGGCGATAGCCAAACCGGCATTTTACCGGCATAGTTTTCGATCAAAATACCGATAAAACGCTCCAAAGAACCCAGGATCGCGCGGTGTAACATGACCGGTGTCTGCTTGGAGCCGTCTTCGGCCACATAAGTTGCACCTAGGCGCTCGGGCATATTGAAGTCCAGTTGCAGGGTACCACATTGCCAGATGCGGCCGATGGTATCCCTCAACTTGAAGTCAATTTTCGGCCCGTAAAACGCCCCATCGCCCGGGTTTTCCTTGTATTCGACATTTGAATCCGACAATGCCGACGCCAGAGCACCTTCAGCCTGATCCCAAAGCTCGTCAGAACCGATACGTTTTTCAGGCCGCGTGGACAATTCCACCATGACCTCTTCGAAACCAAAATCCCTGTACACACTGTAAAGCAATTTCAGGAACGAACTGGCCTCATCCTGCACCTGTGCAGGTGTACAGAAAATATGCGCATCATCCTGTGTAAATGCCCTGACACGCATCAGGCCATGTAAAGCACCGGATGCCTCATTACGATGACAGGAGCCGAACTCCGACATGCGCATGGGCAGGTCACGATAACTGTGCAGGCCGTTATTATAAATCTGAATATGGCAGGGGCAGTTCATCGGTTTGATCGCGAAGTTACGGTCTTCGCAATCGGTCAGAAACATGTTTTCGATAAATTTATCGGCATGGCCTGATTTTTCCCAGAGACTGATATCGACAATCTCAGGTGTATTGACCTCGATGTACCGGGCCTTGCGCAGGCGTTTGCGAATATAATTTTTAACCTGTGTATAAATGATCCAGCCATGGTCGTGCCAGAACACCATACCCGGCGCTTCTTCCTGGAAGTGAAACAGGTCCAGTTGCCTTGCGATGCGACGGTGATCACGTTTTTCCGCTTCTTCAAGGTTGTGCAGATAGGTTTTCAGGTCTTTCTTATTGGACCATGCGGTTCCGTAAATGCGCTGCAACATCTCGTTTTTGCTGTCACCACGCCAATAGGCGCCGGCCAGCTTGGTCAGCTTGAAGTGCCCCAGGTGAGAGGTGTTGGGCACATGCGGACCACGGCACAAATCGACAAATTCACCCTGCGTGTACATCGACAGCGGCTCGTCTGACGGAATTGACTCGATAATCTGGGCCTTGTATTCCTCGTTTTTCTGACGAAAGAATTGAATCGCTTCACCACGGCTCATGACACTGCGGTGGACAGGAATCGCATCATTGATAAGACGGCGCATTTCTGCCGCGATCTTGTCCAGGTCCTCCGGTTTAAAGCCGGGTTCATAGGCGAAATCATAGTAGAAGCCGTTTTCGATAACCGGGCCTATCGTATATTGTGACTCCGGAAAAACACGTTCAACCGCCATGGCCAGCAAATGAGCTGTGGAGTGCCGGATAATTTCCAGGCCCTCTTCGTCCTTGGCAGTGATAATACGGACAGCGGCATCCTGCTCAATCTGATGCGCAGCATCGACCAGCCTCCCGTCGACTTCACCGGCCAGGGTCGCCTTTGCCAAACCAGCGCCGATATCAGCGGCAACATCCATGACCGTAACGGCTTTGTCAAATTGTCTTTGGCTACCATCCGGAAGCGTAATTAAAGGCATATCAATCTCTCGGTTTTTCCTTTTCCAGAACGAACAAAGGACGCCAAGCGTCCTCTCGGGCCCACTTTGCGTTATTTTATTATCTTAGTTGGTAGTTCGTTCCCACATTTTCATCGCACTATTGTACGCCGGATTGCGTTTGCATCCCACTCTTTTGATTTGCAAAGTCCCAAATACGCCAAACACGGTAGCGCCTTGGACCAGAGAGGCCGTAAATTTGAAACAATCACAAACCTGGCGGACGTATGGCAACCCAAGCAAAACCGCAGGGCAATAAAAAAGGGCTCGGGATTTAACCCAAGCCCTTGTATTTATTTGTTTTTAAGTGGTGGGCACGACGGGGATCGAACCTGTGACACCTGCCATGTCAAGGCAGTGCTCTACCGCTGAGCTACGCGCCCCCATAAAAACAACCTGACAAGCAATCATCAGGGGCGCGAAAGATACCATATTGCCAAGGGTGTTCTCAACTGTTTAGCAGATAAAAACATCATCCGGAACCGCGCGTGGAGAACTTGGAGGCGTCATATCGTGACCGCGAGTAGCGAAACTGACCAGGTCATCCCGCGGTTGCGCGTGGCGGAACCCGAAACCGATTGCCCTGGCAGAGCGTCTTAACAACTTTTATCCAGCGATGAAAGACGCAGCAGTTCAAAAAACCTCTTTCGAAGAAGCCGGTTGATGGTCATAATGTTCCCGAAGAATCCCTCAGCCCAATACATTAATAAATATCCATGCCTCAACCCTTCGTTCACCTACATCTGCATACCGAGTTTTCCCTTGTCGACAGTACATTGCGGTTGAAGCAGCTGGTCGCGCGCGCCAAAGAGCTGGGCATGCCGGCGGTTGCAGTCACCGATCAGTTCAATATGTTTGCGTTGGTCAAGTTCTATCGTGCCGCTGTGGCTGCGGGTATCAAACCCATCGCGGGCGCTGATGTGCTGGTAAATAGCCCGGAAGAACCCGATCATGCCACCAGCCTGGTGCTGCTGTGTCAGAACCGCGAGGGCTATCTGAACCTGTGCCGGCTTCTCAGCAAGGGTTACCAGGAAGGCCAGTACCACGGAGTACCGTATTTGCGCCGTGACTGGATCAGCCAGCACTCCGACGGTTTGATCGCGCTTTCGGGTGGCCGGAATGGTGATGTCGGCCAGGCCTTGCTGAACAATCACCCCAACACCGCCAGAAAGCTGGCAAAAGCCTGGATGGCGGATTTTCCAGGTCGCTATTATATCGAGATACAAAGAACCAAACGCGAGCAGGAACCCCGCCACGAGCGCCACGCACTGCAACTTGCGGCCGACCTTGGTATACCCGTGGTCGCCAGCAATGACGTGCGCTTTCTGGATCGCAGCGACTTTAAGGCCCACGAGGCGCGTGTCTGTATACACGACGGCCGCCTGTTATCAGACAAGCGCCGCGAGCTACGGTATTCCGAAGAGCAGTACCTCAAAGGACCGGAAGAAATGGCGGCTCTTTTTGAGGACCTGCCCGAGGCAGTGGAAAACGCTGCCGAACTGGCCAAACGATGTAATCTCGAATTGAAGTTTGGCACCTACTATCTACCGGAGTTTCCCACGCCGGAAGGCCAGACCGTCGAGGAATTTCTGAAAACCGCTTCCCTGAAGGGCTTGGGCAAACGACTCAACGCTCATGGTCCGGCCCAGGATTTTACCGACCAGGATTATCGTGACCGGCTGGATCTGGAACTGGGTGTGATCAACGGCATGGGTTTCCCGGGTTACTTCCTGATCGTGGCGGACTTTATCCGCTGGGCCAAAAACAATGATATACCGGTGGGGCCCGGTCGTGGCTCCGGCGCCGGTTCACTGGTCGCTTACGCACTGGAAATCACCGACCTCGATCCCCTGCAGTACGACCTGCTGTTTGAGCGCTTTCTGAACCCGGAACGTATTTCGATGCCGGATTTCGACGTCGACTTCTGCATGGAAAAACGTGATCTTGTCATTGATTACGTCGCCGACAATTACGGCCGCGACCAGGTCAGCCAGATCATCACATACGGCACCATGGCGGCCAAGGCGGCCATTCGGGATTGCGGTCGCGTGTTGGGGCATGGTTATGGATTTGTCGACAGCATAGCCAAGCTGGTGCCGATGGACCTCGGCATGACCCTTGAAAAAGCCCTGGTGCAGGAACCCGAACTAAAACAACGATACGACGACGAGGAAGATACCCGCGGCCTGATCGACCTGGCCCTGTCACTCGAGGGCCTGACAAGGAATGCCGGCATACACGCCGGCGGCGTGGTGATTGCGCCATCGGCGCTGACCAACTTTTCACCGCTGTTTTGTGAGTCCGGTGGTGGCGGCGTGTTTACCCAGTTTGACAAGGATGACGTCGAAACCATCGGACTGGTCAAATTCGACTTCCTCGGTCTGAAAACCCTGACCATCATCGACTGGGCAATCAAGGCCATCAACCGGCAACGACTGAAAGAAGGCAAGGACCCGGTGATCCTTGATGAACTGCCACTGGATGATATCAAGACCTTTCAACTGT
>JBFFWN010000065.1:0-15392 GCA_041570235.1 Lysobacterales bacterium | reverse complement strand
TCATGCTTGGCCATCAGTGGTGCGGCGCTGAAGAACGCGCCCATGAACGCCACGCCCTGCATACGGTAGCGGAGCTCGGCTTTTGAGGCCTCGGACAGTGCGATATTAAAACCGTCCACTGCAAATACCTTGATTTTTTTGGCGCGTATCGTCGCCTGCGCAGTCTTCGGGAAACTGTTCCACAGTTCTTCACCGGAAAGCTCACTCTGAATGATAAACACGCCTTCTTCGCACAGACCGGCAAGCGGGTTGGAATGCAAAAAGACGTTTGGATCTGGCGAAAGCACCACGCTGACGTGTTTGAGTTCACAATTCAGGCGAATCGGCTCATGCGACAACATGGCGTAGAAAGTGGTCGGTTGGCCTTTTTTCTCAGAGCCGTACTTCGGGTTGGCCTTGATGTGCATACCCAGCAATGCACCGGTGGTCATTGCCAGGTTTTTGCCCATCGTGATTGCGCCCCAGCCACCCACGGAGTGGATGCGTAATTCGACCGAGTCCTTCGGGAACAGGTTCAGGTCACCGGCGGAAGGCAGTGCCAGTTCGCCCACATTGGGATAGTCAGCAAGGATCTTTTCCTGCCAGATCTGCATCTTTGGAGCCCGTGTGTCTTTCTGGATAAACTCAAAGCCCAGGTAAAATTGACGCTGTTTACGGCCCCCATCCAGCATGTTTTCAACCGCGGCAACCACATCGCCGGGTTGCAGGTCACGGCTGCCCAGACCAAAACAGGCGGAGTACAGGTCCGGAATCTGACCCGGTAACAAAGCAGCAAGACCAGGGTAGGGCAGCGACTCGGCATGATCATTGCCGGAACGGCCATTTTCTTCCGCCTGCGCCATGGCTGAACGGATCTCGCGAATCAACGGCAGCTCAACCGCCAACGGTTGGTCGGTACGCTCCATGACAACCACGCCTTTCTTGCCGGCGAGGATATGGGAAACCATGTCTGAAGGGAATGGCCGAAACATGACCATGTCCACCACGCCCACTTTCAGGCCGCGTTCCTTGCGCAGGTAATCAACCACGGCCTCTGCATTACATATGACCGAGCCCTGACCAAGTATCACATACTCGGCATCTTCCATTTTGTAGCCCATGACGCGAGCATATTTGCGTCCGGTCAATGCGGCGTATTCATGCATCGCCTGGTCAGTAAGGTCTGCAATATGGTCAAAGTAAAACGGTCTTTGAGCCGCTACACCCTGTGCATAGGCTTCCTGGTTTTGAACCGTGCCCAGCATTGCCGGGTAATCAAAATTATACAATTCGGGAATACGGCGGCGCATCTTGCCGAACACCGCACGTTGGGCGCCCGTGGGCGATTCGATCAGGTCGGCCGGATCGCCGAGGTATTCCTTGACCAGTTCACGTTCGGGCTCAAAGTATGACTCGATCACGTGGCTGGTCAGGAAACCATCCTGTGCGCAAATACCCGGGTTCAAGGATAATTCCGCCACCCTGTGGCAGATCAGGTTAATGTCTGCAACGGATTGCACATCCTTGGCAAACATCTGGAAAAAGCCGGTATCGTCAACCGCGTGATAGTCATCATGGCCCGCATGAACATTCAGGGAATGTTTGGTCATTGCACGGCATGCCACGTTCAGGACATAGGTCAGTCGTTTGCCCACGGCCGCGTACAGTGACTCGTGCATATAGGCAATGCCCTGTCCGCTGGAGAAATTGGTCGAGCGCAGACCGACCATGCTCATACCGGCGGTGACGCCCGCTGCCGCATGTTCACCTTCAGGTTCAAAGAAGATCAGGTGACGGCCATTGACATTCCTGTCGCCCCTGGCGACCGCTGAGGCCCATCCTTCACCCATTTGGGTGGAGGGTGTGATCGGGTAAGCACCTGCTGCTTCACTGGCAGCGGTTTCCATGGTTACAATTGCGGCACTTCCGTCGTCGGTTTTAAAAACTCCGGGGTACTTGGCCTCGTTCGTTACTTGGCTCATACGACTTTAATCTCCAGCTCATTCGAGCTTTCCTTAAACTGCTGTCCTTCCACCCACACGATCGCGCCGGTCGGGCAGCGTTCGGTTGCTTTGGGGCTGGTCAGCTCGTTCTTTTCATAGTTAACAACAGCCAGGTTGTTGATCATTTCGATCACACCCGGCTCCGAATCGGCAACACAACGGTTGCAAGTATTGCAGGCTACACTGCAAAGATCTTCTGCAGCATCACCCTTCAACAAATTTTTACACTGTACGATCAGTTTCTGTTCCATCGGCATCAGTTGGAACAGGTCTTTCGGGCAGGCAATGACACAATCATTGCAGGCCGTGCAGAGCTCAGGGATGACCACCGGGAGGAGGTCATCATTCATATAAATGGCGTCCTGGTCACAGGAGGCTTCGCAATCGGCCAAACCCAGGCAGCCCCAGGTGCAGCCTTTGCCGCCGCCGGCCACGGCCGCTGCGGCCTTGCAGGATGCCAGGCCAGTATAATCTGAATAGCGTGCGGCTTCATTTTTACCGCCGGCACAGAGCAGGCGGGCGACACGTTTATTGGCTTCGCCCGCATCCACACCCAGGTAGCTGGCGACATCTGCAACATCATCCGGGCCCATCACGGTACAGTTTGATGGCTGTACTTTCCCGGCCACGACAGCTTCTGCAAAGGCCCGGCAACCCGGCTGTCCGCAAGCACCACAGTTGGTGCTGGGCAACAGTTCCTCTACATCATCTATGCGGGGGTCTTCCCACACATATAGTTTCTTGTTCGCCATGGCGATCAAAAAACCAAAGAAAAGACCCACGCCGCCCAATACCAGGGCGGAGTCAATTATGGGATTACCGGTCATAAATCAGGACTCTTGCTATTAGCGGTTTGGGATCTACCTAGGCGGATAAACCGGATAAATCGGTTTGGCTCAACAGCCAGGCTGACAGTTTACCAGCCGGGTCAGTGGGGGCTTCGCCTGCAATTTCAGGTGGTACCGACAGCGATTCCAGCAATGTGTAATCTTCAGCCTGCTGTGCCGGACTGATTCCACCGATGTGGCGTTTTCTCACTTCGCTTGGGAACTGAATTGATACAAAGCGCTCGTAGGTGGTTGAGCCCGCTGACGGGTCGTGTACAAAACTGACGGCAGTTGGCGGAACATAAGCAGCCACAGCCACGCCTTTATAGGCCGTGAATGCCTCCAGTTTTGCGTCACCGGTTTCCTGCTGAACAAACACCCGTGGTGAAATTACACGGGACAGGGCCGCGGCTGGTGAGTCGCCCGTCACAATAAAAACAATTTTCATATTGGTATCGAGCAGGGGAACGATCGCCGAAGGTTTGAAATCCTGACCGGAAACCTCGACCACCAGCGCAGGGGTAAGCGCCCTCTCTGAACTGTTCCAATGTGCATAGGGAAACCGTTCAAGTGTGGCGGCGTGTTTATCTTCCTTGTAAGCACCGTTTTTGGCCAGGTCGACGACACGGGCAGCGGCGAACGCCCGGCCAATGGAGGCCAGCCTGACACTCAATGTATGGCCCAGGCCCTTGCCTTCCTCCGTGCGGATAATGAACAGTTCATCACCTTCGGCCAGAAGCGATTTCAACACCTGTTCTGCTGCGCGTACAGGCGCTTCCATGGCTTTGTCGAGACCTGAGTTTTTGGCTGTGAAGGAGTTAAAACGATCCAGGTTCATTCTGCCCTTGGCAAACTGCCCAAGCGCTTCGGCCTTGTCAGCCTCGGTATTATCGGAGCTTGCCAGCAAACCACGAACCTGGTTGGCAGTTACTGTCAGGGCGGCGTGAAACTGCTCGGTACGGGAACGAACGGCTTCCAGGGCATTGGCCCTTCTTTCTTCAGACGGCATAGCGATCAAACTCCTTCTCTAACTTCTGGATTTTTTCTTCAGGCGTAACGGGTGGTACGGCACGAATCTCGTCATAAACAGGAAGACTGTCATCCCGGAAATATATGCCGAGACGCAGCATGTCGGTTCTCGATGCCAATGACCTTGCTGTATCGATATCTTTTGGATCATGGACGCGCTGTGCCTTGAACAGTTTATCCAGGCCGGCCACGTTGACGCCATTTTCATGCACCAGTAATTCGGTCAGGTCGGGATTCTTGACCTGCTGAAGAAATACATCCGGTGTGAATTTGGGGCAGCGTTGCAGGATGCGTATGAATGAAAAACCCGGGTGCTCAAAGCCTGCCTGCAGGGTCGCGTACAAGTGTGCCGGCACCCAGTCTGCCGTCTGCGCCACAAATGAAGCATTGGCAACACCTAGCGTGGTTTGCAGGGGGTTCAGGGCCGGTAAAACCGATCCCTTGGGAGACGTGTTTGAAGTATGACCCTGCGGAGTGGTTGGTGAGGTCTGGTTCTTGGTCAAACCATAAATGTTATTGTCGAGCAGCAGTACCGTCATGTTGGTATTGTAGCGCGTGGCATGAATCCAGTGGCCGGCGCCGATCGAGGTGCAGTCACCATCACCCATGACAACGAAAACGTCCAGTTCCGGACGGGCCAGTTTCAAACCGGTTGCAATCGGCAAGGCGCGGCCGTGGATTCCGTGAAAACCATAGGCGTTCACATAATGGGGGAAACGGCTTGAACAGCCGATACCGGAAACAAACGCCATTTTTTCTGGCCTGAGCTGCTCTTTTGCCAGCAGGCGTTTGACGGCATTAAGGGCGCCGAAATCGCCGCAGCCGGCACACCACTTGCCTTCACGTTTTTGATAATCTTCTGCATCAAAGCAGGTGCCGGCATCGTCTTCAATATCCAGCAGGGAAATAGGAATGCTGCTCATTGGGACGCTCCTTTATTATTTCTTGCAATTATTGAGTTATAGATATCTTTTGGGCGGAGCGGTTGGCCCGGACAACTTGTCCAGCAATCCACGTCCACCAGTGTGTGTGCACGAAGCAACCAGGCCAGCTGACCATAGCGACGGGTTTCCTCGTTGATGTAGGGGTCGCCCAGGGTATCGGAATAGTTGATTTCAATGGTCATGACCTTCTTGAAACGACTGAACATCGCTTTCAGCCCGGGTTCCAACGGTGACAGGAATGCCAGTTGACAGGTGGAAACCTTGTGGCCTTCGGCACGGGCGCGGTCTACTGCTTCAACAATAGCGCCCTCGGTTGAACCCCAACCGACCACCAGCATATCGCCTTCCTCATCGCCGTGAATCTCCGGAGGCATCAGTGTGCTTTGGAACACGGCCAGCTTGCGGCTTCGCATCTTGCAGCCACGTTCATTACTTTCCGGGTCGTAGGAAACATTGCTCAACTCATCATGTGCCAACCCGGTGACGGTGTGCGCGCCTCCGGGTGTGCCGGGAATGAAACGACGTGACAGACCGGTTTCAGCATCCCAATCGTAGGGGCGCAAACCTTCCGGAATGGGCGAGAAGTCAATGGACTGCTGTTGCCAACGCGTGTCGAACTCCGGTTTGGTGAACTGCTGAACACCGGTGGCGAGGTTGGCGTCGGTCAAGACGATCACCACGCAGCGAAAGGTTTCTGCGATCCGTCGTGCTGTGACCATGGAGTGAAAACATTCTTCGATTGAACGCGGTGCCAGCACCACGCGCGGCGCATCACCGTGTTGACCGTAAATTGAAGACAGCAAATCGGATTGTTCGACCTTGGTGGGTAAGCCTGTTGACGGACCGCCGCGTTGCACATCCAGCACAACCATGGGGATTTCAGACATGATCGCCAGTCCCAGGAACTCGGTTTTCAGCGCCATGCCCGGACCCGAGGTGACCGTCAATGCGACCTTGCCACCATAGGATGCGCCCAGGGCAACACCGACTGCGGCAATCTCGTCTTCGGCCTGGTGAACGATGCCACCATAATTTTCGATGATGGCTGCCAGTTCGTGAGACACGGACGTGGCTGGTGTGATCGGATACATGGCACACATTTCCATGCCCGCCGCGACCGCTCCAAGGGCTGCCGCCTGGTTGCCGTTCATCACAACGCGTTTTTCTTCAGAGGCAAGGGTCTCGATGTCAAACTGGAAGTCCAGGTTCTCCCGTGCCCAGGCCATGCCATTTTTGACCAGCTGGATATTGAGTTCCGTCACCTTCGCAGGCTTTTTCCGGAAAATATTGGCGATCTGCTTTTCAATAATGGACAGATCACGCTGATAAATTTCGGCCAGCAGACCCAGCGCAAACATGTTTTTGCCGTGTTGAGGATTATCGACGACCTTGAGCGTCTCCTCCTCGATGGGCACCTGGATAAAGCGGTAATTTTTCGAAGACATTTCCTCCATGGCTTCTGCGTATTGCTTGCGGATGCCTTCGTCTTCGTGGTTTTCCCACATGGACTCATTCAGGATGATGCAATTGTCATCGAAGGATTTGAGGCGGTGGCGTGACAGACAGACCTGCTCATTAAAGGCAATGGCCAGTTTTGACTGATCGCCCCAGTTGGTGATCTTGTGGGTTCCAAACCGGATAATGTTACCCGAGGTACTGGTTACCGTGTGGTGCGGGGGTTCGATTTCCGCCGGGATAATTTCAACCGTCCATACCCCGTTACCCATCTTGGCGCAGGATTGTCCAAAAATGTTTGCGCATTTCTGGGCACCTTCACCGGAGTTGGTGATGATTTCCACGGTATGTTCGGGTACCGAAATGATTTTCTTATTATCTGCTGGCCTGTCCAATTCTACTTACTCCCGATATCTGCCTGCCGTATAAACCGGCAATTATATCCCCCAGTTGGGGGTTAAAATAAATCATGATTCGTTCCGGCATGCATAGTAGGGCATGGAAAGCCGGTCTAACTTGATATTTGTCAACTAATTTCACATTGGTGATAACTAAAAATGATCCTGTTGAGCTGGATCATGATTGTCCTTTTATGTATTGATGCAGTGCATCAGTTGTCCCGTATTATTAAACATTAGAAAAATCTAATATATAATCATTAACACCTCGAAATAACCCCAGGTCGGTTGAGGTGAAGGCTCACCTGGTATTGAATCTTTGCAGAAACAGGTAGAATGATATCTCTCATCAGTGAATTCGGCAAAAGGACAAGAGCATGGCGGGTGTTGAAGGAAGGGTTGCGCTGGTAACGGGCGCCGGACGTGGAATCGGTCGGGCGACCGCCGAGATTCTGGCCTTGCGCGGCGCCAGGGTTATGTGTGTTTCACGCAGTGAAAATGAACTTGCGGACCTGGGTTTGGATTACCTGACTGCCGACCTGGGCACGCTGGATGGTTGCGAGAAGACGGTTGAGGAAACCGAAACACGCCTGGGCCCGATTGAGATATTTATCTGCAACCATGGCCTTGGTTCCGCTCACGAGAAGGTGATCTGGGAGCAGAACCCGGCGGATTGGGATGAGACCATGAATATCAACCTTAACGGGCCGTTTCATCTTTCGAGGTTAATCGTCAGGAGCATGGTTGAGCGCTACTATGGCCGCGTGGTCTACGTCTCTTCCACGGCCGGTCAGGTCGCCGAATACGCAGGCTCAGCTTACAATTGTTCCAAGCACGGACTGATAGGTCTGATGCGCTCTGTTTGCCGCGACGCAGGAGCTTACGACGTGACCTCAAATGCGGTATTACCGGGATGGGTTAAAACCGAGATGGCCGATCGCTCGGCGCTTGCCGAAGCAAAGCAGAGAGGTTTGACTCCGGAGGATGTTTGGGAAGAGCGCGCTGCTCTTTATCCTCCGGGGCGGGTAGCCACGCCACGCGAGGTCGCCGAAATGATTGCCTTTCTAGCTTCTGAAGAATCCAGTGGTGTCAGTGGGGAGGCCATCAAGGTTGCGCTGGGCGGGGTCTCCTGAGTCAACCAAAAGCTGTGACATACCCGGGGTTATTGCCTGCGCGATCGAAAAGCTGCAGCAACAGGGTCCTGGCAGGCAAAGCCCGGATCAGCGTATTTGCTTGTGCCAGTTGTTGACCAGTAGCTTGACATCGATTTCCTCACCACCCTTGCTCCATTTGCCGGCATAATCGACATCGCTGGAATTCGGCGGTGGATTTGGCATGGTCATCTGGAATCTGACAGGCATCGGTACCGCCGCGCCCATGGCAACAACTTCACCGCGCGCCAGCGAGGTCAATGCGGAGAATGTGCCCCTGGCAGCATCCGGCACCATGGAACGCAGGTATTCCTGGTCGTCCGGGTTGGAAATGCGCAGGCACAGGAATGAACCGCATTGGGCCAGCACGGTTTCCGAGACTTCAGCGGGGCGCTGACTGACTATGCACAAACCAACCCCATATTTTCGTCCGGCCTTTGAGATATGCTCCATGGTTCGGCGTGCTTCCTTGAAGCGAGAAGAGGGATCCCGTGGTATATACATTTGCGCCTCTTCGCACACCAGCCAGATGGGGAACTCCAGGCACTTCGGGTTCCAGAAATTAAATTCAAACGCCAGCCTTCCGATCAGCGCTGTCACCATAGGCGCCACGTCGAAGGGCACCGCACTGAGGTTCAGAACCGTCACATTGGCCTTGGGGTCACCAAGGCCGACGAAGTCCTTCATCAGGTCGACCAGCGTCTCAGTGGATGTACGACGCTTTGGATTCATCATGAAATCGTAGCGCCTGTCATTCATCAGGCTGTGCATGCGCACCAGGAGCTGGTCAAAATGACCGAACAAGGGCCCCCTTTTCCTGCCAAAATCCCGGGTTTCCTCGTTGGCCTCCTCAAACTTTTCACGCAACTCCTCCAGCGGGAAATATACGGGAGAATCCACCGTGATATGTCCGATGTTGGAATCCCTGTTGGACTCGGTTCTCAGTTCACCCAGCGCATTGCGCAGGAAAGCATGCTGGACTGCGGCATGAGGATCCTCCTCACTGATGAAGATTTCTGCCAGGTCCGAGTAAGTCATCAACCAATAGGGCATCTCCAGGTCCATCGCATCCAGACAGCGTACTTTGCTGGCAGGAAAGGGAGATGATGCATAAGCGCCTGTTTTCTTGTCGCCATACTCGCCATGCATATCCATGATGATAATGTGTGCGTTTGGCATGTACCGCAGCGCTGACTGGATCAGGCTGGTGACCGTCCATGACTTACCCGTGCCGGTCTGGCCAAGAATGGCTGCATGGCGGCCAAAGAAGGCGGATGCATCAAGATAGACATCAATGGCTTCGAAAGCGCTGAGTTTGCCGACCTTGTAATAGACATCACTGAAATCCGAAAATATTCTTTCCAGGTTCCAGTTGGAAACCACGTGTAATTCTGCGCCGACAGTCGGATAGTGGTTAAGACCACGTGCAAAGTTGCCACTGCTGTCAAATTCGCCCAGCGGAACCAGGCGCAGGCGGTTGACATCATGAGTATGGGTGGATGTTTCTGTCCACATGTTTTCGACTGAACAAAGAATTTTGGTGTCGCTTTGCTTGACCATCAGGTAAGAGCCCACCTGGCCGATACGAACCTTGTCCATGCCAATCATCTTGTCGGCTGAGGTGCCATCCAGATCGGGTTTCAACCTGGCGACAAAATAATGTGCGCTAACTTCGACCAGATGGCCGAGAATGTTGCTTTTTTCCTGGTTCATTCGGGCAGTCTCCTGAAAGACAGACTCAAACCCGACCGGGTCAATTGAGCCTCTTGTTGTTCCGTCCTTAGATCTATTCGGTGACCATCATTTATTGTCCACGGTCAAAGGGTACGCATAAGAGCGTTGATGCGCAAGCCTGATCACCTGAATGATGCAGCTTCTTACATTTTTGTGGGAAGTACATGATTACAAAGCGTGTTAATTATCCAATGACACTACAAGCTGGAAAGCTTTTTAGCTGCTTCTGTTAATGTCGCATCATGCTTGGCGAAACAGAAGCGGATAATCTGCTGTTTGGGGGGCTGTTGATAAAACACCGAAACCGGTATCGCTGCGACTTTGTGTTCGCGAGTCAGGCGGGCAGTAAAATCTATATCAGTTTCATCACTGAGTGCGCTGTAGTCGGCCAGTTGGAAGTAGGTGCCGCTCGATGGGATCAGTTTGAATCTTGATTCCGCCATCAGTTCAAGAAACAGGTCACGCTTTCGCTGGTAGAAGCCGCCCAGTTGATGATGGTGCTGAGGGCATTCACGCAAAAAATCGGCGATCGCATATTGCATCGGCGCCTGCGTGCTGAAGTTGATGAACTGGTGAATACGCAGGAATTCCTCCATCATCGCGGCCGGGGCAATGCAATAACCAACGCGCCAGCCGGTGGTATGGTAGGTCTTGCCGAAAGACGACACCACGAAGCTTTTCGCTGCCAGGTCTGCATGGCGCAACAGGCTCTCATGTTGCCTGCCATCAAAGCAGATATGCTCGTAAACCTCGTCCGATAAAAGATAGATATCATGTTCAGCCACCAACGATCGCAGTTGCTGTATGTCCTTGTCTGTCCAGGTGGTTCCGGTGGGGTTGTGCGGTGTGTTCAGTATGATCATACGGGTGCGCCGGGTCACCATGTCGCGAACCGAGGACCAGTCGATGGAAAAATGGGGGTAATCCAGGCTGACATGTTTTGTAATGCCACCGTTCAGGCTGATTCCAGGTTCATAGGTATCATAGGCGGGGTCAAAAACAATCACCTCGTCGCCGGGATGGACCAGGGCTGTGATGGCGCAATACAGGGCTTCGGTCGCTCCGGGTGTAACCGCTACCTGGGTTTGCGGGTCGATATCACAGCCATATAGCTCATGCACCTTGATGGCAATCTGCTCTTTCAACTCGGGCACACCGGCAAGCGGTGCATATTGATTGTGACCGTGTTCAATATGCCAGGCCACACGGTCGCGTAAAGCCTTTGGTCCGTCAAAATCCGGAAAACCCTGTGCAAGGTTGATGGCGCCCTCATCCTGGGCCATTTTTGACATCACCGTAAATATGGTTGTGCCTTTGCCGGGTAGCTTGTTACGAAGCATGATTATCCTGTGTGGCATCCTGATCCGGAGTATAGTTGATCGGGTGTGGCGGGTGGTAGAAGCAGTTTTTACGTGTTTGACAGGACTTTTATGGGCCAGACTGACATTCCCCTTTTTGTGCCGAGTGACGAGTTGCCGGATTATTTCAACAACAACGCACTGGGCTGGCAAAGGCAGGCAAAACTTGAACTTGGCTTTGGACAGGGCAACGATGCCTACCGGCTCTGGTCATATCCGGCGCCTGCGAATGATGAAACGATGGGCATTTTTTTTGAATGGCATACCGAAGACTATTTCAAGCCGGGAAGCAGTCCGCATGTTGCCATTGGCTTGAGAGGTCCTGTTGTCGATGATCCGCACCGCGGCAGGGGGTTGGCCATTGGCATCCTGTCGAGCCACATGCCCGACCCGCAAAACCCGGAAAAAATGCTTGAACTGTTCAGTGGTTGTCCCCCTTATCCCGGCGGACCTGCATTTTTCATCGAAGATTTCACGATCAATGAAGGGACGGCGCCGGCCGTGGAGTGGCAATTCAGTCCTGGCAGACATCTACCGGAACTGAGAAACAACCGCTGTTACCGGGTTGATGTGCACGTCTCGAAGGACCAGGTCTGGGCCGGTGTCTGGATGCTTTCAGATAATAGCAATGAGGTTAAATTTCTTGGTCAGAACAGTTGTTCCGGTGACATGCCGGCCAGCAGGGCATCTTCGGAAGGGCCTTGTCCGGAATTGCCTGAAGACCGGGGTGTGGGCAACGCGTTTATCGGCACCGGGTTTTCTGATCCCAAAACCCGTTCATGGATCGACCGGATTCACATCGCGCACTGGAAGAACCGCTGATCTGTTGGCCCTTTGGGCTGCCAAAACCGACTGGTTTTTCAGTGACCCTGGCCCAATTTGTACTTGACGCTGGCGGCTACGGCATTGGCAAATTCATCGATGTTTTCGTATTTCAGCTCCAACGCCAATGCAGCAAGGGCCTCGACAGGTCTGCGCATGGCTTCAATTTCCTGGTGGGTGCGCCCACAGCCGTCGCAATAAATGCCCTTATCTGTGCAGTTGCCGTTGCATGGAACAAATTTCATTGGCTATTTCCTTTCGCTGAATATGGGCTGACCCGGAAGTCTATATAATAACCGGGCTGCTTAAAAGATTGGTGATCCGGCTCGCATAAACTGTAAAATGCGTGGTTTTTTTCAGAGGGTAAAGCATGAACCATCAGAATTTGTCCATCGTGCTGACCGGCAGCGGCGGATCCGGTGTTATGACCACCGGTAGCATGCTGTTGGAAGCCGCGGCCAGGGCAGGCTGGTATGGTTTTATGGGGCGCTCGGCCGGTCCCCAGATTCGCGGCGGTGAAGCTGCCGCCGTGCTGAGGGTGTCCAATCGACCGGTCGAGTCGCCGGATGACGATTTTGACCTCGTGCTGGCAATTGATCCGGGCAGTGTGGGCCGCTTTGTCGCGGAAATTCCAATGACCTCTGAAACTTTGCTGATCAGCGATGAAGAAGCAGGACGCAGGGGCGCCGCTTTGCCGGATACGAATGCACAGGTGCTTGACCTGCCAATGTCATCCCTGGCAAAAACCATCAAGGGTGGTCGGGCCAATATGATTGCCCTTGGAGCGCTTGCCCGCATGGTTGGTCTGCCGGAAAAATCGATTTACCCGGTGCTGGAAAAGGTCCTGCAGGCCAAGGGAACTGAAGCATTGGAGGCCAGTTGGGCCTGTGTCCGCCTTGGCTTTGAGGCGGGTGCAGATTTGCCAGGCTTAAATGGGCCGGTAGTCAGTTCAGATCCGCATCGGCAGCGCTGGAGCATTACCGGAAACGAGGCAGCAGGCCTCGGCGCCATCCGAGGTGGCGTCAGGTTCGTTGCCGCATATCCGATTACACCGGCAACCGAAATGCTCGAATGGTTGGCGGCCACGCTGCCAGGAGTAGGTGGCGTACTGGTGCAGGCAGAAGACGAACTTGCATCGATCAACCAGGTGATCGGCGCCTCTTTTGGCGGAACCCCGGCGTTGACAGCAACATCCGGCCCGGGTTTTGCCCTGATGACAGAATCCATAGGGCTGGCCGTGGCTTCGGAAGTGCCGGTAGTGGTTGTTGACGTGATGCGTTGCGGCCCATCGACCGGTATCGCCACCAAGAGCGAACAATCCGATCTGAATATTGCCCTCTACGGTTTGCATGGTGATGCGCCACACGTGGTGGTGGCGCCGGCGTCTGTGAGCGACAGCGTGTTTACAACCCATTGGGCCGTTGCCTTAAGCGAGTCCCTGCAAACTGCGGTGATCGTGCTGTCCGATCAGTCCATTGGCCAGACCCGCGCCATCATCAACCGTCCTCCGGATCAAACCATCACTGCAAGGCGCCTGGTGCCGGAGTCTTACGAGGAACCCTATTGCCGCTATGCCATTGAGCAATCTGCAGTATCACCGATGGCAATCCCGGGACAAAAAGGTGGTCAGTACACCGCGGATGGTCTTGAACATAACCAGGCGGGTACACCGTCGAGCTTGCCCGAAGACCATATCGCCCAACTGGACAAACGTGAACGAAAGATCAGGGAGTTTGATTTTGGCGAGCATTGGGCCGATCTGGAGGGTACTGGCGGAACAGCTGTTATCACCTGGGGTTCGAGCAGTGGGGCGGTCAGGGAAGCGCTTGCCCGGTTGCAAGACCAGGGTGTGAATATCCGGCTGATTGCATTACGTTTGCTGGCCCCGGAAAGACCGGCTGACATGGCCGCGGCATTGCAGGGTGTGGAACGTGTTCTGGTTGTCGAGCAAAGCCACTCAAAACAGTTTTTCCGGTATTTGCGCGCCTCATACGATCTGCCGGCTGAGACCAGGTTGTTTAACCGGCCAGGACCTTTGCCGTTCCGGCCAAATGAAATCATTGAGCAACTGGCTGACTGGGGTGCGGCATCATGAGTCATGATCAGCCAAGTAAAGTGACGCTTCCAAAGGACTACAAATCGGGGGTCAAGCCGGTCTGGTGCCCCGGTTGCGGTGATTTCGGCGTGTTGGGTTCAATTACAAAAGCCCTGTCGGGCTTACATATCGCACCCGAAGATGCTGCGGTGATTTCCGGTATTGGCTGTTCTTCCAGAGTGCCGACTTACCTCAGTACCTATGGTTTTCATGGCGTTCACGGCCGCGCCCTTTCATTGGCAACCGGCCTCAAGGTGGCAAGACCGGACCTGACGGTTATTGCCACGGGCGGGGACGGCGACGGTTTCTCCATCGGCGGCAATCACTTTCTTCATACCTGCAGGAGGAATCCTGATCTGACCTACGTGGTGATGGATAACCAGGTCTACGGTATGACCAAGGGCCAGGCCTCCCCGACCACCGATCCGAATTGGGAGCGGGGCAAGCTGACACCCAGTGGCACCGGTATCAACCCGTTTCAACCGCTGGTGATTGGTCTGGCCTCGGGCGCGAACTTCATTGCCCGCTGTTCCAGTTCGGATTCGAATGGCACCGCCAGGATATTGATGGAGGCGATCCGTCATCCCGGCTTCTCGCTGGTTCAGGTATTGAGTCCCTGTGTCACCTTCCGGCCCGAGCAGAGCGAGTGGAAGCATATGCTCGAGCCATCGCCCAAGGATCCCACGTCGGATCCGGAAGTGGCTGCCCGTCGATTGCTGAAAGACCACGGCCTGTACACGGGTATATTGTACCGGGGCGACCGGCCGGCCTATCAGCCAAGGTTGGAGGCCGGTATTGATGACCTGTCGGTGTTGGACCAGGAGTTTATTCTATGAGCGGGTTCGCAGGTAAAACCAGCCAAGCCATTGCCAGCACAGAGGAATTACTGGCTTACTCGCTGGCGATTGAAACCGAGGCGGTGGATCGTTTCAATGACCTCGCGGACCAGATGGAAATGCACTACAACTTCGAAGTGGCAGACCTGTTCCGCAAACTGGCAACGATTGAAGGGATTCACATCGACAATGTCAACAAGACATCAGAGGGCAAACAGTTGCCGGCCATGTCAGCCTGGGAGTTCGACTGGCAGGACGGTGAGTCACCTGAAGGCGGCGCCGCCGGGGACGCACACTACCTGATGGGAGCCTGGCATGCCATTGAACTGGCGATGCAGGGCGAAAAGCGTGCAGTGGCATTTTTTCGCCATGTTGCCGAGACGGCTACCGATGCGGAGGTGGTGAAAATGGCGCAGGAACTGGTCGAGGAGGAGGAAGAGCACGTTTACCTGCTTGAGCAATGGCAGAAACGTTTTCCAAAGCCCGAAGATGACTGGGATGACGACCTCGATCCACCGAACATTGCTGATTAGATTCTAGTTTTCCTGGGCGTTCTATGCATTTAGTGCGGGGGTGGGTAGCCGATGGTTGGCCTGTTTGGGTTCCCGGCTTCACGGTCCTGCGGGCCTCACTCACATTCGGGCCGTTCTGTCGGGGCGGTCTTACGGGGTTGCCAGTCCTGGTCAGTTTGAAATGGGCTTTATGCGCATTTTGCACGGGGGTGGGCAGCCGATGGTCTATTTGTTTGGGTTCCCGGCTTC
>JBFFWN010000064.1:0-15434 GCA_041570235.1 Lysobacterales bacterium | reverse complement strand
CTCACCTGCGGTGATTTCTTCAGCTTCAAGCAAGGTAACTATTTCCTCTTCACTGCCCCAATATTTTACAAGCCGGTGGGTATTATTATAGGCCATCATCCAGGATACTGCTGAGATATGGGGATTAACACTGCTTGAGTATGGGCGGGTCAATACTTGATGTTCAGGCGTTCAGAAACTCGAATTGGACGCCAATACCACGGAAAACCCGACCAACGCGGTCATGGTCAGGGCCAGCATCGCATGCACGTTATGATTTCTGCTGATCAGGCGGGTTATCACAAGAGCCAGCAACAGTGTGAAACCGGTCAATACAAATTCAAAAATTGAAACAACAATAGCCGATTAGCTATATTCAAATCTCAAAATATCAGGATCAGACAAAAAAGGGGCCAAACGGCCCCTTTTTATCTTGATTACGTTATTAATCAGCCCAGCAGGATACCACCGTACTGAACAAAGAACGGCGCAAATACGAGGCTCAGGATCGCTGAAAGCTTGATCAGGATATTCAGCGAAGGACCCGAGGTATCTTTCAGTGGATCACCTACCGTATCGCCAACCACTGCAGCCTTGTGCTCTTCCGAACCCTTTCCACCAAGATTGCCTGCCTCGATATACTTCTTGGCGTTATCCCAGGCACCGCCGCTGTTGGAAGAGGCGATAGCAAGAACACCACCGCAGACCAGGGATCCAACCAGGATACCGGCAACAGCCTGTACGCCAAACAGGAAGCCTGCCACCAAAGGCGTACCCATGATCAACACACCGGGAGCGATCATCTCGCGTAAAGCTGCCTGCGTTGAGATCGCAACACATCGAGCGTAGTCTGGCTCGCCGGTGCCTTCCATGATGCCGGGGATTGTCTTGAACTGGTGACGCACCTCTTCGATCATGGCGAAGGCTGCTTTACCGACCGACTTCATGGTCATGGCGGTAAACAGGAACGGCAATACTGCACCGATGAACACACTGGTATAGATGATCGGGTTCAGGAGGCTCATATCAATAGGACCGCCCTGCAGTTTCTCGGCAGCCGTAATGAAAGCGGCAAACAAGGCCAGAGAGGTCAGGATGGCCGCACCGATGGCAAAACCCTTGCCGATAGCAGCGGTTGTGTTGCCCGCAGAATCAAGAATATCCGTGCGGCGGCGAACCTCTTTGTCCAGGCCAACCATTTCAGCAATGCCACCGGCATTATCAGCAACCGGCCCGTATGCATCGATGGTCAACGCAATCACCAGGGTGCCAAGCATGCCCAATGAAGCAATAGCCACACCATACATACCCGCCAGGCCCCATGAAACGAAAATACTGACCGCAATACAAAGGTACGGTAAAACGGTGCTCTTGTAACCCAGCGCCAGGCCATAAATGATATTGGTGGCGACGCCGGTTTCACAGGATTTGGCAACTTCCTGCACGGGTTTGTATTTTTCCGATGTGTAGTAGCCGGTCAACATACCGACCGCCAGGCCGGCAATGAGACCGGAGAGGAAACACCAGTAAACACCCATGCTGGTGTAGACTTTGCCGCCCAGTTCGAACGATCCCGGAATAAGCAGCATGGTGAAGAAATACATCGTTATCGCCATCAACACACTGGAGATAATCAGCAGTTTCATCAGCGCCGGTGCAACATCATCCTCGGTTTTTACACCAACCAATAACTTGGTAATAAAGCTGATGGGAATACCCACGGCGCTGATCAGGATCGGATACAGCAAGGCATTGGGGTCTGCAGCAAATGCGACAGCAGAAATCACCATGGCGGCGCAGGTACTCTCGGCACATGAACCAAACAGGTCGGCGCCCATACCGGCAACATCACCCACGTTGTCACCCACGTTATCGGCGATCACGGCCGGGTTTCTCGGGTCGTCTTCCGGGATGCCCTTCTCAACTTTACCCACCAGGTCGGCACCAACGTCTGCGGCCTTGGTGAAAATACCGCCGCCGACACGGGCAAATAGTGCGATGGTGGACCCGCCCAGACCAAAACCGGCGATCACTTCCATCAGGACGTGATTGTTATCCGGTCCAAGGTCGGCCATCAGCCAACTCATTGCAACATAAATAGTGACCAGGCCAAGCACTGCCAGGCCGACCAATGCAAAACCCATCACCGCCCCTGAGTTGATAGCAACATCAAATGCAGCGGAAATGTCTTTCTTGGCAGAAACCGTGGTGCGGGCATTGCCCTGCGTGGCCACTTTCATGCCAATGTAACCTGACATGATCGAAATGAACCCGCCAAAAAGAAAAGCCACCGCTGTATAAATGCCTTCGCGATAATTCGGCGTATGGGCATCATCGATCAGAACCGCGATGATGGCAGCAAATGAAATCATGAAGATGGTCAGAAACTTGTATTCCTGCTTCAGGAAGGCCATTGCCCCCTTTGCAATTGCGCCGTGAATGAACCGCAGGCGCTTACCTTCTTCTTCATTGAGACCAAGATCCAGCGGCACGCTGGTGACCTTTTTCATGTAGAAAAAAGCAATTGCCAAACCAAGCAAGGATAATACTGTGCTGACCGTTATTGTTATTCCTGACATTGTGATATGTCTCCCAAGAATGAATTGATTGTTTTGATCGCGCGAACTATATCACAACAGTCTCAAAATTTGCCCTGAAACACAGACAAACAGTGATATTTCTGTAAATTTGCAGCTTCTTTTTTACCTGTTGAAAAGAGAACGGCGTCTGCACCAAAGCAATCACCGGTCACCGGCCTTGATCAAACGTATTTATTGCTCGCATTCGGGCAGCCGGAAAGACTTATTCAGCACTTTCCCGGCAGGGGCCTATCCTGCAAATGTCCTGCCAAAAAACTCACCCTCCCGACAGCTTGACCGTTGCGGGTCACTGGCAATCCGCCCACATGTTTTCACGAAGCACTCATGTGCCGCCCCTGCCACTGTTACCAGCAGCAGGGTGCAGACACTCACAAAGCGTCGTCGCTCAGTTTTTCCTAGGTTTCGAACGGGTCGAGTTTCTTCGCTGCCAGAACTCTTTTCAGACGCACATACCTGGGCAATCCATGCTTGTCGTAGGGGGGATAATCTTCACCATGGATCAGCGGCTCGAGGTAGCGCCTGGCAGCCGCAGTGATGCCAAAACCGTCCTTGCTTATAAAACTGCGTGGCATCATTTTTTCCTTGTTGGCAACCTTGGCCAGGTCCGCCTCGCCGACTTCCCATTTATACGGCTTATCCGATATGCGCACGACGGTCGGCATTACACCAGTTTTACCCTCAAGCGCCAGCCTGACTGCAGCCTGACCCATGGCATAAGCCTGTTCGACATCATTTTTTGAACCAATATGACGGGCCGAGCGCTGCAGATAGTCTGAAACCGCCCAGTGATTCTTGTAACCCAGTGCGTCGCTGATCATATTGGCGACCACCGGCGCTACGCCGCCGAGTTGCGCATGACCAAAGGCATCACGACGACCCGAATCGGCCAGGAAGTTTCCATCCTGATCCTGTACGCCTTCGGAAACGACGATGGAACAATAGCCGTGCTTCTTGACGGCCTTGTCGACCTTGACGAGCAGTGCTTCCTTGTCCAGGGGGATCTCCGGAAAAAGGATAATGTGTGGTGGATCGCCTTTTTCACGTTGAGCCAACCCACCGGCTGCGGCAATCCAGCCGGCATGTCTGCCCATGACCTCCAGTACGAATACCTTGGTGGAACTCGACATCATGGATTCGACATCAAGACTTGCCTCCATGATGGAAACGGCCACGTACTTGGCAACCGAACCAAAGCCCGGACAGTTATCAGTGATGGGCAGGTCATTATCGATGGTCTTGGGTACACCGATGCATTGAACCGGAAAACCCATCTTTTCACCAATCTGTGAAACCTTGTAGGCTGTGTCTGCAGAGTCGCCACCGCCATTGTAGAAAAAGTAGCCGATATCGTGCGCCTTGAAGACCTCGATAAGCCGTTCGTATTGCTCGCGGTTTTCCTCGATGCCTTTGAGCTTGAACCGGCAGGAACCAAAGGCCCCGCCCGGTGTATGACGTAGCGCGGCAATGTCAGATTTGCTCTCTTTGCCGGTATCGATCAATTCCTCGTTCAGGATGCCCAAAATACCGTTTTGGCCCGCATAAACCTTGCCAAGACGGTCCTTGTGTTTACGGGCCTCTTCGATCAACCCGCACGCCGTGGCATTGATCACCGGGGTCACCCCTCCGGATTGTGCATATAGCAAATTCTTTTTCTTCATAAATTTCCTCGTAATTCCATAGTTGTAGATTGACTTGAATGGTTTGAGCGGTTAGCGTTATCGCCTATTTTAGTGGACGGGGACGCCCTAATGCGAATTGTATTATTAGGACCACCAGGATCAGGTAAAGGAACACAGGCTGCCAGGCTGGTTGAAAAGCTTGGTATACCGCATATTTCAACAGGTGCGCTGCTGCGGGAAGCCGCTGCCCAGGGTACGGAACTTGGTCTGAAGGCCAAGGAGATATCAGATAAAGGCGAGTTGGTGCCCGATGATGTCGTGCTGGATATGCTTGAAGAGCGGCTGCACCAGCCGGATGTCAAGGCCGGTTTTATCCTGGACGGTTATCCACGTAACCTGGCGCAGGCAGAAAGCCTCGAAAAGGTACTGGAGCGTATCGGGCAACCGGCAGATGAAGCCATCCTGATAGATATTGATGCAGAGCAGATTGTTCAGCGTATCGCCAAGCGCGCCAGGGAAGAAGGCCGGGCCGACGACACCGAAGAGACGGTCAGAAATCGACTGCGGGTTTACGCCGAGCAGACTGCCCCGGTGGCTGATTTTTATGCGCAGCGTGGTCTGTTAACCAGGGTAATGGGTGACGGTCCGATCGAGGAGATTCTTCAGCGTATTCTCAGCGTCTTGAATATCGAACATGGCAATGACTGAGTAACCGGATCCATATTTTCCATCATCTATAATGTGATCCGGCAGCCCGTTCTGAAATGAATGGAGTAATCGTCAGCCTGGCAAATTTGCTGCGCTTGAAAGGCGGGCCACAAAGCCTGCCCGCCTCAGTATCGCTGATGATTTTTATGGTCTCAGCCTACCTGGTGCAGAACCTGGTCACCGGTCAGCAACTCGAGGACGAGAACAGTGCGGCCAAAAGCCTGCTGGCCATCAGTCTGCAAATTGCAGTCCTCTCGGGTCTGCTTAAGTGGCGCGGTGTGACAGAGCGATTTCCACAAACTTTGACGGCACTTGCCGGTGTGGGGATATTTTTCAACATGGTTAGCTGGGTTCTGCTGATGCAATCCGACCCGGCCGTAAACCAGCCTGCCCTGGCTTTGATCTGGTTTGCCGTGTTCATCTGGAGCCTGTTTGTTGACGCCAACATTTATCGGCACGCCCTTTCAGTGGCCTTGCCGATGGGAATGTTGATTACCGTTCTCATGCTGGCTGCAAGTTACGTGTTAATTGAGATGATATTTTTGATATGAGAAAAAAACAACAATGAAAATACATATCCTCGGAGCCTGCGGAACATTTATGGGCGGTCTTGCCATACTGGCGAGTCGTGCCGGTCACGAGGTAACGGGTGCCGACCAGTTTACCTATCCGCCTATGAGCACCCTGCTCGAAAGTGAAGGCATCAAGCTGTTCGAGGGTTATGACGAGCAACCGATGATCGACACACCCGACCTGGTCATCATCGGCAACGCCCTGAGCCGGGGAAACCCTGCAGTGGAATACGTACTCAACCAAAGGCTCAATTTCACCTCCGGTCCACGCTGGTTGGGTGAGAATTACCTGCGTGGACGCAAGGTGCTGGCAGTTGCAGGCACCCACGGAAAAACCACGACATCCAGCATGCTGGCCTGGATTCTGGAGTGCGCCGGGCACAACCCCGGGTTCCTTATCGGTGGCGTACCATTGGATTTCAACGTCTCGGCCCGCGAGGGTGATGAATATTTTGTGGTGGAGGCAGATGAGTACGACACCGCCTTTTTTGACAAGCGTTCAAAGTTTGTTCACTACCGACCGCAGATAGTGACCCTGAACAACCTCGAATACGACCACGCGGATATTTTTCCTGACCTGGCACATATTGAAACCCAGTTTCACCACCTGATCCGGACCATTCCCGGCAACGGCACCATTATCAGCAACGGGTCCGATTCCAGCCTGGAAAGAGTACTCGCGCGCGGTTACTGGTCATCGCTGCAGCGCTTCTCGCTGGACGACAAGCACGACTGGCAGGTTGAATTATTGAAACCGGACGGCAGTGAGTTGAGGTTTTATTTTCAACGGCAGGACCTGGGAGCGCTGAAGTGGGATCACTGCGGCAGCCATAACGCCATGAATGCCTGCACCGCCATTGCCGCGGCCGTGGCCGTTGGCGTACCGGGCAGCACCGCGATCGAGGCGTTGGCTACATTCAGTGGCGTCAAACGTCGCCTGGAGTTAATCGCCGAGTCCGGTGGTATCCGTGTTTATGATGATTTCGCCCATCACCCGACAGCCATTCGACTGACGCTGGAAGGCCTGAGACGCAAAGTCGGAAACGCACGAATCCTGGTGGCCCTGGAGCCACGTAGCAACACCATGCGTGCGGGTGTTCACGCCAATGAACTGGGGCCGGCCCTTATGGCTGCAGATCATATCTGGCTGAAGGCCGGCGAAGGAATCGATTGGGACCCGCAAGTGGCACTGGCGCCTCTTGAAGGCAGTTGCAAGGTGGTGACCCGGGTCGATGATATGCTTCAACAGATCAAAAACAACATGAACCCGGGTGATCATATCGTATTCATGAGCAACGGCGGTTTTGAAGCTGCCCCGGCCCGGCTGGCAGAATTTATAAGGAACATCTGATCAGTACGCATATCCCCCTGTTTCCGTTGCAGACGGTTTTATTTCCGGGCGGTCATCTGCCGCTTCGGATTTTTGAGCAGCGCTATATCGATATGGTGCGTGAATGCAGCGCCAATGGCAGTTGTTTCGGCGTATGCCTGGTCAACAACGCCGAGGGTCAAAGCCATCCCGCCACCCACCTCAGGATCGGAACGACAGCCGAAATCTGCGACTTTTCAACCCTCGAAGATGGCTTGCTGGGTATCGTTGCCGAAGGCAAACAGAAGTTTGTTATCCAGAAAACCACCATGCGGGATAACGGATTACTGATGGGGAACGTGGAGTTCGTCGATGAGGGGGGCTTTGTCGAAGTACCCGAGCAATTCTCGATACTGTCATTGATCGCAGCGCGCTTCATGGAACAAATGGCGGGGCAGTATCCCGGTTTTGAACCGGCTCAACTGCAGGATGCCCACTGGCTCGGCTATCGCCTGTCAGAGTTATTACCACTGGCAAATGACGAAAAACAGATGTTGCTGCAGATGGATAACCCACTTGAACGGTTGCAGATACTGGTGGAAGTTCTGCCCCGGTTTCAGGAACCAGGCCCGGATTAGGCTAGAACCGGTTAATAACCGTCACCCCAACGCGATTGAACCGGTCCATGCTGGTCAGGGCCTGCAATGACTGCTGCAAAGTAATCGTTTCCCCCAGCAGTTTTTGCGGTTGCAGTTTGTCACGGGAAATCATATCCATCATTTCGGGATACCTGAATGCCTGCATGCCGTGGCTGCCGATAATTTCCAATTCATTCGAGAGAACACGATCCATTGGTACTCTCGGGTGTTGGTGGTCGCCGGTCATCAGGCCCACCTGGATGTGTTTTCCACGTTTTCGAAGGTTGGCTATCGAGTTAAAACAGGTCTGCTGACTGCCCAGGGCATCGATTGAAACATGGACGCCACCCTGTGTAATGCCACGAACCGCTTCAACCACGTCTTCCACCTCTGCAGCATTGATGACGGCCACCGCGCCGAGTTTTTGCGCCAGCAAAAGTTGTTCCTTACCTATGTCAACTGCAACGACACCCGCACCCATTGCTGTCGCAATCATGATGGCTGAAAGGCCTACACCACCACAGCCATGCACCGCGACCCACTGACCCCCTCTAACCTGTCCCTGATCAACAACCGCGCGGAATGACGTGATAAACCGGCAACCCAGGCTCGCAGCTGTCTCAAAACCCATGGCATCCGGTAGACGCACCAGGTTGATATCGGCTCGCTGTATCTCGACATACTGGGCAAAACAGCCCCAGTGGGTAAAGCCCGGTTGAAACTGTTTATCACAAACCTGGTGGTTACCCGAGGCACACTGGGGGCAACGTCCGCAACCACCCACAAAAGGCACGGTCACGCGGTCACCGACCTGCCAATTTCTAACATTTTTTCCGACAGCCTCGACCACACCGGCCAGTTCGTGGCCCGGAACATGTGGCAGCCTGATATCCGGGTCGTGTCCCATCCAGCCATGCCAGTCGCTACGACATAAGCCGGCGGCCATGACGCGCAGAATAACACCTTCATTATCCATGCCGGGATCCGGCACGTTCTCGATGGATACCGGTTGTTTGAATGCATGGTATATGGCTGCGCGCATAGACAGGTTTCCCCTTGTTGTCAGTCGCTCAAATGCCTGGCCGATGATCGATATCTGTCCACGGCGTCATTGACCTTGAGGACTTCTCAGCAATAACAGTGATTCATCCGCCCACCGGGCCTGGAGCCCGCTGATCTGTTCTTTCCAGGCCTTCAGATCGGTATTTGAGGCGGGTATCTCTCTCCAGTAACTGTACACTTTCAGCCGCTGGACCAATACCTCGTGGGCAAACTGTCCAAGATAAAGGCTTTGCCCTCCCGGCGTCAGGCGCACCCCCGAGTCCCAGATACGAACAGTGTCCTGGCTGGTGGGATCTCCACCGAGGCGGTGTAGCAATAGTGTATCGGGATGACCGAGATAGTCCCGTTTCAATGGCGGAAGCGTCAATTCAGTTGCCTCCGGATTCATGGACAAAATGGTCCAGCGCCAATTGGCAGGCTCTGCCTTCTGCCAACCGCTGGCGCTCAAGGATTGCAGTAGCTCAACCGGTTTTCCGGCAAACTGAAAATTGAAGTCACGCCCCACCACCGTTGCCAGTTCACTGCGTTTCCGCGGCAGGATTTGCCATTCGGTTGCCCACCAGGCGGCAGATTCAATGTTTCGTTCAGGCAAGGGCAGCTTTAGTGCGGCAAGATCGGTGTCAAGGTTTTGCCCCACCTGCCATGCAAAGGTGACCATCATCATGCCAAAAAATATCGCGCTTGCCGCTAAACCGTTGAAAGACCGCAGGGCGCGTTGCCGGTAAGCAATACCGACCACGAAGGTCCATGTCATACCCAGTGCGACACCCATCAAAGCCCCGCTCAACCAATCAAGGCCAAAATACAGCCTTGATAACAGCAGCAGGGTCAGCAAAATACCGGTGATAACGTATGGCCACTTTCTTTTACGCCGCCGCAATTCCTTGGCCACCATGACCGAGAAATAGCCCATCACCACCGTGGCAAAGGTCAAAGCAGAACTGGGCGTATACAATAGCGTGGCGCCCGCTTCGCTCAATGACGGTGTTGCACGCAAAGACCAACCCAGCAGGGTATCGAGAATGACGCCGCCGCCCATGGCCACCAGCCAGTGCAATGCGGCCTTTTGACGCCCGGCTCCGATAAGCCATAACAGAACAGCCATGGCGGTCGGTATCAACACCCACAAGCGGGATAACTGGGTTAACGCGACCATCAACGGGTCAGCGACATGGTTTCTCAACTCCAGCGCGTAGGCCTGCACGGCCTGGTCTATGCCTCGCGGATGGGTGGAGAATGGTGACATGAATAACAGCATCACCGTGCCCCAGAACATCAATACCAGGAACAGGCCCATCATCGTGATCGACAGGACTTCGGGCTTCGAGGAATCCAGCAAGGGTCCGACAATGCGGCGGAAGACAGGGTGTCGTCGCATCCAGCGAATTACATGCCGAAGCCAGCGAGCCGAGTGACCCGCCAGGAACTCGTATCCCTTCCAGATCACCCACCAGGTCAGCCACAGGATCACCACGGCAATCACGATTACCAGTGACATGCGACCCGTATACTCGGATGCCACCTCGATGGAGGCACCAAATAACATGCCGGGAATCAGGTAGGCCGGTGTCCACAGGATACAGGCCGGGATTGCAACCAACAGGAAGCGGCGCGTCGGCAGTCCCAGCATGCCGGCGGTGACCGGGATAACCGGTCTCAGCGGGCCAATAAACCGACCAATAGCCACGCTTTTTAGACCATGATCACGAAAGAATTCCCATCCCCTGTCAAGCATTTTAGGAAAGCGGGTGAAAGGCCAGGTATCGGCCAGTGATTCACGAAACCGGCGCCCGATGGCAAAGGAGGCGATGTCGCCCGCGAAAGCACCGAGCGAACCCCACAACCAGATGGTATACAGGTCCATGGCGCCCAGGCTGATCAGCGCGCCAATGCCAAAAAGAATGATGATGCCGGGTACCAGGATGCCGACAAATGCCAGTGACTCGATAAACGACATCACAAAAACCCAGAAACCTGCCCAACCGGGATTGGCATTCAGCCAGTTAAGCAGGTCCTGTGTCCATCCTGTTTCCATTCAGTTTTGAGTCTCAATCAATGCAGCTTTTTAGCGCTTCCCTGGCCGCATTGATGGTGGCCGAGATATGCTCTTCGGTATGCGCGGACGAAACAAACCCCGCCTCATAGGCGGATGGCGCAAGATAGACACCATTGTCCAGCATCGCATGGAAAAAACGCTTGAAACATTCGACATCGACCGCACCCGATTGTTCGAAATTGATGATTTCTTTTTCACCGCTGAAAAACAGACCGAACATGCCACCAACCCGGGTGGTGTTGAACGGTATACCAAAGTAATCCGCTTCGGCCTGGATGCCCTCGGTCAGCATGCGGGTTTTTTCAGACAGCGCTTCATAAAAACCGGGAACGGTGATTTGATCAAGTGTTGCCAGGCCGGCCGCCATTGCCACCGGGTTACCGGACAGCGTACCCGCCTGGTAGACCGGCCCGGAAGGCGCCACCATTTCCATCAGTTCACGTTTACCGCCAAAAGCGCCCACCGGCATGCCGCCACCAATGACCTTGCCAAAGGTTGACATGTCAGGGGTCACGCCGTAATGGGCCTGCGCACCACCAAGGGCCACGCGGAAACCGGTCATCACCTCGTCAAAAATCAAAACAACACCATATTCATCACACAGGTCACGCAAACCCTGCAGATAACCATCAACCGGTGGGATACAGTTCATATTGCCGGCCACCGGTTCTACGATGACGCAGGCAATTTCACTGCCTTTTTCTGCAAAGCACTGTTCAACCGCATCGAGCCTGTTGTAGGGCAGGGTCATGGTCAGGTCAGCATAGGCTGCCGGCACACCCGGTGAATTGGGTACGCCGAGGGTCAATGCGCCACTGCCGGCCTTGACCAGGAACGCATCGGCATGGCCGTGGTAACAGCCTTCGAACTTCAGGATTCGATCCCTGCCGGTCGCCGCGCGCGCCACCCGGATGGCACTCATGGTCGCCTCGGTGCCCGAATTGACCATGCGGACCATATCCATACCATCGATCAGTTCACACAGGCGTTCAGCCATCACTACCTCGTTGGGACCTGGTGCGCCAAAACTCAGGCCCTTGTTGACCGCTTCATGCACCGCAGAAATAATCGCAGGGTGCGCATGACCGGCAATCATCGGGCCCCAGGAACCGATATAGTCGATGTAGGATTTTCCGGTGACATCATATAAGCAGGCGCCCTCAGCCCGCTCAAAAAATACCGGGTCGCCACCGACACCGTTAAATGCCCGTACCGGAGAGTTCACCCCACCTGGTATATGGAGCCTCGCACGTTCTATCAATTCATGGCTGTTTGTCATTTCGTTCATTCTCTGCATATAAAAAACGCCATTTTAACCTGCAAACGGTTTAAGCGCGCGCGCTTGCGTGTCAAACTACAGTTTTTGTATCAATGGGAATGCAATCGTGTCAGAAAGTGGCTACAGGGTCTGGATGTGTGTTATCTGCGGATGGGTATACGAAGAGGAAAAAGGCTGCCCCGAAGAGGGCCTGGCGCCCGGCACACGCTGGGAAGACGTGCCGGAAGACTGGGTTTGCCCGGATTGCAGTGCGGGCAAGGAAGATTTTGAGATGATTGAGCTATAATAGTTTCCGGCCAGAGGAATAAGACATGAGCAGAGGAATCACCAGGGACAAACGAAACGGCATGATCGGCGGCGTCTGCGCCGGCATAGCAAGGAATTTTGGATGGTCGGTTACCGGAACCCGTGTTGTATATGTGCTGCTCTCGGTTTTATCAGCGGCTTTTCCCGGGATCATCGTTTACCTGATCCTCTGGTTGTTGTTGCCAGAATCTGATTGAAGCATTAAATCTGGCTTTTCGCGTTTTAAACCCTGATTCCGTAACTAGCGCTTTTTAGGGCTTTTTGCATCCAGTTCAGCCAAATACTCCAGTTTGTCACGAATTTTCCCTTCTAAACCACGGTTACTGGGCTGATAGTAACGGGTTTGCGCCATTTCAGGCGGCAGGTAATTCTCCCCGGCGGCATAGGCTTCCGGTTCATCATGCGCGTATCGATAGCCGGCGCCATAGCCCAGATCTTTCATCAGGTTTGTTGGCGCATTACGTAAGTGAGATGGCACATCATAGTCAGGCCGGTTTTGCGCATCGTCAAGCGCCTGCTTCCAGGCAGTATAAACAGCGTTACTCTTCGGTGCGCAGGCCAGGTAAACGATCGCCTGTGCAATGGCGCGCTCACCCTCAGCCGGCCCAATTCGCGTAAAGCAGTCCCATGCCGAGACCGCAATCTGCATCGCCCTCGGGTCGGCATTGCCAATATCTTCTGAGGCGATCGCCAGCAACCGGCGGACGATATACAAGGGGTCGCAACCAGCGGCAATCATTCGAGCCGACCAATAAAGCGCTGCATCGGGGTTAGAGCCACGAATCGATTTATGTACAGCTGAAATCAGGTCGTACCACATGTCCCCCTTATTATCGAAACGGGCAACCTTCTCACCGGCAACTTCGGCCAGTAACGCCAGTGTAATAACCTTCACGCCTTGCTCGTTCTCTTCAGCCAGATCATAGACAAGCTCAAGATAGTTTAACGCCACCCGGGCATCACCATTGACGAGATCCACGAGCCTATCCAGAGTGTCCTCTTCAAAAGTCGCCGCCGTATTGCCCAAACCCCGATCGGAATCCTCGATGGCCTGGTTTAAAACACGAAGAATATCAACCCGGTCCAGTGACGTCAGTTTGTACACCCGTGCCCGGGACAACAACGCGTTGTTCAATTCAAAAGACGGGTTTTCAGTGGTCGCGCCAATAAAGGTGACGGTGCCATCTTCAATGTGCGGCAGGAAGGCATCCTGCTGACTTTTGTTAAAGCGATGCACCTCATCTACGAACAGGATGGTTTTACGTCCGGATAGCTTGTGTTCGCGGGCTTTTTCAATCGCAAGGCGGATATCTTTGACACCAGAAGTTACCGCCGAAATTCGTTCAATTTCTGCATTTGAATAATTGGCAGCCACCTCAGCGAGTGTGGTTTTACCGGTGCCGGGCGGCCCCCATAAAATCATGGAATGAATTTGGCCAGCCTCCAGAGCCCGGCGCAGCGGCTTGTTCGGCCCGAGTATATGTTGCTGACCGCAGTATTGGTCCACAGTAAGCGGACGCATTCGCGCTGCCAGTGGGCGAAAGTCTTCACCGGAAGAAAAATCCAAGGAAAAGTTACTCATCACACAGTGCTGCCGTTCATTTTGAGCAGTGAAGTATAAAAGGTATGAAAGCCGCTTTGCCAGAACACAAGTGGGCGTTATTCAATATCAAATTACACTCAGGCCAAGGTTTCTGGCTTGATGATTCCGGTTTCAATGGTCCCATCATCTTTCAATTCAAGCCACCTGCATGCAGGACCGGAATCATCCGCTGTGAATCTTGCCACATCGGGCAGACTGTTGACGGCGGAAGATGGCCCGCCAAGCATGACCGTACCGTTTCTCTGTGCTTCAAAAACATGATGTACATGGCCCCAGATGACCGCTTTGACCTGTGAAAACCGGTCTATCAACTGCAAAAGGTTTTGCGGGTTGATCAACGGATACTTGTCGATCCAGGGGTTACCAATAAGGATGGGTTGATGGTGAACGGCAAGAAGTGTATGTTTTTGTTCCCGGAAGGCCAGCAATTGCTCGAGGTCTGCCAGCGCCCTGTCAGTTATGAACCCTTCCGGCTTTCCCGGCAGACACGAGTTAAGCCGGACAATCTGCCAGGCATTGGTCTCGGAAACAGCAATGGTATCTACCGGACTGCCGGGGAATATCTGATCCAGCAACTGCGGTTCGTCATGATTGCCCGGTAAGGCCATAACGGGAGTGCCGATTTGCGCCATATAGGCCTTCAACAACAAATAGGACTCTTTGCTTCCATCTTCACTCAGATCACCCGTGGCCATTATCAGATTGGGTTTCATGGCTTTCACCGCCGGCACCAGTGCCTGCAGGTTTTTATGGGGGTTGACCCCGCGGTAGTCCTGCTGAGGATCAGCGGAAAGGTGACAATCGCTTATCTGGGCGATCAGCAAACCGGATCTCATGTTCGCCGCGCCCCAAAAACCATCTCTGAGCCAAACTCTATCCGTGTTTTGTCACATCCATGGTGCAGAATTCTCATCAAGGCCTGGAAATGAATCCGCTTAATCCAGTTTGAGTGTCAGCACCGCGCCCGGGCCAACTCCCAGTTCGGCCGCTTTTCCTGCGTTCAGTTCCAGCACATACATGGCCGGGGCAATGCTCGGATAAGAAGGACAGCGGCTGATTTTACAAGGTGGGGTATCGGCCGAGAGACTGACCATTTTCAGCTCTTTGTTAAAGTACATGATATCTAGTGGAATTCGGGTATTCTTCATCCAGAAACTGCGCGGGGCCTCATTGGGGAATATAAACAACATACCCTGATCATCCGGCATGCTATCCCTGTACATCAATCCGAGTGCCTGTTCCTGCGTATCATCCGCAATCTCAACTCTGAAACGCTCGCCACCCAGCTCAACACTGGGACCGCCGGAGGCACAGGCCGTTAAGGTTACCGACATCAAAGCGTATAACAAAAAACGCATTTTTCTTATCCGGTGATTCATTCAGCAGAATGATAACAATCATTTTTGGGTTTGGTGGGAATTATTATTGAATTGCTTGATGCTTGAAAACTTATGAAAACAAGATGGAGCACTGTCATCCCGGGGTTGCGAATAGCGGAATCTGGGGCCTGATTCGGATTTCCGCACCTTCGGATGATAGACCAGCCTCAACATGACTTCGTTAAAATGCGCGGCAGCGTTGGCGGCGCTATGGGTAGTCCCTGCTGAGACATGCCGTGAACCCATCCCTGGGGGCGCGTCCAAAACATCCATGTTTTGTACGGTCTCAGCAGGGACTACCCACATCCCCGCCTTGGTTCAATG
>JBFFWN010000063.1:0-15476 GCA_041570235.1 Lysobacterales bacterium | reverse complement strand
TTCTCAATTTCTGTGAAATTGACCCTGCAGAGTCAGGGGCCTTGGCGCATGAAGGTTTTAAACTCCGGGTAACCCGCTATTACGCCTCTCTTATCGAGAAAGGCAACGCGACCGATCCCTTACTCTTGCAGGTTCTGCCCACGGCCAGGGAATTTCTGCAGGTGCACGGGTACCAGCGCGATGCCGTGGGCGACCAGCTATCGGTGCGCGTTCCGGGCCTGATCCATAAATACCATGGGCGCGTGTTATTGACACTGACGGGGGCCTGCGCTGTGAACTGCCGATATTGTTTCCGCCGGCACTTCCCCTACAGTGAGAATGTCGCCGGTTTGCGAATGACTGACCCGATCATGCGATACCTTGCTGAAAACAAAGATGTCAGCGAGGTTATTCTTTCCGGCGGTGACCCGCTGATGGTCAGTGATCAAAAATTGATCACGCTGATCAATGGTCTGAATCAAATACCGCACATCCAAACCCTGCGTATTCACAGCCGGGTGCTGTCGGTATTACCAGAACGAGTGACACCGGAACTGATTGAAGTGTTGAACCATTTTGCCGGCAAGGTAGTGCTGGTCACACACATCAATCACCCCAACGAAATTTCCCGGCACAACCAGCATGCATTCCAGATGTTATCCGGGCAGGGTTTTGCCTTGTTTAACCAGAGTGTTTTACTCAAAGGCGTCAATGATTGCGCAACAACACTGATCACCTTATCCCATAAACTTTTTGAAAGCCGGATCATCCCGTATTACCTGCACCGCCTGGACAAGGTTGAGGGCGCTGCACATTTTGATTTGCCACCCGTCGAAAGTCGCCGTATTTACCGGCAAATGCGAGAGTACCTGCCCGGCTACCTGCTGCCGGCAATGGTCGATGAAATTGAAGGCCAGTTGTCTAAAATACCGGTAGCAATAGAAAGCGATGAGTATCAGTTTTAAACCAACGGCAACACTGCATTACTATTCAATCAATCAAAATAGTACAATTCGCCTCATTCAATTTGTTGCAAGGAAATATCAATGAGCACCCAGGACAAAATCGATTATGTAGAATTTCCATCCAGGGACCTGGATAAGACCAAGGCGTTCTTTTCCGAGGTGTTTTCGTGGGAGTTTAAAGACTACGGGATGGACTATACCTATTTTCGCGACCAGGGCATCAATGGTGGCTTCTACCGGTCGGTTAAAAAGGCGACAAACGCTACCGGCAGCGCGCTCATTGTGCTTTATAGCGCTGATCTGAATGACACCCAGAAAAAGGTCGTTGCCGCCGGTGGCAAGATCGTCAAACCCATATTCACCTTCCCCGGTGGTGCGCGGTTCCATTTTGCCGATCCCACGGGTAACGAGTACGGCGTCTGGTCAGATAAGTACGAAAACTAATCCACAAGTTTCATCGACCGGCATCGGGTCTCATCGCATGTAGTTGCGCTTCATTGGCTCGTACCTGATTCGAAACCATTCGTGAAGATATTGCCGTCCAGCTCGACGGCACCTGTATCGCATCGGTTAAACTGGGGGCGAGTGATGCCGCGCTGATCAGTGGCGACCTCTGCCGAGCAATCGGCTGGGGCTGCGTCGATCACCGGGCTTCCAACTTCGGGCAACATCGTGGGCTTAGATCCGCCATTGTATGCAAGCGCTGCGAGCCTGGGATCACCATCACCTTAGTCTTTCTTCTCGTCTTTTTTCTTCTTGCCACCCAGTAATTTGTTGAACAACTCGTTCTTTTTCTCTTCGATCAAGTCTTTTTGCGATGACAGGATCGCGGCAGCCACATCGATCTTGTAGTCCGGTTCATAAAGGTTGCCGCTCAAGCGGATGGGAATGGCGTTACCGCTTAGCTTATCCAGGCCCTGTACACCCGAGTCTCCAATCAATACGGGCTCAAGCACGTAATCGATCGTCTCCTCCACCAGGTTAAAACTGCCCTTGCCGGTGGCGCGGAGCAACGGGGATTGCATGATCAGGTCATTGCTCGTCATCACACCCTTTTCAATTGTTCCGCTCATGCTCAGCTCAGCAAATTCGGTCCTCTCATCCCCTGTGCTTTGCCCGCTCACGTCGCCCTGTTTACCCAATGCACTTTGCACTAGGCCAAGCATTTTCGTCACGTCAATTCCTACGACAGACCCGTTCAGAATAATCATGCCGATGTCGCCCGAGAGGGTCTGCATACTGGTTTGAGAATTACTGATATCCGATTGCACCTGCAGGAAGAAATCACCCTGGCCAAGCAGGCGGGCGATTCCGGTCATATCCTCCAGTAAACCACCGACCTGGACGCCCGTGATGCCCAGGTTGGCGCTTAAAACCGGACGATCCCCGATGACATCAACTTTTATATCGCCCTCATGTTTTCCGCCATAGAAATTGGCGTCCACCGGATAGAAACGGACCCCGGTACGATTGGCTGTCATGGTGGTTTTGACATCGGTAGCTGTCAGCCCGGCAACCACCAATGTTCCGATCCTGAATTTTCCACCACCGGTAAAACCACGAAAAACACCTACAGGCAGATCAGCACTTTCGGCTTGCCCGGAGGATGTCGAAGCGCTTTCCATTTCCTCGTAGTCATCCAGGTTGAGTTGGTCAACCTGGAAATCGAACGACAGGTTTAGCTGTTCGAAATCATCGATTTTTAAATAACCGCTCAATTTTGAATCATCAAAGCTAGCCGTCAATTCCTGCAAATTGGCGCTATTGGCAGACCCCGAAAAGCGCATATCAGCCTGCAGGCGGGTCAGCGCAGAATTGTTGCGTGTTTTGGGTTCTTCCATACCCATCGCCTTGATAAATGATTTCGGGTTGAACTCGGCAACCTTGAGCTTGCCTTTAAACGCCGGTTGTTTGGTCAAAGCGGACACATCAAGATCACCCGTGACAACCAGGTCATATAATTTAAAATTAAAGTTTTTCAATACAGCCGTATCCATGGTCAGATCGATGTCGGCATCGGCAGAGAAATTTGCATTAAGGGGTACGCGTTCTTTACCCTCGCCCCTGTCTCCTTCGAACGAAACATCCAGGCCTTCAATACCAAATCGTTTACCATTGGCGGCGGTCTGGATAAACCCGGCAAACTTCACATCACCTGCAAGCGCCTCATCTGTCAAATTGACTGTAAACCCACCTTTCAGAACAAAGGGCTGACCCAACTCGATGTTGGATTCTTTGAGGTCAAAATCCTTTATCTCAGTGGTTTGACCGGCGCTCTCAAGCGTGACATAAGCATTGCTGATTTCCGCACCGGAGATAGAAAAATCAGCCTGGGAGGTTGAGGCAGAGGAATCGCCCTCCTGCCCCATGTCCTGCAAGTTACTCTCGCCGTCTGCTTTTCGCTTCAGTTTGATTGACACATCGCTCAGGGTGACCTGGCCAATCTCGATTCTTTTGCTGAGCAGCGGTATAAGTTTGACCGAGATATCCGCTTCACCGATATCAAACATGGGCCCATCACCAGAGCCATCACGGTTGCCAAGGGTGACATCGCTCAATCCAAGGCCAAGCGAGGGGAATACCGTCCACCTGATATCACCGCCAATGATCAACTCGCGGCCGGTCTGCTTATATACCGCGTCACTGATTTCCTGCTTGTAATTATTCGGATCAATCACCATCGGCAATACCACTGCTGCGATAACCACTATGAAAGCAACAAATCCGACTGTCAGTAGTATCCATTTCAAGAATTTGTTCATACGGTCATACTCCATTAAGAGTGGGTCTATCGGGGATGGTGGACCCTATAGGATAATCCTCACCCGGCAATTTGCATAGTTGCCGGGGCAGATTGGAACAAGAAAAACCAATGAATAATGGCTAGCCGCAGGTGAGCTCCAGGCGAACCAGTAAGGTCAGGATCGATGTTTCACCCGTAATGCCGGGAGACTCAACCACGCCGACTGAAATTTCGCGGTCGTACACCAACGAATCTTCACCCGGTTTTGGGCATTTCAGATGAAAATCGTAATCCGTTTTGCCGACGTCATTTCTGAAAAGGTCCACTTCCGTGGCTTCCAGTGTCAACTTGATCTTAATTTCATTTTTGTAGTCACCGGCCGGTAACTCTATCGGTTCCGGCGGGCCGGGCGGCTCCTGGGTGGTGCCACTGGGCAGGTGGTGTTTTTTCACCTTGATCACGCCCTGTCCTTTCAAACCCTGGTTGAAAACCTTTGCTTCAATCCACCATCGCCAATCATCACCAATCGGACCTTCATGGTTTTCTGTCAACACCGAGAAAATGACCTTGCCTTCCATTGTAATAGCTCCATTGATGCAACGCTGACACCTGACCGGTGTTCATTAAACTTTCCCTATCATAACGTCTGTTTGGATTTTGTGAAAATAGCATACAAAATTTTATCTGGTGAGTGGCAGAAGTTGGGGCTAAAAAAAACGCCCAAATTCATATACCCTGTGCCAATGCAAAACAACCACTCCGAAACCATCATCCGGCGAATGCTGACCACCACGCCACCGGCGTTTACCCATACGGAGGTGATAACCATTGCAAGCCGCCAGTATGGAATTGATGCGCAGGTGAAACCGCTGGTCAGTGAACGGGATCAGAATTTTCGGCTGGATGCCACCGATGGGCGGCGATACATGCTGAAAATATCAAACCATGCCGAACAGCTTCAGGTGGTTGATTTTCAAAACCGCGCCCTGCAACACGTGGAATCGCATGACGCGGCCTTACCCTTGCCGCGGGTCATAACCAACATACATGGCGAGACGCATGGTTGCGTTGAAAAAGACGGGCACTCACATTTTGTCCGGGTTCTTAGCTGGCTGGATGGCAATATCCTGGGGGATGTAAAAATCAGCGCGGAACTCAGCCACCGGCTGGGTCGTTTGCTGGCCCGCCTGGGCCTGGCGTTGGAGCACTTTGACCACCCTGGTTCGAATCCACCGCTATTGTGGGATATGAAGCGGGCTTCGGGTTTGCGCGACCTGCTGATCCACATTGAGGATCCCGGTCTCAATCAATTGATAGGACTGACACTGGATACCTTTGATTCCAGAGTAAAACCGGTGCTCGACACATTGAGGACCCAGGTCATACACAATGACATGAACCTCGACAACGTACTGATGGACAGGATCCACACCGACCAGATAAGCGGCCTGATCGACTTTGGTGACATGGTCAAATCGCCATTGATTATCGACCTGGCCGTTGCCTGCGCCTATCAATTGAGTGACGGGCATGACCCGTTAAGTGGCGCCTTGCCGATGATCGCCGGATACCATGCTGTAAGGCCACTGCAGTCTGCCGAGATGGAATTGCTGACCGACCTGATCCGAACCCGCCTGATCACCAGTTTGCTGATAGGCAACTACCGCGTAAAACTGTTTCCGGAAAATCGCGATTACCTGCTGATCAGCCAGAAACCCGCGATCAGAAACCTTCGTCAATTGCAGAAACTGGGCAATGATGAAGCCCTGGAGAGAATACGAAACTACTGTGACTGCTGAACTCAGTTATCCTGTACGCCGTAGGTTTTGAATTTTTCCAGCACCCGCGTCATTTCTTCATCATCAATAATTTTAGCGTCACCCATGGCCAGGATACGGCAATAAACACCGGCCAGGTGTTCGACCTCTTCGGCCAGCGCCAGCACCCTGGAAAGATCCGATTCAAAACAGGTCAGGCCATGGTGTGACATCAGGCAGGCCTTTCGGCCATCCAGTGCTTCGATGACTTTTTCAGAAAGATCCGTTGTACCAAAGGTGGCATATCCCGCACAGCGGATGTCCCTGCCACCGGCCATCGCCACCATGTAATGGAAAGCGGGAATACCCATTTCAAGACAGGCAAGCGCAGTGCAGTTGACCGGGTGTGCATGCAAAATGGCATTGGCGCCCTGGTGATGCTGGTAGATGGCCGCATGAAAATGCCATTCGCTGGAGGGTTTGCGTTTGCCTTCGCTATGACCGGCAAAGTCCATCCAGACGATGTCTTCGGCACTCAAACCTTCATAATCCATGCCCGAAGGCGTGATCAGCATGCCACCGTCATGACGCACGCTCAGATTGCCGGAAGCGCCGTTGTTCAAACCACTGGCATTCATGGCGACGGCGGTTTGGATCAGTTGTTCACGCAGCACATCGGTCATCACTTTTATTCCCTGTTTTCCGGATAAAGGCCCAACAAACCCTGTTCGCTGGCATCACAAACCCCGCGTTCGGTAAAAAGACCCGTGACCAGTCGAGCCGGTGTCACGTCAAAAGCATAGTTGCAGGCGCTGACGCCATCGGGTGTGATCTGTACCGAATCCACCCGGCCGGCAGAATTTTTACCGGCAACATGCGTGACCTCCATGGCATCGCGTTGCTCAATCGGTATGCCACGGACCCCGTCATCCATGTGCCAGTCGATGGTCGGGCCGGGCAGCGCCACGTAAAAAGGCACCTCGTTGTCAAATGCAGCCAATGCCTTCAGGTAAGTGCCAATCTTGTTGCAAACATCACCATTACGGGCGGTGCGGTCGGTACCGGTGATACACATATCCACCATTCCATGTTGCATCAGGTGGCCGCCGGCGTTGTCGACAATCACATCATGGGGGATGCCGTGGGATTTCAACTCCCATGCGGTCAGGGCAGCCCCCTGGTTGCGGGGGCGTGTTTCATCCACCCAAACATGCACAGGGATGCCGTCATCCCAGGCCTGGTAGATCGCTGAAAGTGCCGTTCCCCAATCAACCGTCGCCAGCCAACCGGCATTGCAATGGGTCAAAATGTGGAACTTTTCCGTACCTTCGGGCTTTTTCTGCCATAAACCACGGATTACGCCCAGCGCGTGGCTACCTATTGCATGATTGATGGCCACATCTTCATCACAGATTTCAGCCGCCAGCGCATAGGCACGCCCTGCCCGACCGGCAAGGCCTGTTTCGGCCAACTGCAGATGCATTCTTTGCAATGCCCAGCGCAGATTAACGGCGGTCGGTCTTGTCGCCAGCAGTAACTGGAATGCCTTTTCCAGATTGTCATCCGAGGCATTTTCACGCATGGCCAGCGCCATGCCATAGGCAGCGGTAGCCCCGATCAATGGTGCGCCGCGTACCCGCATCACGCTGATCGCCTCGGCGGCATCGCCCATGGTGTTCAGAGACCTGGTAACGAACTCGTGTGGAAGACGTGTCTGATCAATGATATCAACCGACCAGCCATTATCATTCAACCAGATGGAACGGTAGGGCTTGCCATTCACTTTCATCGAGATTCATCCTTAAAAACTGAATAGCGATCGTAGCATCCCGGCAGGGTATTTCTCCACACCGATATGCTTCGGGACGCATCATGGAAGGTACCGCTATCGTTCTTTTGAATGGATTGAAGAGCCCGTATTTCCGGGCTTCAACCAGGATTGAAGCACTGGAAGACGACTTAGATCAAGTATTGTTCATAACTTCAAAATATATGTGAATTTTTGTTTCACTTATAGGCCCGGTATTGCTAGGCTGCACACTCGCACCGGGCACGGGTACCTTGCTTGTCCCCCAAGCAGGATTTAGGTCAGGGATGACCCGTAAAAGTACATGGCGTGCCCAGTGCGAATTGCTTAAACTACTTGAATCCCTGCCAGGTGGTTAACAATCATGAGCCTCGTATCTCACCTTCAATGCATTCGATGCGGCACACATTATTCTGCCGATACCGTCATGAACCTATGTCCCCGGGATGATAGCCCGGTTGAAGTTGTCATCGACCTTGTTCGCCTGGCAAAAGAGCAGCCAGACCTTTCCTGGTATAAACCCCAACGTAACGATATGTGGCGCTTCGGTGGTCTGCTTCCACTGGATATCAACCACCCGCAAGACCGCGAGCACATATTCAACCTCGGCGAAGGCAATACACCACTACTGGATTACAACGATCACCCGCTGGCGCAAAAGGCCGGCTTCAGCCTCGCGGTCAAAGATGAGGGCAAGGCACACCCGGGATTTGGCGCCAACCCAACGCAGAGTTTCAAGGACCGTGGTATGGCCATGACAATTTCCATGGCCCACAAAGCGGGCCTTAGAAAGCTGGCAGTGCCGACACAGGGCAATGCCGGTGATTCCATGTGTGAGTACGCCGCTGCTGCCGGTATGCATGCGGTTGTGGCGATGCCGGATAACACACCTTTACCGATCCTGGGCAGGGTGGCAGCACTGGCCAGTCAATCCGACCACTTTGATCTTGAACTGGTAACCGGTTCGATCCGGGAGGCCGGAGCCCTGTTGAAGGAGAAATGGCTGCATCGCGGCTATTTCAGTGTTGCGACGTTCCAGGAGCCGGGCTGGCGTATTGAAGGTAAAAAAACCCTTGGCCTGGAACTGGCGGAACCGACAAAAGAAGGCGAACACTGGAGCCTGCCGGACGTGGTGATTTACCCGACGGGTGGCGGGACCGGCGTTCTGGGCATGTGGAAAGCCTGGAACGAGCTCGAAGCCCTGGGCCTGATTGACAGTTTTCGTCCCAGGGTCGTATGCGTCCAGTCTGAGGGCACACAGCCATTGGTCAGGGCCTGGGAAGAAGGCGCGGCAGAGGTGGCGCCGGTCGATGCGGGCGAAACCCTGGCCTACGGCCTGAACGTGCCCGGTGGGGTGGGCCATTTCAAGGTATTGGATATCGTGCGTCGGTCCGGCGGTGCAGCTATTGCCATAAAAGAACAGGATATCCACGAAACACTGAGCAGGGTCTGGACAGACAAGCGCTGGTGGATTTGTCCCGAAGGAGCCGCCTGTATCGCCGCCCTGCCACGCCTGGTCGACGATGGTTTAATCAAGCCCGGCAATACGGTGGTGGCATTTAATACCGGTTCGCTGGAAAAATATCTGCCTGACCTCAGGCATTTGCTCTGATCTGCCCTGCATGACCGATAACAACTCATCTGCCAGTGTACTGAAGCGCCTTGTGCTTTATGCTCGCGGGCAACGCAGGCAGATCTGGCTCGCATCCGTCTGCTCGGTCCTGAACAAGCTGTTCGATATCATGCCCGAGATTCTGATCGGAATGGCCATCGATGTGGTGGTAAGGCAGGAAGGTTCATTCCTGGCCGATTTTGGCATACCGGACCCGTTCCACCAGATGCTTTTTCTCGGTGTGATCACCATAGCGGTATGGGGCTTTGAGTCCCTTTTCCAGTTTTTTTTACAGGTTTTATGGCGCAACCTGTCACAGACACTGCAACATAAGTTGCGACTCGATGCCTATGGCCACATGCAAAACCTTGACATGGCCTGGTTCGAGGACTCCAGCACCGGCAAGCTGGTGGCCATATTGAACGACGATGTCAATCAGCTGGAACGCTTCCTGGACGGCGGCGCCAACGCCCTGATCCAGGTGGCAACCTCGGTAATCGCTGTTGGCAGCGTATTTTTCTATGTTTCACCACAAATCGCATTGATGGCATTTACGCCGGTGCCGGTTATACTGATCGGTGCATTCTGGTTTCAGCGCCGCGCCCAGCCCTTGTATGCCAATGTCCGTGAAAAGGTGGGCCTGCTCAGCACCCGCCTGGCCAACAATATTTCGGGTATCGCCACGATCAAGAGTTTCACCCGCGAGAAGCACGAATTGGAAGCGTTACGGGAAGAGAGCAAAGCCTATGTTGAGGCCAATCGCGGCGCCATTCGTATCTCTTCGGCGTTTATCCCGATTATCCGCATGGCCATTCTCGTGGGCTTTGTGGCCACTTTAATCTACGGCGGCAAGCTGACGCTGAACGGCGAACTCAACGCTGGCGCTTACAGTGTGCTGGTATTTCTGACCCAACGGCTGCTATGGCCACTGACCCGCTTGGCCGAGACCATTGATTTGTATGAGCGGGCCATGGCGTCAACACGGCGGATTCTGAACCTGATCGAAGTGCCCATCCAAACACGCGGCGGCGAAACATCACTGCCCATTGAAAAGGTCAAAGGCGACCTGGCTTTTGAAAACGTCCATTTCTCTTACAGCGATGGCACCAGCGTCCTCAATGATATTTCCTTGAGGGTCAAAGAAGGCGAAACCATAGCAGTGGTTGGCCAGACCGGTTCGGGCAAAAGCACGTTGATGAAATTGCTGCTGCGTTTTTACTCACCCAAAAGCGGCCGGATAAGACTGGACGGGGTTGACATATCGGAGATCAAAACTGCAGATTTACGCGCCGCCTTTGGCCTGGTCAGCCAGGATGTATTCCTGTTTCACGGGACGGTTGCGGAAAACATCGCCTATGGGCGCCCGGGGGCCGATCAGTCTGATATCGAAGCCGCGGCAAAAGCCGCCGAGGCGCATGAATTCATCCTGCAATTGCCACAGGGCTATGACACCATCGTCGGCGAACGCGGACAGAAACTGTCGGGCGGTCAACGGCAACGCGTATCGATTGCCAGGGCCGTGTTGAAAGACCCGCCGGTGTTGATTCTGGATGAGGCCACCTCGGCCGTGGATAATGAAACCGAAGCCGCCATTCAGCGGTCCATGCAGGTTATCACCCAGGGCAGAACCACGTTGGTGGTGGCCCACCGCCTGTCAACCATTGTCAATGCAGACAGGATATACGTACTGGAAGCAGGACAAATCCAGGAATCGGGCAACCACCAGGAATTACTGCAAAAAAATGGCCTGTACGCAGCGCTCTGGCGGGTACAGACCGGTATACCGGGCTAAGCCGAATACTTCACCAGGAATCCGGGTTAGTCGTGTTGATGACCGCCAGGGCCGTGCACATGCCGGTGTTTTATCTCCTCGTCGGTGGCGTCGCGTAAATCCATGATTTCCACGTCAAAGGTCAACTGGTGGCCAGCCAACGGATGGTTACCGTCAACATCAACATTGAAGCGGCCGACCTTTAAAACGGTTACCTGGACCTGGCCCTTGTTGGTTTGCAGGTTCAGAATCTGGCCAATGGACACCTTGCCAATACCTTTGAGCCGCTTCATCGGAATTCGCTGCACGTTCTTCTCATTACGCACACCGTATGCCTGTTCGGGCTCGACGGTCACTTCAAACTCATCGCCCACTTCGTGCCCTTCCATGCCCTTCTCAAGGCCCACGATAATGTTATTGGCGCCATGCAGATACGTCATCGCATCTTTTTCCCGCGAGGATTCCAGCTGTTCACCGTCAGAATTTTTGAGGGTGTAGTGAAAGGTGACGACTTTGTTTTTTTCAACAATCATAGTTTTCTCTATTTCAGACCGTATCGGTGACCGCGCATAAGGCCGGCCCGTTAAAAGCGCCATTATACCCTTACGCCGTTAAAGCAAACAGTGGCGCGAAACGGGCGCCAGAGCCTTATCGTTTGCCTATGGACAATGTCCCCGGGTAAAAAATAGTTTATCCGGTAGCGCGCCGCCCCCCCAAAACCCGGGATACCCGCAGCGATGCATCACCGGCAGGCTTTACTTTTAGTGATTTGGGTGTATGTTATAGGTAAGGTAATCGTTATGTTTGCTTCGCGAATCAGCGGTTTTTGGAGCCAATTGAAAAAGCGCAAGGTTGTCCGGGTTGCGCTGACGTATATTTTTGTAGGTTGGGTCTTAATGCAGATCGGCGAGGTGTCTTTTGAAAGCCTCGGATTGCCTCCCTGGTCACTTTCGCTGCTGATTGCTTTTATATTACTCGGTTTTCCCGTTGCGCTGATCCTGTCCTGGGCTTACGAGGTCACCCCGCAGGGTATCCGCAAGGATTCCGCCGGACACATAGAAACCGTTACCGAGATGGATGATTGCCCTGAAAGTGGCCCTTCAATCGCCGTATTGCCATTTGACGACCTCAGTGATACCGGAGACCAGGCCTACTTTTGCGAAGGTATAGCCGAGGAAATCCTCAATGCGCTATGCATCGTTTCCAACTTGCGGGTGGCCTCCCGGATGGCGGCATTTCAATTCGGCAGCAAGCACGCCGATATTCAGGAAGTAGGCAGGAAACTGAAGGTCCAGACCGTACTCCAGGGCAGCGTGCGAAAATCCCGCAATTGTCTGCGCATTAGCGTTCAACTGGTCGATACCTCTGATGGTTTTCACATTTGGTCGCGTCAATTCGACCGGCAAATGGAGGATATTTTTGAGGTTCAGGAAGAGATAGCACGCTCGATTACAACGGCTTTGAGTATTGCCTTTATGCGTCGGCATAACGGCACCCATACACAGGTTGATCCGAAAGCCTATGATTTTTTTCTTCGCGGTTTGAGCTATTTCTCCAAGCACACCATGCAGGACAATGTCTATGCCCGGCAGATGTTCAAGCGGGCTATCGATATCGAACCCGGGTTCGGGCGGGCATGGGCTGGTCTCGCCTATACACATGGTTTCTCTTACATGTATTTCAATGCGACCGACGTGAACCTGGCAGAGGCAAAACGAACCAGTGCGCGCGCGTTAAAGCTTGCGCCCGACCTGGCAGATTCACATGTTTCATCCGGCATCGCCTTTTGCATGAGCAAGCAATACAAAGAAGCCGAAAGAGAATTTGCAAGGGCCATTGAGCTGGATCCAAAAAACTATGATGCCTGGTATTTCTTCGGCCGCTCCAAGGTGTATGAAGGCGACCTTGAGCGTGCAATAAAACTGTTTGACCGGGCATCCAGGGTTCGCCCTGAAGACTATCAGAGCATGTTGTTACAGGCACAGCTCTACAACAGCCTTGACCGAAAGGAAAAAGCCATGGAGGTGACTCGAAAAGGCCTTGAGCGTGTCCGGGCAGTGCTTGAACTCAACCCCGATGACAACCGGGCCCTGAACATGGGCGCATTTGCTTTGCTGCGCCTGGGTGAAACGGAAGAGGCCAGGCAATGGATGTCCGCCTCAATAAAAAATGCCCCGATGGACTCCATCATCCAGTACAACGGCGCTTGCTTCTACTCCATTGCAGGAGACATCGAGCAGGCGTTGGATTGCCTTGAAAGCTGCCTGATAAAAGTGGGTAATATCAGCCGCGAATGGCTGGAGCACGATTCGGATATGGACAACATCCGCAACCACCCCCGGTATGAACAAATTATCAGCAGTTTCCCTGATTAGCCAAGACAGGAAGCCTTGCATGTATATGTAATATATACACTGCATTTCCAGACAACCCAGAGTATTGAGCAACTCCTCATACCGGGACCTGTAGACAAATTCCATCCCTAAATCCTTGTCTATTATGAAATTATTGTTGCGTTTTCCCTGTTTGTATCCTATTTTAGGCAGGACTCTTGTTAAAATAACGTTAACCAGGAGACGACAATGTTTAAATGTAAAGGACTTTGTTATTCAGTAGTTTTCACCGCGTTATTTATCAATTCACCGCTGTTGGCTCAAGATGCCGATGAAGCCGAAGCCGAAGGAATTCTAGAAGAAGTCATTATCACCGGTTCACGCATCCGTCGTAATCCGCTGGAAGCACGTACGCCGGTGCAATTCCATTCCCAAGAGGATATGGATGTGACCAGCTCAATTTCAGCGGCAGAATTTCTTCAAAAACTGCCCGTTACCGGTTCAGCAATCAACAGATTGAACAACTCTTCGGGCAACCTTGGTTTTCCACCGGATGGTGCGGGAATAGGCGCGGGTGCGTCAGAAATCGATTTGCGCAACCTTGGCTCAAAACGAACGCTCGTATTGGTCGATGGCCGGCGCTGGATTCGAGGCTCTTCCGCTTCGGGTGTTTCCGGTGCGGTTGATATCAATACCATTCCAAATAATGCCGTCAAGTCGATCGAAATATCATTGGATGGCGCATCAACGGTTTATGGCTCGGATGCGATCGCGGGCGTGGTGAATATAATCACGCAAGATAATTATGATGGTTTCAAGGCCTCGGCCTACTATGGTTCATTCGAGGATGGCGATGGTGAATCCGCTGAAGTAGATGTCAGTTGGGGCGCTGAAACCGACCGTTCACGGTTGTTCCTGGATGTGAGCTACACCAACCAGAAGGAAGTGTATGCGGGTGACCGGGAGATTTCTGAATATGCCATCCAGGGATTCCCTTATGGTTTGAGTTCCGGCACACCGGAAGGACGCCTGGTTTTTACGGATCCGCGGATTGGGCAGACGCTTAGCATAACGACCTATGCGGCAAACCCGGTCTACAACCCGAACTGTTGGGCCAGTGGATCATCCGCACCGGGTTGTGATGACTTTCAGTCATTTACATTGGACGACCGGTTTAACTGGCAGCCCTACAATTACCTGCTGACGCCGAACAAGCGGACAAGCGCATTCGCAAAGGCTGAGTACGACATTACCGAAAACATCATGTTCAGGATGACCTTTAGCTACAACAGGCGTGAATCCACCAGCCAGGCTGCACCGGAACCGTTGTTTTTTGGTCCGGACGCAGGCTCGGGTGCTATTCTGGACAACCTGCTGTGGCCGGCGGACCATCCGACCAACCCGTTTGGTATTGACATGGGGCCGGAATCCCTGGTGTTTACCGGCCGCAGGCCGATTGAAGCCGGACCGCGTATTTTCGAACAAGCGGTCAACACTTACTATATTTCAGCGGGTGTCGATGGTTCATTTTCCGCCGGTGGCAATCGCATCTACTGGGATGCAACAGCGATATTTTCAGAAAATGATGCCTCCCAGATCAAGCACGGTGCATTCAATGCGCAGAACATAGCCATCGCACTTGGTCCCGCTGCGACCTGTAACGCTACACCCGGATGTGTTCCCTTTGCCTGGGTCGGGCCCGGCACCATGAACCAGGAAATGCTGGATTTCGTGACATTTATCCAGAAGGACGTCAGTAATCAGAAACTGCATGACTACACGTTTAACATGACCGGCGAGTTTGGCGGTTTCAAAGCCGGACCTATCGGCTGGGCAGCGGGTTACGAGCACCGCAAGGAAGAAGGCAGTTTTACGCCTGATTCAATTGTTTCAAGCGGTTTCACTGCAGGTGTTCCCGCGCAACCGACGGTGGGTGGTTTCGATGTCGACGAATTTTACGCCGAGTTTATCGTACCGGTTTGGAGCGGTGCAGGCCGGGAGAGATTCGATATCAACGCATCGGCCCGTTATTCCGATTATGATCTGTTCGACAGCGAATCCGTGTGGGCCCTCGGTGCCAACTGGGCACCAACCGACAGCCTGACCTTGAGGGCAAATTACGCCCAGGGTTACCGGGCACCGAACATTGGTGAGCTTTTCAATACCGGTTCCCGTTTCGATGCCAGCATCAATGATCCCTGTTCGAATGCCCAAGCTGATGTACAGGCCAATTGTGCAGCATTGGGAGTTCCAGCGGACTATCAGCAGGCCAATCCGCAGATCAGCGTAACGACTGGCGGCAACACCGGCCTGACACCTGAAACCTCGGATACATTTACCGCCGGCTTTACCTGGGATACTCCCTACGCAGACAACTGGAACGGTGTTGACGGCCTTTTGTTTGATTTTAATTATTACGACATCAAGATTGACAATGCCATACAGCCGCCGGATGCACAGGACGTTCTTATCCAGTGCGTTGATACACTGGATCCGTTCTTCTGTGACA
>JBFFWN010000062.1:0-15588 GCA_041570235.1 Lysobacterales bacterium | reverse complement strand
GCGCCCCCAGGGACGGGTTCACGGCATGTCCTGGGAGGGAGTACCCACCCCGGCGTCCCTAAGCGTAAAGAAGGCAGAACCCAGATCAATCAGGAGCAAAAGCCTCAAACATACCTGCAATACTCACGCGGCGACAAACCCGTCCACTGCTTAAAAGCACGCGTAAACGACCGCGGCTCGGAAAAACCGACAATTTCGGCAACCTTGTAGACCGGTAATCGCTCTTGTACCAGCTTGGTGACAGCAACATCCCTTCGAATGCTGTCCTTTATACGCTGATAACTTGTGCCTTCCTTTTTCAACCGGCGGTGCAGGGTTTGTGTTGTCAGGTGAAAATGCTCAGCGATCTCATCTATCCTCGGCAGCTGCAGTGCAGAACCGCGCTGCGCCAATACCAGTTGGTTGATTCTGTTCTTCAGGCTGCGGTCATCCCCGGGGATTGTCATCAGACCCGCCGGACTGTATTTTGAAAACCGGATGATTTCGGCTTTACTGCGCACCGGTTTCAGGTTCAGGTAGTGAGTTGAAAATGCGAGTTGATTGACTTCAAAATTGTAATCTTTGGGGCAGGGGAACAGGTAGCTTAACTCGACCGCATGGGCAGGTTTTGGATAGGCCAGGCCCACGTGCAAAAGGGGAATTTGCCGTCCTGTCAGCCAACTCGAAAAGCGGTGCCAGATCACCAACCAGAATTCGGTAAAAAAATGATCGGGATCCAACCCGGGCTGAGCAAAGCGGGTATTGAGATAAGTGATTTCGCCGTCCTCAACCAGTGTTGTCTGGATACCCTCGTTGATCAGGTTGTACATTCGGCTTCCCATGTCGAGCACTTCCCGTAGGTCTTTACAACGACCTGCCATTTCAACGACGAGTGGGAACAAACCCTGTTTGCAGGGGGTTCGTGTAAAGCCCATAAACTCATCGGACAGTAACCACCAGATGCGTTGTACCAGGCGTGTCATCTGGCTGTCGCTAACCCTGCCGATGGGTGAGGCAAACACGCGTGGGTTGATTCCGGATTTCACCAGCAGTTCATCTGCATCCAGTCCATGCCTGATTGCACCACCCAGTGCTGTTTTTACATAGTGACAAGCGATAGTAGCCATTTGTCAATTCTAGTGAAGTAAAAATCATTATGATAGAAAAATAGCGTATTAAAGAAGATAAAGTGAAATAAAATGTGAGTAAATCAGGGATATTTCGTCCTATGAAATCCATCGGTAAGTTTATATCTTAGTAGTGGAACAATAGCGCTTGGCCAGCGGGAGGCATCACGTGGATTTCTTACTGAACGAAGAACAAATACTCATCCAGGATATGGCACGCAAGTTTGCACAAAGCGAACTCAAACCCGTGGCCGCAGATTTTGATCGTGGTGAAAAAAAGGACACCTTTCTGGCCAGGCTGTCAGACCTTGCAGAACTTGGTTTTATGGGCCTGAACACCCGTTCAGAATACGGCGGTACAGAGGCAGGCGCCGTGGCGTTCAGTCTTGCCGTGACAGAAATCGCGCGTGGCTGTGCATCGACTGCCGTCACTATGTCGGTAACCAATATGGTGGGTGAGGTTATCCAGGCGATCGGTAGTGAAGAGCAAAAGGCGCTGTATTTACCCAAACTGTGTGCAGGTGAGTACGCGGCCGGGGCGTTTTGTCTGTCCGAGGTGGGGGCCGGCTCGGACCCGGCAAGTATGCAGTCAACCGCAGTGAAAGATGGTGATGAGTGGGTTCTCAATGGCACCAAGATGTGGATCAGTAGCGCTGAATATGCCGGTGTATATGTTGTCTGGGCCATAACCGATCCCTCGCTGAGCAAAGGCAAGGGGATTTCCTGTTTCCTGATTGAGGCGGGTACGCCTGGGCTGCTCATTGGCCCGAGAGAGAAAAAAATGGGGCAAATTGCCTCTGCCACCAATGCCGTGATTCTTGACAACTGCCGTATTCCGGCCAAAGCCTTGCTTGGGCGCTTGAATGATGGGTACCGTGTGGCGGTGCAGGAATTGGCCGGGGGGCGCATTGGTATTGGTTCACTGGCACTTGGAATTGCGCAGGAGGCCATCGACTTTGCCCGAAAATACACGGCTGAAAGAAAACAGTTCGGTCATATCATCAGCGATTTTCAGGCCATTCAGTGGATGTTGGCCGATACCTATACAGAGCTTGAAGCCGCCAGGCTGTTATTGATGAATGCCGCATTCTTAAAAGAGCGCGGTTTGCCTTTTACCAAGCAAGCCGCCATGGCCAAGGTTTATTCAACCGAGGCAGCTAACCGGGCCTGTTACACTGCTCTGCAACTAATGGGCGGTGTGGGCTATATTGCCGAATATCCACTTGAAAGACATGTCCGGGATGTTCGTGTTACGACGATCTACGAAGGGACCAGCGAGATTCAGCGCCTGATTATTGCAAGGGAACTGCTGAAAGAAATCTAGAAACGAATCGCATTAAAAAATAGTTGGCCGTAGCCTGCTAGTGACGCTTTAAATGACCTTGGTCAGGTAAAGGCGCCGGGGCTTTGCGATAAGATAAGCGTTACGGAGTTTGAGGCAGAAAGCGGGTTTTTTGCAGCTAAGAGTGCATCCGTAAAGCGGGCTTGCCAGGTCTTTCGCCTCCCTGGCTATTCCCTGATCCCCCGGTTTTTCCGGGCTCCAATCCCAATCCCGGGAATGGGGAAATGGGCATAAAACAGGATTGGAACGACCGCAATGATGGAAATCACAATTTGCGGACGCGGAGGGCAAGGCGGCGTTACGCTGGCCAAGATTATTGCCTCGGCTTACTTCCTCAAGGGTAAGTATGTTCAGGCATTTGGCGTTTATGCCGCAGAGCGCTCGGGAGCGCCGTTACAAGCTTTCATACGTGTAGACGACACCGAAATCACCAACCACAACCAGGTTCAGAATCCTGATCATATCGTTGTTCTGGATCGCACGCTGATAACCTCGGGTCTGGATGCAAATATGAAGCCTGGAGGGGCGATCATCGTCAATACCCCGGCGGACAGAACCGATTACATGGAACATTTTCCAGGGCGGGATGTTTTTACCCTGGATGCCACCAGTATTGCAGTGGCCAATGGCCTCGGCACACGCACTGTTCCCATCGTCAATACCACCATGGCAGGCGCTATTGCGCGTGTGCTTGGCCTGTCGTTGAGCGACATCCTGGCCGGACTCGAGCACCTGAATTTTGCCGGCGCGAACAAGACCTGTGCGCGACAAGCCTATAAACAGGTTCAATCTCATCACGTGGCGGGTGAAGTCCAACCGCCGGTGGCAGAAGCCGGGCCTTCGAAGGTGGCCGGTTTGTTTGACGAAGATATCGGCGGTATGCCGAAGATAAAGACCGGTAGCTGGGCGACCGAGCGACCTGAGCGGCGTCAGCTGACCCCGCCCTGTAATCATGTATGTCCGGCCGGCAATGATGTACGTGGTTTTGTAGAGGCTGTCGGTCAGGAAGATTATGACAAAGCGTTGGCAATCCTGCTCGAAACGTCCCCTTTGCCCGCGGTGTGCGGGAGGGTATGCCCAGCGCCCTGCATGGCTGCCTGTAACCGGGCCGAATTTGATACATCGGTCAATGTCAGGGAACTTGAAAGAGCGGCAGCTGAATATGGCAAACGGCCTGAAGCAGTGCCTTCCTGGCGGGATGAAACCGTCGCCGTGGTTGGCTCAGGACCGGCGGGTTTAACGACCGCCTATCAACTGGCAAATCTCGGTTATCCGGTCACCATGTTTGAAGCGGGCGATGAACTGGGTGGCATCCTGCGTAGCGGAATACCCGCCTATCGATTGCCCCGTGACGTTCTGGATGAGGAAATAGACCACGTCCTCGAATACGATATCAAGGCTCTTACAGGTCATCAGTTGAAACGTGAGGACATGTTGCAGCTGAGTCAGCAATTCCAGGCCGTGTTCGTGGCCACCGGATTGCAGAATACCAGTGACCTCAAGCTGGGTGAAACCGGCTCACCGGCGCCTGTCCAGGGTTTGCATTTTCTTGAACGTGTGCGTAGTGGCGATATCAGGCTCGACGGTCAGCGGGTTATCGTTATCGGTGGCGGAAATACGGCGATGGATGCGGCCCGCTCGGCGCTGCGCATTGGCGCCCGGTCCGTTCGCGTGGTCTACCGCAGAACCCGCAGTGAGATGCCGGCCATTTTTGAAGAAATTGAACAGGCCATTGAAGAAGGGGTTATCCTCGATGAACTTGTCTCCCCTGTCAGCTTGACCAATTCCGATAGCGGCGCAATATTGACCTGCCAGGGCATGGTGCTGGGTCCACCCGATGACAGTGGCCGGCCCCGGCCAATTGCAGATACCAGTCCCGAGGCGCTATTTGACCTGCCCTGTGACCTGGTCATCCTGGCGCTGGGCCAGTCCCACGATATTTCCATTTTGCCGGAAGGCGCCGAGATCAGGGAAGGTGAAGCGCTGCTGGGGCTCAGCGGCGCACCATTTTTCCTGGGTGGCGATTTTGCCACCAACGCGGGTACGGTATCCGCAGCGATTGGCTGTGGAATCAGGGCTGCCCGGCACATACACAGGACACTCAGCGGTGAGGATCTGTTTGCGCCTGAGCCGGCTCCTGTCGCCGACCCTGGATACATCAAGTTCCAGCGTTTTGAGCACATCGCCAGTGAACCCGTCAGCACTATTAGCATGACCAGGCGGCAAACATGTTTTGACGAGGTGCACCTTGGTTTCAAGGCGGGCCCTGAGGGTGACCGCGCCATCTCCGAGGCCCGGCGTTGTCTCAGTTGCGGTGTGTGCAACCAGTGTGACCGTTGTCTCGAATATTGCCCCGAGGGCGTTCTGAAGCGCGATGAAGACGGAAACGCATACATTTTCGACCTCGATTATTGCAAGGGGTGTGGCGTATGCATGACCGCATGTCCACGCGGCGCCATTTACATGACGGCATTGTAGGTTGAGAGGAAAAAGGTATGACCAGAACACTTGCAACCGGAAACAACGCCGCCGCCCATGCGCTGGCTATGGCAGGTGAAGCCAACCGCCAGGCTCGTGGTTGTTGTGCCGGTGCCTATCCGATAACGCCGCAAACCGAGATCATTGAATATCTTTCCGGATACCCGTTCAGCAAGGGCAGGGTGGTACTGGTAGAGTCCGAACACAGCGCCATGGGCGTGTGCATCGGTGCAGCGCTGGCCGGTGCGCGCACTTTTACCGCGAGCTCATCCAATGGCCTTGCCTATATGACCGAGAATATTTTTGCGGCGGGTTTCTATCGCTTGCCAACGGTGATGCTGGCGGTCAACCGCACGCTTGGTCCGCCCTGGAACATATGGGTTGACCAGGGCGACAGCCTGATGATGCGTGATGCTGCCTGGCTGCAGCTTTACTGTGACAGCCACCAGGATGTTTTTGATACGACCTTACTGGCATTCCGCATTGCTGAAGATCCACGTGTCATGTTACCGGTGATCGTCGCCATGGATGGTTTTGTTACCTCGCATAACCAGATGGTGGTCGATTTTGCCAGCCAGGATCAGGTCGACGAATTTTTACCACCGTGTGTGATTCCGCATCACCTGAGACACGATCATCCGTCAACATTTGGCGGCATGACGTTTCCCAACGAAACCGAGCATCATCGCTACCAGATCCAGCAATCCATGGATGCAGCTTTCGAAGTCATAGAGGAAGCGCGTGAAGAGTTTGGAAACGTGTTTGGACGTCGTCCTGCCGGCGCGCTCGAGGCTTTTGAAACCGAAGACGCAGAGACTATTTTTATCGCCTGCAATACCATGGCGCAAACACTCCATAACGTCGTCACTGAGCGGCGCGCAAAGGGTGAGAAAATAGGCATGATCCGGACCAAGCTGTTTCGGCCATTCCCCCGCAAAGCGCTGATCGAGGCCATTGGCCCGGCCAAACGCATCGCTGTTCTGGACCGCAATCACTCGCCGGGCTCCGGCGGAATATTCTGGCAGGAGATCGCTGCGACGCTCGGCCAATGCAGCGATATGCTGTTGCAGGACTACCTTGTCGGCCTCGGTGGCGGTGATGTGACACCTTCCATCATTAACGAAATTATCGATGATATGAACGAACGGACCACGGCCTCAGATCCTGAGTTCAGGGACAGACCATCATGAGCGCAATGACCCCGTCCAAACCCTATCAATCACGCCTGCTGAGACCGGGCAATACCAACTGCGCCGGTTGCGGAATGTCCATCGGTCTGCAGTGGCTGGATGAAGCCCTGGGCGACGAGTTACCGGTACTGGTAATCCCTTCCTGCTGCGGCATTGTGACCGCCGGTGCCTTCCCGACTTCCGGTTACGGCGTGCCCACAGTCGCGACCACTTTTGCGAGTTCCCCGGCAGTGGCAACAGGTTTATCGGCCGTATCAAGGATGAACGATATCGACAATCCCGTCATTTGCTGGGCAGGTGACGGAGGTACCTATGATATCGGCATGGCGACCCTGTCGGCGGCAGCCGAGCGCAATGAGGATATTATCTATATTTGTTATGACAACGAGATCTACGGTAATACCGGTGGACAGCGCAGTGGCGCAACGCCGGTGGGAACCGTCACAACCACCACGCCGCATGGTAAACCTGAGCGTAAAAAAGACATCATGGCCATCATGGCGGCGCACCGGATTCCTTATGCCGCGACATTATCTATCGGGCACCGGGAAGACTTTATTCGAAAGGTCCAAAGGGCGCGTGCCTCAAGCGGATTCCGCTTCCTGTTAATGTTGTCGCCCTGTCCTACGGGTTGGAAGTCTGAGCCGGATCAGAGTACCGAACTGGTCGAGTTGGCGGTTCGCAGCGGTCTGTTTCCGCTATATGAAATTTTCGATGGCTGTCGTTACAACATCAACCAGCGACCGGACCACACGTCTGTGCAGCCCTATCTCGATCAGCAACGCCGTTTCAGGCAGTTGTGCGGTGACAGCAGAGCGCTGCAGGCGCACATCGATGCCCAGTGGCAATACCTGGAGGGGATGGCAACGGTTTTTCCTGCCAAAGATGAGGACCTGAACGCTTAAATAACCGGAAAGTTCACAACTGCTGTCCCCGGTTTAGCAAGCCCTGGGGCCGCTATTGAATACATACAAAGCACCTTTTTTTAATGACGAGTTTCACTAATAGGAGATTCACGGCATGTCAAAGAAGTACAGAATCGCATGGTTACCAGGTGATGGTGTTGGTGTTGAGGTGATGGAGGCAACCAGGATTGTCCTCGATCGCGTTGGCCTGGATGCAGAGTATATACATGGTGATATTGGCTGGGAGTTCTGGAAATCAGAGGGTGATGCCTTTCCTCAACGTACCATCGACCTTCTGAATAATGTTGATGCCGCGATGTTCGGCGCCATCACCTCCAAACCGGTGAAGGAGACCGAAAAAGAGTTGATACCGTCTCTTCAGGGTAAGGGTCTGGCCTACCGGTCACCCATTGTCAGGATGCGGCAGTTATTTGATTTGTATGTATGCTTAAGGCCCTGCAAGGCCTATCCGAATAACCCCCTGAATTATCATGAGGGCATAGACCTGGTGATATTCCGTGAAAACACCGAGGACCTCTATGCCGGGGTTGAATTCAACCCGGTTCCGGAAAAACTGAAAAATACCCTTTCGGAGCTTTCACCTGCTTTCAAGGCATTTGAGCACTTACCCGGTGATGAGTTTGCGATCTCATGCAAGATCAATACGCGTAAAGGTTCAGAGCGGATAATTCGCGCCGCATTTGAGTTCGCCCGTAAGTTCGGGCGCAAAAAAGTGACCGTGGTGCACAAGGCAAACGTGGTGCGTGCCACCGATGGCATGTTCCTCGAAACCGCCCGTATGGTTGCCAAAGACTTCCCTGAAATTGCAATGGACGATGCCAACATCGATGCAATCACCATGTGGTTGCTGAAAAATCCATTCAATTATGATGTGCTGGTTGCACCCAACCTCTACGGTGACGTGGTATCCGACCTTTGTGCGCAGATGGTTGGCGGGCTTGGGTTTGGCTGTTCCGGCAACATCGGTGAAAAGCTGGCGGTTTTCGAACCCACCCATGGTTCGGCGCCCAAATACAGCGGTATGTACAAGGTCAATCCGATTGCCACCATTCTGACCGCCAAGATGATGCTTGATTGGCTGGGCGAAACAGACGCTGCCATGCGGGTTGAAAATGCCGTTGCATCGGTTATTGCAGAAGGCAAGGTTCGGACCTACGACATGGGAGGATCCGCCACCACGCTCGAGATGGCAGAAGCCATTGCCGCGAAGCTTTAAGCAGGAGAATCCCATGACACATATTGTCATTCATGAAGTCGGGCCACGCGATGGCCTGCAGATGGAAAGACAGGTCGTGCCGATTGACGTTCGTGAGGACTGGATTCGAAGAATAATGACTTCCGGCGTCGATATCGTCCAGGTAGGCTCATTTGTCCACCCGGTAAAAGTGCCGCAAATGGCGGACACGGATGCGCTGTTCCAAAGGCTGCTTGCAGATAGATCCAGCAACACCATTCTTGCCGGCCTGGCCCTGAATGAGCGGGGCGTGGAGCGGGGCCTGGCTTGCGGTGTTGAAATGTTCTGCCTGGGGGCCTCGGCCAGTGAAACGCACAGTCAGAAGAACACCCGCATGTCGAGCATGGAAGCGACTCAGCGCATCATTGGCGCGGCGCAGATGGCCAGGGCAGAGGGCAGGAAGGTTCAGGTTTCGGTGCAGTCGGCATTCGGTTGTGGTTTCGAGGGTGCGATCGATGAGGGTCGCGTGCTTGAGATGGTATCCGCCTACCTCGAAGCAGGGTTGCGCAATATCAGCCTGGCCGATACGGCCGGGCATGGGCATCCGCTCCAGGTTGAACGTCTGTTCAACGCCGTCTTCGCACTCGATCCCGGAATCGAGTGTACTGCGCACTTCCACAATACCTACGGTCTTGGCATGGCCAATATCATGGCGGCCTTACGCAGTGGTGTGACGTCTTTTGAAACGTCGTTCGCCGGTCTCGGCGGTTGTCCGTTCACAAAGGTGGCGGCGGGTAATGTGGCTACCGAGGATTTTGTCAACGCATTGCAACTGCAGGGTGATAGAAAGGGCGTGAATATCGACACCCTGATCGCCGTGGCCAGGGATGTGGCGGATCATTTTGATCGTGAAATGCCTGGCTGTGTTTACAAAACCGGTTCCTTATGCAGGAAGAATCCAATATGAGCAAACATATACTCGAAGGTATACGGGTCCTCGACTTGACCAATGTCCTGGCAGGACCTTTCGCAACCTTGCACCTGGCTTTGCTGGGCGCTGAGGTTATCAAGGTGGAAAGGCCCGGCAGTGGTGATCTTGCACGCAAACTGGGCACGCTCACCGATCTCAACGATCAACTGATGGGTACCAGCTTTCTGGCGCAGAACGCCAACAAGAAATCAATTACCCTCAATACCAAGGAACTGCGAGGCAAGGAGATATTCAGGAAACTGGTCAGGGATGCAGATGTCCTGGTTGAGAATTTTCGGCCCGGCGTCATGCAGCGTCTTGGTTTGGGATATGAAGCGCTGAAAGAAATTAATCCGCGACTGGTCTACTGCGCCATCTCCGGTTTTGGACAGACCGGTCCGGACTCTAAGAAACCGGCCTATGATCAGATCATCCAGGGCCTCAGCGGAGAGATGTCGGTCAATGGGGATGAACGTCTGAACCCGCTGCGGGCGGGCTTCCCGGTCTGCGATACTGTTGGCGGCCTGAACGCTGCTTTTGCCATTATGGCGGCATTATTCCACCGCGAGCGTACCGGCGAGGGTCAGTTTATTGATGTCGCCATGCTTGACTCGATCATGCCCCATATGGGTTGGGTGGCGGCCAATTTGCTGATGGCTGATCGCGACCCGGTGCCCATGGGTAATGACAATTTTACCGCCGCGCCTTCAGGGGTTTTCAAAACCGCTGACGGCTTCATCAATATTGCCGCCAACAAGCAGGAGCAGTGGGAATCCGTTTGTGACGTCCTCGAAGTACCGGAATTAAAAACCGATGAGCGGTTCCAGAAACGTGATGTCCGTAAGCAAAACCGCCTATTGCTGTCGTCCATCCTCGAGCAAAAGCTGGTTCAGCGCAATACCGGGGAGTGGGTAAACCTGCTGAACGATAACGGCGTGCCGAGCGGCGCCATCCTCAGTTTGCGGGATGCGCTGCAACAACCCCAGGTCAAGCACAGGAAAACATTGCAGGACGTGGAGGTGGATGGCGTGGGAACGATTCCACTGTTTTCACTGACGGCAAAGTTTTCGTCAACACCTGGTGAGATCACCTCTCCACCACCCAGGCTGTCGGCGCATACCGAAGAGGTTCTGAAGGCAATTGGATACAACGAAAGCGAAATAGCCGTGCTCAAAACGGATCAAGTCATTTAGGCAACGGAATAACCAGGAGAAAGATATGGGTATGACATATACACAAAAGTTGCTGGCGCGCGCCTGCGGGCGCGATCAGGTTGATGTTGGCGACATATTGGAGTTGCCTGTTCACCTCGCCATGTCACATGAAAACGCGGCCCTGGTGATCAACCAGTTTAATGATATTTTCGCCGGGACCGGCACGCAACCCGTGGTGTGGGACCCGGAGCGGATTGCCATCATTTTTGACCATCGCGTTCCGGCAGAATCTTCAAAAACGGCAACCAATCAGAAGAAGATTCGTGAGTTTGTAGCGCTGCAGGGCATTGAAAAGTTCCATGATGTACGCGGTGACGAGGGCGGTATCTGTCACCAGATTCTGCCTGAAAACGGTTACGTGCGGCCGGGCCAGATTGTCGTTGGCAGCGATAGTCATACCACCACCCACGGGGCTCTCGGTGCTTTCGCGTTCGGCATCGGCGCCACCGAGATGGCGGCGGTCTGGGCCTTGGGCAGCCTTCTGAATGTGGAAGTGCCCGGCAGCATCAAGGTGGTCGTCAAGGGGCAATTATCCAATGGCGTCTACCCCAAGGATCTGATACTCAAGCTGATTGGCCTCCTCAGCGCGGAGGGAGCCAATTATAAGGTTATCGAGTTCCACGGCGAGGCCATCCGGGACATGTCGACTTCCGGCCGCCTGGTGCTCTGTAATATGGCTGTCGAGGCAGGTGCAACTGCAGGGGTCGTACCGCCGGATGCCGAAACACGCCGCTATTTGAGAGATGAGGCCGGCGTGCCGGGCGAACTTGATATGTTCGGCCCCGACCCTGACGCACGATACGAACGTGTGGTTGAGATCAATGCCGATGAACTCGATCCGCAGATAGCCTGTCCGCATACGGTGGACAATGTGAAGTCCATTAGCCAGGTTAAGGGTAAAAGGCTGGATCAGATTGTGGTGGGATCATGCACCAATGGCCGTATCGATGACATAGAGATTGTTGCCCGCACCCTCAGGGGTAAGCACGTGGCAAAAGGCACGCGTATGCTGGTGTTTCCGGCCTCATGGCGTATTTATACAGAAGCACTGAAAAATGGATATATCACCGACATGGTTTTGGCCGGTGCGGTGGTTTGTAATCCGGGATGCGGGCCATGCCTGGGCGTTCACCAGGGCGCCCTTGGTGACAACGAAACTGCCCTGGCAACCACCAACCGCAATTTTAAAGGGCGAATGGGTAACCCCGGCGCCGAGGTTTTCCTGTGCTCACCGGCGGTGGCGGCTGCCAGTGCACTAAGCGGCGTAATTTCAGATCCCAGGGAGGTGCATTGATATGAACGCAGGTAAAGTTGTATTGAAACTTGGTAACGATATCTCCACCGACATCATTTATCCGGGAAGATACATGGCCACGGTTCTGCCCACTGAAACGCCAAAGTTTGCCTTTGCGGATGATGCCGAATTCAACAGGGCTCTGAATGAAAACAAGGTGCCGGCCGGCAGTTTTATTCTGGCCGGCTTGAATTTTGGATGTGGTTCCTCGCGCGAACAGGCGGCTTCGTGCATCAAGGGCTATGAATTGACCGTAATTGCGCGGAATTTTGCCAGGATATTTCTGCAAAATTCTATCAATGTCGGCCTGAAAATGATCATCTGTCCGGACATCGAAGCATCAGAAGGTGATGAGCTTGAAGTCAGGGCTGGCGAAGTCCATAACCTGACTACGGGTAAGTCCTTTGCGATTCAACCGTTGCCAAAGGCGCGCCAGGCCATCATAGACGCCGGCGGCTTGATCCCCTACGTGCGGAAACTGCTGCTTGACCGAGCGGCCTGATGCAAAAACATGGCCCGGGTGTACATGGTTTCACCCGGGTTATATTGCCTGGCTGGTGTTTCAGATTGCGTCAGTCAAAATGTCAGATCGGATTCACTGGTCCTGAAAAAGGATGGCCAGCTCGGTTTTTGTTTCTTCTATAAAGGCATCCATGTCTGAAAACAGGCTGGCTGCCACCTCTACTTCCTTGTCCTTTTTGATCTCCTCGCCCTGTAGCCAGAATCTTACCTTGCCGCTTGCCTGACCCAGTTCGCGTAGCAGTTCCTCGCTAACCGTATAGATGGCTGCTTCCATCATCCGCCCGCTCGAGAGCATGTCCCTTTGTGTCTTGATGTGCTCTATCGTATGTGGTTCCCCACCCTTTGTTTTTACGGTTGCCGGGCCTTCAATGATGGCAAACTCATCCATGAATACCACGATCAACATTGACCACCCCTGTTTTGTATAGGAAATGATGATCTTGGAGTTATGCGGAATCCGGTCGACCTTGAAAATACAGGACCTGTTCTTGCCTTCGGCTTCAACGGTGCAATATTCAGCAGATGCCGGTGGACACCAGAGCCAGACGATCAGCGAGATCAGCGCCATTGGGAATTTCATTTTTTGTCCTTTCATTTTTCGTGAGTTACGCAGGATACAATACCGCTCGTGGCGACCCGTTATTGTAAGGCCAAGCCGAATGGTACCGAATCAAAATCGGTCACTCAAGCATGTCCCGGGTTGATTGCCAATATTGATCTGACAGGGCCGGCACCGGCTTTGTTCAATACCGGCCCTGTTAAAGACTAGCTATCGCCGGATTCATTCAGCCGGAACAGATCGGTATTTCCGCCAATGGCGGCCGTATTGATGGTCAGGACCTTCTCTGTTGCAAAGCGTAACATGTAGTGTGGTCCCCCGGCCTTTGGACCCGTTCCGGACAGTCCCATACCGCCGAAGGGTTGGACACCCACGACTGCGCCGATCATATTGCGATTGACATAGGTATTGCCGACCGCGTTATTTCGGAACAGGTTCAGCCAGTGCCCTTCAATACGTGAATGAATCCCAAAGGTCAGCCCGAAACCGGTCTCCCGGATTTCCGCGAGGACCTTATTGATATCCTTGTGTGAATAACGGATCACATGCAAAACAGGTCCGAATTCTTCATCCTTCAAAGTCGACAGGGAGGGGATTTCAAAAATATGCGGGGCCAGGAACGAACCGTTTTCCAAACCTTCCGGCACATGGCCCTTGGCGATCAGCCTGGCCTCGGCGTGCATTCGTTCGATATGCGCTTCAAGGCCGTTGCGTGAACTGCGGTTGATTACCGGGCCGATATCGGTGGCCAGGTCCAGCGGATTGCCGATCTGACGTTCAGCCAGCGCGCCTTTGAGCATGCCGATCACCTTGTCGGCGATGCTGTCCTGCAGGTAAACCACGCGTAATGCCGAGCAACGTTGACCGGCGGAAGAAAATGCCGAGGTAATCACATCATCGGTCACCTGCTCAGGCAGCGCCGAGGAGTCCACGATCATCACGTTCTGACCGCCGGTCTCGGCGATCAGGGTATTGATCGGACCATTCTTGGCTGCGAGCGCCCGGTTGATGGTTTGTGCTGTTGAGGTTGAGCCGGTCAGTGCGACGCCGATCACGCGTTCATCGGAAACCACGGCGGCGCCCATTTTTGAGCCGCGGCCGATAAGCATATGCAAAACATCCACCGGGACGCCGGCCTTATGCAGTAACCTGACTGCATAGGCGCCCACCAATGGCGTGGGGTCGGCAGGTTTGGCAATAACGGCATTTCCGGATGCCAGTGCGGCTGTGATCTGGCCGGTAAAAATGGCCAGTGGAAAATTCCAGGGTGAAATGCAGAAAAACACACCACGCCCATGCAGGGATAACTGGTTGCTCTCACCGGTCGGGGATTTCAACGACATTGGCTGACCAAATTTTGTCCGGGCCTGCATCGCATAATAGCGACAGAAATCTGCGGCTTCGCGGACCTCGGATATACCGTCCGAGATCACCCGGCCGGCTTCCCTGGCAATCAGGTTGAGTAGCGGAGCGCGATGCTCTTCGATCAGGTCTGCAGCACGCTCGAGAATTTCAGCCCGTGCCTCACCGCCGATGGCATCCCAGGATTTTTGTGCCGCAACCGCAGCATCGAGCGCGCGGTTGATATCCTCATCGCTGGCATACCGGTATGTTCCAACCACCATGCGGTTATCGGCAGGCGACTTGACCGGTATTTCCTCGCCACCCACGCCTTTGCCGCAGACGATGGAAGGGGCGTCATAGCGGGTGCCGGCGCACTGGGCGAGTTCATCTTCCAGGGTTTTGACCTGCAGCGGATCGGCCAGGTCCAGGCCGGAAGAATTTTTCCTGTCGCCATACAGGTCAGCCGGAACGGGAATGCCGCTGTGGCGCTTGTCATGCATGGTGGCAACTGCCTCGACCGGGTCGCTGACGACCTCGGATACCGGCACATCCGCATCCATGAAGCGATTGACAAAGCTCGAGTTGGCGCCGTTTTCCAGCAAGCGCCGGACCAGGTAAGGTAACAGGTCCTCGTGCGCGCCCACGGGTGCATAGGTGCGTACCCGTGGAAGATCATCGACCACCAGGCCCGCTGCCTTGTAGAGCAGCTTTCCCATCCCGTGAAGACGTTGGAATTCCATCTCCCTGCCTTTACCCATGTCCGCAATGGCGGCCAGTGAATGGGCGTTGTGCGTGGCAAATTGCGGATAAAATGCATGCGGTGCATCCAGCATCAAACGCGCACATGCGAGATAGCACAAATCGGTGGTGACCTTGCGGGTCCACACCGGGTAATCGGCATAACCCAGTTCCTGGGCATGCTTGATTTCAGAGTCCCAGTAGGCACCCTTTACCAGCCTGGTCGGGATACGGCGCCCGGTTTCTTCGGCGAGCGCAATCAGCCATTTGATCATTGCGGGTCCGCGTTTCTGATAGGACTGGACAACGAGACCAAGGCCCTGCCAACCGGATAGATCCGGATCACGCGCCAGCGACTCAAACAGGTCCAGCGAAATATCGAGGCGGTCGGCCTCTTCGGCATCGATGGTCAACTGCATGTCATAAGTCTTTGCCAACAATGCCAGCTCTTTCACCTTGGGCGCTAACTCACTCATCACGCGCTGATGCTTGGTGGCCTCGTAACGGGGGTGCAGGGCAGAGAGCTTGATGGAAATGGATGAGCTCTCCCCAATCGCATCCCCTTCCGCCTGAACCGCCTTGCCTACTTCCACGATCACGCGCCGGTAAAGGTCCTGGTAGCGTTCTGCATCGGCCGCCGTGCGCGCGCCTTCACCCAGCATGTCAAACGAGAACAATCGATTGCCGGGTTTGCGTTTTGCCCGGTTTTTGAGGGCCTCTTTAATCGTGCG
>JBFFWN010000061.1:0-15745 GCA_041570235.1 Lysobacterales bacterium | reverse complement strand
CAAACGCGCTATCGGCCTTCCGGGTGATACGATCACCTACCGGAACAAGGAGCTGTTCGTCAATGGCGAAAAGGTACCGACAGAATCTAAAGGCCAGTTTGCAAGCAACGCAATCAAGTGCACGACTCCGGAGCCCGATGCAAAGCTGCATATGGAGACCGTCGGGGTTGTGGAGCACCAAATGTTGCTGCACGACAGGCGATCCGGCCGGGATGGCCAATGGGTCGTACCCGAAGGTCATTATTTCATGATGGGCGATAACCGGGACCGCAGCAATGACAGCCGCGAGTGGGGTTTTGTGCCGGAAGAGAACCTGTTGGGCCGCGCGGTGGGTATCTGGTTGAATTTCGATTTTGAAAAGGGATGCGCCGATTTATCACGCGTGGGTAATGGTATACACTAGGGCCTCGGAAGGACCCAAGGACACTGTATTCAAAACCCGCTTGGGTAGGGAAATAGAGAGATTATTACGATGAAGACCAGAAATCAAAAGGGAATGACCTTAATAGGATTTATCATCGTTCTGAGCATAGCATTGTTCGTTTCCTATCTCGGAATGAAAATCGGACCTATTTATATTGATTATTACGGTGTTGTTAAAGCGATGGATGAAATGGCATCCAGGCCGGGAAACGCCGGTCGTTCCCCGGAGCAATTGAGAACAATACTTCGTGACCGTCTTTATATGAATTATTCTGCTGCGCTGAACGACAGGGATATAAGATTTTCACGAAACGAGGGATATGTGATGCGCGTCAAATATGAAAGACGTGAGCCGATTTTGGGCAACCTCGACGTCATTATTTCGTTCGACAGGTCTGTGGTTTTACCAAGATGATGCTGGCCACCAGCTGTTAAGCTTGCCCGAATGAAAACCCCATGAGGGACATCCCCGGCATCCCCTATCGATTCAAAGACCCCGAACTGCTGAAACTGGCGCTGTCGCATCGCAGCCTGGGGCGGGTCAACAATGAACGCCTCGAATTTCTCGGTGACAGTATTCTTAATTTTGTCGTGTCCGCGCGGCTTTTTGAACTCAAGTCCGGCAATAACGAAGGTGAGCTCAGTCGATTGAGGGCGCGCGTGGTACGCGGTGATACACTGGCAAAACTCGCAAGTGACCTTGGTCTCAGTGATTTCATCAAGCTCGGTGAAGGTGAGCAGAAATCCGGCGGATTCAAGCGAAACTCCATACTCGCAGATGCACTCGAAGCGTTATTCGGCGCCATTTATCTCGATGGTGGTTACGAGCCGTGTAAAAAGGTGATTCTGCACGTCTGCGATCAATCCATCGCTGCATTACCGCTGGCCGAGGAACTCAAGGACCCCAAGACCCGTTTACAGGAGTGGTTGCAGGGCAGGGGCTTTCCCTTGCCGGAATATCGTGTGCTGGTTGAGTCCGGTCCATCGCACAAAAAGGAATTCAAGGTTGAGTGTCTGAGCGAACAGGCCGGAATCAGGGTAAGTGGCAGTGGCCGGAGTCGCAGAAAGGCCGAACAGGCGGCGGCGCTGGCGGCCTTTGAAGTCGTCGCCACAAAATGAACATAGCGGTAACGAAGCAGGTAATGGTAAATGACAGAAAGTAAACAGCCAGAGGAAGACTTCAGGTTTGGATATGTGGCCATCATCGGCCGGCCCAATGTCGGCAAGTCGACCCTTTTGAACCAGATTCTGGGGCAGAAGGTAAGTATCGTTACCGCCAAGCCACAGACCACCAGGCAACGATTGGCGGGTATCAAAACAACCAGCCAGGGCCAGGTCGTTTACGTGGACACACCGGGTATCCACCACACCGCCAAACGTGCGCTCAATCGCTACATGAACCGCGTGGCGCAGGCCTCTTTTCGCGATGTAGACCTGGTGCTGTTTTTGCTGGAAGCCGGAACCTGGAGCCGCCAGGACGAGTTTGTCGCAAAGGCGCTTGCCTCTGTGAATGTGCCGGTCATGCTGGTTCTGAACAAGATTGACCTGGTGCCCGAAAAAGAAAAGCTGTTGACCTTTGTCAAGGATCACTTTGACCAGGATGCCTATGACAGCGTCATGATGGTTTCTGCAAAAAAAGGCAGCGGCGTTGATGAACTTGAAAAGCAGGTTTTGAAAAAACTGCCATTTTCACGGCCATTTTATGATGAGGACCAGTTCACCGATCGCAGTGAACGGTTCCTGGCGTCTGAGATGATACGCGAGCAGCTGACCCTGCGATTACACCAGGAGTTGCCCTATGCGCTGACGGTGCAGATCGAGGAATTCAAAAGAAAGGGAAATCTACTGACCATCGGTGCGATCATCTGGGTGGAAAGAGACAGTCAAAAGCAAATCACCATCGGTAAAAACGGCGTGGTGCTCAAGCAGGTTGGCACCAAGGCGAGGATGGTTTTGGAAGAGCTGTTTGGCGAAAAGATCTTTCTGCGACTATGGGTCAAGGTCAGCCGTGACTGGTCCGACAGTGACAAACTGATCGAAAGGTTTGGTTATACTGATCAGTAAACCCATGGCGTAATCAATGGCCCGAATCCAGTTAGAGCCAGCGTATGTTTTGCACAGCCGCCCATTTCAGGAAACCAGCCTGATCGTTGAGGCGTTCACGCGTGGCCATGGGCGTGTGGCAGTGGTTGCGAGGGGCGCCAAATCCGCCCGTTCCCGCTGGCGTAATGTTTTACAGCCGTTCAGGCCATTATTGATGAGTTGGAATATCAAAGGCGACCTCGGTACACTCACCTCAGCTGACCAGGTAGCATCGCCCCCCGCTTTACAAGGTCAATTACTGTTTTGCGGTTTGTACATGAATGAATTGCTGATGCGCTTGCTGCACCGCTCAGACCCGCATGTCGAAGTTTTTGAACGCTACCGCCACGTTTTGTCGGAGTTGGCATCGGAGGCATCGCCGCAGCCGTTGCTGAGGGTATTCGAAAAACACCTGCTGGAAGCAATTGGCTATGCATTGGTGCTGGACAGGGAATATGATAGCGGCGCAGACCTGCAGCGGCAAAGTTGGTATGAATATAAAACAGACCGGGGACCGGTCATGTGTCAGGGACCGGGTAAAAACCGGGTGTCAGGTGCGGCGCTGCTGGATTTGCACGCCGAGGTGTTAAGTCCGTCAAGTTTGCCGGAATTGCGCGCTTTGATGCGCAAGGTACTGAGTTACCACCTGGGTGACAAACCGCTGGCCAGCCTGTCGCTTTTTGCCGGCTGACAGGCTTGGGAAATACCGGGAGAATTAGATTATGCGATCTGGAAAATTATTACTGGGTGTCAACATCGACCATGTTGCAACCATTCGACAGGCACGTGGCGCCGCTTATCCGAGTGTACTGGAAGCAGCGCGCATAGCCGAGGACGCCGGTGCGGATGCGATCACCGTTCACCTGCGTGAAGACCGCCGCCATATCCAGGATGACGAAGTTGTGGCGCTGTGCAGGCAAATCAGAACCCGGGTTAATCTCGAAATGGCCGTTACCGATGAAATGCTTGCCATCGCGATGCTTAACAGGCCGTCGGACGTTTGCCTGGTGCCGGAAAAACGCGCCGAGCTTACCACGGAGGGCGGACTTGATGTGGTCGCAAACTTCGAGGCTGTCAGGCATGCCTGCAAAGTTCTCGCGGAAGGGGGCATCAGGGTGTCATTGTTTATTGACCCTGACACGGCACAGCTTGATGCTGCCCTGGCGAGTGGCGCACCGGTGGTGGAACTGCATACCGGTAGTTATGCAGATGCCGGTGATGAGCAGGTCGAACAGGAATACCAGCGCATTGTTGCGGCGGCGCAGTATGGCGAGTCGTTGGGTTTGCAGATAAATGCCGGTCATGGTTTGCATTATGGCAATGTTAAACCCATTGCCAACATCCAGCAGTTGGTTGAATTGAATATCGGTCACTCGATCGTCGCAAGGGCGCTTTTTGTCGGCCTGGACGAAGCGGTCAGGGACATGATTGCCCTGATGAAATAGAATCCGGGTTTCCATACATAACCTCAGCAAAACACCTGGTGTGTTTCAGGACAATGAATAGTGGGCCGAAGCCGAAGAAAACTTTCCGATCAGCCGTTTGAACTGGATATCGTTTCATTGAATCCCAAGGGGTTCGGTGTGGCCGAATACGAGGGCAGAAAACTGCAGGTATACGATGCCCTGGAAGATGAAAAAGTGCTGGTTAAAAACCTCTTTGGGCGCAGCCAGAGAGGCAGGGTCGAAACGCTTGAGGTTCTCAAGCCGTCAGTGGACAGGGCGGAACCGCGTTGTCCGCATTTTGGTGTGTGCGGCGCCTGCAATATGCAACATCTTTCAATGGGGGCACAGTTGGCCAGAAAGCAGGCCATGTTACTCGATGTGCTTGCCAAAACCGGTGATGTCGAGCCGGCAACGGTCTATCCGCCATTATGCGGGCCGGCATGGAATTACCGGCGCAAGGCAAGGTTGTCGGTTCGCGATGTAGCCGCCAAGGAGCGTGTGCTGGTGGGCTTTCGTGAGCGTAATGGCCGATTCGTTGCGGACATGCATACCTGCCATATTTTACGCAGTGAGTTCGCCGACCTGTTGCCGGAATTGTCAGGCCTGATCAAAACACTGGATTGCCGTGCAACGGTCCCCCAGATCGAGATTTCCTGTGGTGACAATGCCAGCGCCATGATCATCCGGCACCTCGAGCCACTTTCAGACGCCGACCTGCAGAGCCTGGTGGATTTTTCCGGGACCTCCGGTCTGGCAATATATCTTCAGTCGGGCGGCCCCGACAGCGTCAGCTTATTGGCGCCCAAAGGGCTGCGTCTGAACTACACACTGGATGAACCGGCTCTGACCTTCGAATTTGAACCCCTGGATTTTATCCAGGTCAATGGCGGTCTGAACCGCCTGATGATCAAAAAGGCAATGGACCTGCTGGACCCGCAGGACTCTGACTGTATTCTTGATCTGTTTTGCGGGCTTGGTAATTTTACCCTGCCGCTGGCGACCCGTGCCGGGCACGTGACCGGCCTGGAAGGCTCGGAAAAGATGGTGCAAAGGGGCGGTATGAACGCCCGTCTGAACGGCCTGGATAACGTCGAATTTCATGCTGCCGATTTGTATCAACCGTGCGAGCAGCCTCCTTGGCCTGCCAAAGAATACAATAAGATCCTGCTTGACCCGCCGCGCTCGGGTGCGCTGGAATTGTTGCCCTGGATAGCTTCAGGTCCTGTGCAGCAGGTGTTGTATATATCCTGTAACCCGGAAACCCTGGCCAGGGATGCAGGCGTCCTGGTCAGGCAGTACGGGTTTGAATTGGCGGGGGCAGGTATCCTTGATATGTTTCCCCACACACCGCACAGTGAAGCAATCGCCCTGTTTGAACGCAAAGTGACGGTCAAAAATGATGAATAGTAAATCACAACAGACAGCATCCGGTCTTGGTCCGGTGTTGATCGGGCTCAATGCCTTCGAACTTACAGCAGAAGAGAAAGACTGGTTGAGTAAACCTGCGGTTGGCGGCGTGGTGCTTTTCACCCGCAATTACCGGGATATTCCCCAGTTGATTGCGCTGTGCACATCCATCAGGGAGGCTGCCGGCAGGAACCTTCTGATATGTGTTGACCACGAAGGCGGCAGGGTGCAGCGGTTTAAAGAAGGCTTCACCCGACTGCCACCATTGGCGGTGTTGGGCAAAATGTACCGGGAATCAGCGCAGAATGCACTGGATTTTGCCTACCGTCACGCGCGGGTGATGGCAACCGAGTTATTGCTGTGTGGTGTTGACCTGAGTTTCGCTCCGGTTCTTGACTTGGGGGGCCGAAGCATCGTGATTGGTGACCGTGCTTTTGATTCTCGCAGCGACGTGATCATCGAATTATCCGGCGCCTACATCGCCGGTATGCACGATGCCGGTATGATGGCCACGGGCAAACATTTTCCCGGGCATGGCTCGGTGGTGGCGGACTCCCATACCGATGATGTCTGTGATGCGCGCTCGATGCAGGAGATTGAACAGGCGGATATGAAACCCTTCGCCGCATTGTCAGAGAAACTGGATGCCATGATGATGGCGCATGTGCTTTATCCGGCAGTGGATGCGCGTCCGGCAGGCTACTCATCGTTCTGGATTCAATCTGTTCTGCGGCAAAAGCTGGGTTTTAGGGGAACGGTTTTTTCCGATGACCTCGGTATGTTTGCGGCCGAGGTAGCCGGTGGTATGGTCGAGCGGGTGGAACAATCACTGGAAGCCGGCTGTGATGCCGTTCTGGTCTGTCATCCAAAGGATGTACGCGAACTGTTCTCGCTATCGGATCAGAGATTTGCTGATGCGGATAAGGCGATTAGCCGCCTCAAGGGCCGCTTCAATGCGACACGTGAGGAAATTGAACGGGTGGGTGAGTGGCGGCAATGGAAAAAAACAATCACACAACTGGAGTTGGAGCAATCAAAATGGCTATGAAAGATATCCCTGAACCACGGGCCCTGCTGGAGAATTCAAGGGTGCTTTTTAGCCGCGAAGAGGTGGATGCCGCCGTGGAGAAAATGGCCGATGAAATCAATGCCTACTACGGTGATGAATCCATTATCCTGATTTCGGTCTTAACCGGTGCGATCATCCCGGCAGCATGGCTGGCCACCCGCCTTAAAATGCCGCTGCAGATGGATTTTGTGCATGCAACCCGCTATCGCGGCGGCTTATACGGCGCCGAACTCGAATACCGGGTGCCGCCACGCCTGGATCTCGAGGGCAAACACGTCCTTATCGTGGATGATATTTTCGACGAGGGACATACGCTGGCTGCGATCAAGGGTTCAGTTGAAAAACGCAAGGCGGCAACGGTCAAAATGGCCTCATTGGTACGCAAGGACCATGATCGCGGTCTGCCCAGGGACTATTGCGATTTCATAGGCCTGGATGTGCCTGACGTGTATGTATTCGGTTGCGGTATGGATGCCTATGAGCATTGGCGTCACCTGGATGAGATACTGGTGCTGGAGACAGATTAGTGCGGCGTTTGGGTTTAATCGGTGGCACCGGTCTCGATCAGTGGGGCGTGGAAGGCAAGCGGCAAACGGTCAGTAGCCGTTATGGCAGCCCTTCGGCCACACCCTTAGAGATTCCGTTACAGGATTTGCAGCTGTTTTTTATGCCCCGACATGGCGCAAAACACCAGATTCCACCTCATGCAGTCAACTATCGCGCCAATATTGATGTATTCAGCCAGTTACAGCTTGATGGCATCATTGCCATCAACGCTGTCGGTGGCATATCTGAAAGATTCACGCCGGGTAGCCTGGCAGTACCCGATCAGCTGATCGACTATACATGGGGCAGGCAGCACAGCTTCAGCCTGACAGCAGATGATGTACTTCAACATATTGAATTTGCATCACCTTTTAACAGTAAAATGCGTTCCCTGTTGCTGAGTTCGGCCAATATTGCCGGTATCGACATCACCGATGGAGGTTGCGTTGCTGTCGCCCAGGGCCCGCGTCTGGAAACCGCGGCAGAAATCCGTCGATTACACCGGGACGGCTGTGATATGGTCGGTATGACCAGCATGCCCGAAGCGGCCCTGGCGCGGGAGGCCGGTCTGGCCTACGCGAGCCTGTGTATCAATTCAAACTGGGCCGCGGGTGTTGAGGCCGAGCCGGTAAGCATGGCTGCCATTGAGGCTACCCTTGCAAGTGCCATGGAAAATGTACGCAAGCTGCTTGCGCAATTGTTCAAGGAGTTTTCCAATGACCCGACATGATCGTTTTCCCCATCTCCTGGCACCATTGGACCTGGGGTTTACCACCCTGAAAAACCGCGTACTGATGGGTTCCATGCATACCGGACTCGAGGACCACAAAAAGGACTTTCCCAAGTTGGCAGCTTATTTTGCCGAGCGAGCAGCAGGGGAGGTTGGTTTGATGGTCACAGGAGGTATTGCGCCCGGCATACGTGGCTCATTGATGCCGTTTCCATCCGGCTTGTTTAGCCGGTGGCAAATGCAGCGGCACAAACTGGTAACCTCGGCGGTGCATGAATCCGATGGTCAGATATGCATGCAGATATTGCACGGTGGCCGATACAGTTATCACCCGCTGAGTGTTGCCCCGAGCGCGATCCAGTCGCCGATTACGCCGTTCAAGCCAAAAGCCCTGTCTGCCAGGGGTGTTGAGAAACAGATCAGTCACTTTGTCCGGGCAACCCGCCTGGCCCGCGAGGCCGGATATGACGGTGTTGAGATCATGGGTTCGGAAGGTTATTTTATCAACGAGTTTACAACGCCCCATGTTAACAAACGAACTGACCAATGGGGTGGCAGCACCAGGAACCGCTACCGGATTGCAGAGGAAATTCTCAGCCGTTGTCGCGAGGCGGCCGGCAAGGACTTTATCATTATCTATCGTCTGTCGATGCTGGATTTGCTACCCGACGGGAACACATGGGATGAAATCGTTGAACAGGCAAAAATGGCCGAGGCCTGCGGCGCCACTCTGCTGAACACCGGTATCGGCTGGCACGAGGCGCGCATTCCAACCATTGCCACCATGGTGCCGCGTGGGGCATTCAGTTGGGTCACAGCGCGTATGCGGCCCGAGGTCGGTATCCCGGTCATCACCACAAACCGTATCAACACGCCGCAGGTGGCGGAGGATATTATCGCCCGTGGTGATGCCGATATGGTTTCAATGGCGCGACCGTTGTTGGCCGATGCCGAGTTTGTCAAAAAGGCCCGCCAGGGTCGTGAACAGGAAATCAACATCTGTATCGCCTGTAACCAGGCTTGCCTGGATCACACTTTTTCCGGTAAGCACTGTTCCTGCCTGGTCAATCCGCGTGCTTGCCGGGAAACAGAGTTGAATTACTATCCCAGCAAAGATATCAAGGCGATTGCCGTGGTCGGTGCCGGGCCCGCCGGGTTGGCATGTTCGACCGTTGCGGCGCAGCGTGGTCACAAGGTCAGCCTGTTTGAACAGAGTGATGAAATCGGCGGTCAGTTCAATATGGCAAAGAAGATTCCCGGTAAGGAAGAGTTCAGCGCCAGTCTCGATTACTTCCGCGGGGAAGTGGAACGAAGAGCGGTGGACCTGCAATTAAATACCAGGGCGAGCGCCGAGGACCTGGCAGGTTATGATGAAATTGTTCTGGCCACCGGTGTTTATCCCCGTCACCTCGATTTGCCCGGTATCGACCATCCCAAGGTGGTTTCGTATATCGATGTCCTCAAAAACGGCGTGGAAATCGGCAAAAGGGTTGCCCTGATCGGTGCAGGTGGTATCGGCTTTGACGTGGCCGAATTCTTAAGCCACGACCCGGAACAGGAGACGGATGAGCCGATCAGGGATTTCGCCCGTGAATGGGGTATCGATCTGACCCTTCAGGCACAGGGTGGTGTTAAGAACATCAAGCCCCAGCCACCGGCTTCCGCACGTGAAATCTGGTTGCTGCAACGCAAACCAGGGAAACCGGGTAAGACGCTCGGCAAAACCACCGGTTGGATCCATCGCCTCAGTCTGCGTCATCGCAATGTGAAAATGCTGGGTGGTGTCAGCTATGAACGGATCGATGATGAGGGTCTGCATATCAGCGTAAACGGTGAGAAGAAATTGCTCGAGGTTGATCATGTCGTGATCTGTGCGGGCCAGGTCAGCAACCGCGATCTTGTCAAGGCGCTTGAGGCAAAAGGGCTGAGTTGCCATGTCATTGGCGGGGCGGAAAAAGCCTCTGAACTCGATGCCAAGTATGCGATTCGTGAAGGCAGTGAGTTAGCCGCCAGGCTATGATTTACCGCTAAGCGCTATTTTTCCAGCGACAGGCTCAGGGTGGCCAGGGCAAAAGCGATATCGGAGCGTGGGTTCAACCCAGCCATTGATTCCCTGGACATTGTCGCGGTTCACAAACCGGTATGTTGCAAAAACTCATGTAGTGATTCGGTTAACCTTCAATTGATTTTCGCGTTCACGGTTTGCATGTCTGGTTTATTGCAGAATTGATAAACACGAAATATAATTCATCTAACTTGGTTTGACTGGTATTAGCGCTATGGGTAACTGGACTCTTTTTAGCAATCATGGCCATGTCCTGTTTTGTCTTTCCCGGGATCCTCAGGCGCGATTGCGTGACGTCGCGGCGGATGTTGGCATAACGGAGCGCGCCGTTCAGAAAATTGTACGCGATTTACAGGATGCCGGTATGGTCAGCGTGACAAAAAGTGGCCGGCGTAACCGTTATCGCATTCATCAGAAATCTTCCTTGCGGCATGATATCGAAGCCGGATGCACACTGAAAGACCTGTTGAAGGTGGTGAATAAGACAGCTATTGAAAAGCAGGTCTCAAAACCAGGCCAAAGTAGCGACAAGGCGGCAGCAGTTACACAACCCGGCCCACCCCGGCCCCCGGTCAAACCGGAGTCCCCTGCGGTGGAACCGGGAAGGAAAAGTTTGCAGCAGGGCGATAAACCCGGTGAAAAAAAAGCGGCTGAAGACAAAGGTGACAAGGATAGCGCTCAGAAGAAGATGGAACGACAGCAGGGCTCCCTGTTTTAGGGAACCCGTGATCTGTTCATGAAATCGTATCTTGCGACCCAAATGTCCGGTTTCTGCATTGCCAATCTTCGCAATAGCCCGCTATTACGTGTGATTGGCGCCTTAAAGCTGAACATTTTGAATCACAATCTACGTCGTTCAGGATAGATCAGAGGTTCCCAGGCCAGTTACCTGAATTATCAACAAACGGACCAGGTTGAGAATGAATAAAAAATGGATGATCTACGGCGCCAATGGATATACCGGACGCCTGATTGCCAAGCAGGCCGGAAAGGTTGGTCTGCAACCGATTCTGGCCGGCCGCAGTGAAGACAGCATTGCAGCATTGGCAAATGAAACCGGTTTCGAAAGTCGCGTGTTTCCGCTGGAAGATGCCGAAGCTCTGAAAGACGCGCTCACGGATATCGCCATCGTCCTGCATTGTGCCGGGCCGTTTTCTGCAACCTCCCAGCCCATGATAGAAGCCTGCCTGCAAAGTGGCAGCCATTACCTCGATATCACCGGTGAAATCAGCGTTTTTGCCAATGCATTTCGATTGAATGATGAAGCCAGGCATGCTGATATTGTTCTGATGCCGGGTGTCGGTTTCGATGTTGTTCCGACAGATTGCCTGGCTGCGACATTGGTCAATGCCCTGCCTTCGGCAACCCATTTGGTACTGGCATTTGAATCAGGCGGGCAAATGAGTCCGGGCACGGCAAAAACCAGCATTGAAGGCCTGGCGGGTGGCGGTTGTGTGCGCAAGGACGGAAAACTCAAGTGGGTGCCGCTGGCCTGGAAGACGCGTGAAATCCCGTTCAGCCACGGTAAACGTCTGGCGGTCACCATCCCATGGGGTGATGTTTTTACGGCCTATATCAGCACCGGGGTGCCTGATATCGAGGTTTATATCTCTGCTCCTCCGTCGGCGGTAATGCGAATGAAGCGCTTACGCATGCTCAAGCCCCTGTTATCGATGCAATGGGTTCAGAACATGATGAAACGGCGTATCGAGCGTTCCATAACCGGACCCGAAGTCGCTGAGCGTAAAAATTCCCAGGTCCACTTATGGGGTGAGGTCAGCAGTTCAGATGGCCGCAGTGTTTCCGCCACCATGACAACACCCGATGGCTACGATATTACGGTAAGCGCCAGCCTTGGTATTGTTGAGTACCTGCTGAAAAATGACGTGGAAGGCGGTTTCTATACACCGTCACTGTTGATGGGGGCCGATTATGCGATGACTTTGCCGGGTGTCAGTTTGAAGCTCAATTCCTGAACATGGTTACCTGGCCCCGGCTGGCATTTTTGAGCTCTGATGATAGTTTCCCAAAATCCGATCGGCGGCAACGGATTTTCAGAGTCATGCCTTCATTGTCATAGTTTTCATCCAGTTTTCGCGCCGAAAACTGATCCAGCAGGCCGTGCACCATGGCAGACCATTCAAAGCCTGCCTTGATGATGTATTCCGACTGTGTAAATAATTGTACGGTGCCCGCGCGGTCGAGACATTTCGCTGCAGTTCCGGAGTAGGCCCGCACCAGGCCGCCGGCGCCGAGTTTGATTCCGCCATAGTAGCGTGTCACGACCACCATGACGTTTTCCAGTTCCCGTCGTTCGATCACATTGAGTATGGGGCGCCCGGCGGTGCCTCCGGGCTCACCATCGTCACTGGAACGTACCTGGAAATTGATACGCCAGGCCCAGCAATTATGTGTGGCTTGCGGGTCGATGACCGATTCATAAAAATCCAGTGACTCGGCTTGCGAGGTAACACGCGCGGCGTGCCCGACAAAGCGGCTTTTTTTGATGATTTCCTCAAAGCTCGCAGGATTTTTCAGGGTCAGCATGCGTTGGACCTCATGGCTCCAGATCCGGCGGTATCGGATAGTCGGGATAGCGCTGTTTGAACGCCTGCAATTCCGCCCGCCAGGATTCATCTCCCGCCTCCTTCAGGGCAATGATTTTATCCAGTTCCTGAGCCATGATATTGTCGATTTGCTGCAAGCCTGCCTGTTTGGCATCACGGGCTGTCTCAAGGCTGACTTCCTCTGCCACGGCACCTGTCATGCCAGACATTTCATCATCAGGGACGCGCTCGACCGGCATTTCCTTCTTATCGGCATCCAGACGGGGTTCGGACTCTTCCTCATAAATCACTACCGAGGCTTCGGCGGCCGGTTCATCACCGGATACCTGCATTTCAAGCATTTCATTGCCTGCAGCTTTTTTCTCAGTAATTGACCGGCTTGCGGGTGCGGCTGTTTTTTTCCGTACGGTCAGAGTGTCGTCTGTTTCAACCTCCGAACGCCTGGGTTCGGACGTTGCCTGCAATGAGGTCTTTTCGGCAGCCTTTTGAGCTGGTAATGGAATTGGAGCCTGGATGCCAGTGGAGTCTTCAAAAACCGGTCCGGGTTCGCGCTGTTGCAGAACCACGGAAATGGCCACAACGATAACGGCGGCCGTGGTCAGGCCGTGCAACCATCCGATTTGCATCCAGCCGGTCTTTTTCTCCACGGCCCGGTGTGCGCTGTTGAGAACGGCACTGTCGAGCAACTCAGGTGGCTCCTGTTGCTCCAGGCGTTTATATGCATCATCGATCCGGGTCAGATCGTCGTGAAGCTTGCTATCGCCTTCGCCGTTGTTATGAATACTGTTCATTCGCCAGGCTCCGTTTGAGTTTATCAACCGCATATCGCAGTCGGCTTTTAACCGTTTCCCTGTTGACACCGGTCAGGTCCGCAATTTCCTCCATATTCAATCCCGATTCAAGTTTCAGCAGCAGGGTATTCCTTTGTTCTGATGGCAAGGCGATAATTCCTTGCCTGAACTGTTCGCTGCGCTCAGCGCTGCAGGCATTTTTCATGGGATCATCATGCTCATCCGCCAGTGTATCCGGTTCCGTATCATCCTCGGGCTTCAGGCGCCGGAAGTGATCAAAGAGATGATTATGCGCGATCCGGTACATCCAGGACGTAAATGGAAATTCCGGGCTGTAGGATTTGCGTGCCTTGATGATTTTTTCCCAGGCGCCCTGGTAAAGATCATTGGCCGTTGCGGGTTCCTTGATTTGCCGTATAAAGTACCGGTAAAGGGCTCCACGGTGACGTGAGTACAACTCATCAAAGGCCTTGGCATCACCCTTTGCATAACGCCGCATCAGTTTTTCGTCACTCACTTCACGCATGAAAGCAGCGTAGCTGATATTGCGGAGAGCGCCAAGCGGTTAAGTATCATTGATCATCAACCAGGGATTATCCACCAGCTCGCGTCATCCCGGATAATGCCGCGCATTTCCGGGATGACGGTGCTTTTATCGATCTTAATTCCCATTATGTGCCACTGGTTCAGCACCATCCAGGCTGCCGGCCAACTCGACCAGTTGCATGAACTCGCTGCGGTAACCATGCAAGTCGCCCTCGCGGGCGCCGCGGGCCAGATTGGCGATATCCGCATAACTGAACTCCTCCAGAAATGCACCACCCCGCAGTTTCTGACCAAATGCAGCGACCGATGCCGCAAAATTGAAGCTGTCACTGCCACGGGCATTGATGCCGCTATCCAGCAGGGCTGACTCGATCAGTTTCGACGCTTCTTCACCGGGTAACTTGTAGCGGATACGCAGATGAGCCAGCTCGTTATTGAAAGATCCTTCGTTGTTGTCATGGCTGGATGCGGAAGAATAGCGTCTGTCCGGCAGGCGTCGCCCGTTGCTGCCCGTCAGGCTGATTTCATAGAGGGCAGTGACGCGGTGACCGGCACCGATTTCACCGGCATCAACCTTGTCATTGTTAAAGTCTTCCTCGTTAAGCATACGGTTTTCATAACCGATCAAGCGGTACTCTGAAACCCTGGCCGGGTTGAATTCAATCTGGATTTTCACGTCCTTGGCGATGGTCAGCAGGGTTGCCGACAGTTCTTCAGCCAGCACTTTCCTGGCCTCTGACAAGCGGTCGATATAGGCATAATTACCATTGCCTTCGTCAGCCAGCTGCTCCAGCAGGTGATCATTGTAATTCCCGGTGCCAAAACCCAGCGTGGTCAGGGCAATACCATCCTTGCGCTTGCGTTGGATCATGTCGATCAATTCTTCGGTACTCGCAAGACCCACATTGAAATCACCGTCGGTGGCCAGGATTACCCGGTTCACACCATCTTCAATAAAGTTCTGCTGGGCCATTTGGTAGGCCAGGGTGATGCCCGCTGCGCCATTGGTGGAGCCACCTGCCTGCAAACGTTGCAGGGCCGCCAGTATTTCGGCCTTCTGGTTTCCGGGTGTCGGTTTCAGCACCACACCGGAGGCGCCTGCATAGACCACCATGCTGATGCTGTCGCGTGCATCCAGTTGCCCGACCAGCATGGTCAGGGCCTTCTGCAATAACGGCAGCTTGTCGGGCGAGTTCATCGAGCCGGACACATCCAACAGAAAAACCAGGTTGGAGGCCGGCAATTGTGCACGCGGTACCTTGTAGCCCTGGATGCCGATACGAACCAGGCGGGTTTCTGGGTTCCATGGCGTGGGCGCGATTTCAGTATTCACCTGGAACGGCTGCTCGCGGTTCTCCGGGAAGGGGTAGTCGTAGTCAAAGTAATTAATGAACTCCTCGACCCGCACCGCATCCTGCGGCGGCAGTTGCCCCTGGTTCAGCCAGCGGCGCATATTGGTGTAAGAACCGGTATCCACATCGATTGAAAAAGTGGAAACGGGGTTGGTTGCCACCCGTATGACGCTCTGACTGTCAAAATGCTGATAGTTTTCCCGGTAGAGCGGCTCGCTGGCATGGCGAATATCATGCATGGTGCTGCCGGGCATCACCATGCCGCTGACGGCTGTGCGTTTGTGGGCCATTACCGCATCGTGTTCCTGCAAAGCAGCTTGCTCGTGGTAGGTGCGGACGTCGCTTCTTTGATATTCGTCCTTGGGTCTTAATTCTGCAGGCGCCGGTATCGCAATGATAACCTGCTCATTATCTCTGGATGCCGGCTGCGTGACCTCTTCAACCAATTGCTTCGTCTCAGGTGAACCGGCCACCTGTGACTGGTCACTTTTGTCAACGGCACATGCGGTGAGGGTGGCAATAAAAAGCGTGGCTAGCAGTGTCTGGATTTTCATTTTCGACTCCTTTGTTGTGTGTTTGCGTGTTGATTAATACGCAGCGGGGAGTGGAAAGGGGTTAAACGGCTTCGTTAATACCCGTGGCAGCGTTGGCGGCGCTATGGGTAGTCCCTGCTGAGACATGCCGTGAACCCATCCCTGGGGGCGCGTCCAAAACATCCATGT
>JBFFWN010000060.1:0-15772 GCA_041570235.1 Lysobacterales bacterium | reverse complement strand
TGCAGGCACTCAACATCAATACAAACAACGGCAGCAGACTGATGGCGATGGTTTTGACTGAGACCCTGATAATCATTTCATTGCTCCGGTTCAACGCTGTCTTCGACTTTCTTGTAGACCAGTTGTGATGGATCGGCACGCAAGTCATCAAACAGTTTACGGATGCCGCGCAGCGTGTCCCTGGCCTCGTCTACCAGAATTGGAAACTGCCCTAAACCGTCCCCCATAAAGGCATCCATTTTACCGTCGTTATTTGCTGTCCATTGTTCCATACGGGCAGTCATTTCTGCGAGGTTCTGCGCGCTCTTGTCAAGGTTGGCCATGGCGGAATTGAGATCCGGCCGAATATCATCGGTCACCGTGCTTATCTTTTGAAGCGTTGCCCGTAGCTCACTGATCGTCTCGTTTAACTGTAACGGAATCTCGGCAATGGCCTCTTCATTGACCGCCAGTGCGTCGGTGATGGTGGCTGCATTGCCCAGGACCCTGTTGAGATGATCACGGTTTTCCTGGCCCAGTACCTGGTCGATCTTAATCAGAATGCCATCGATTTTATCGACGATTTCCGGCGCCTTGGACAACAACGCGCTAAGACCGACATCACGCACCGGAATGATGGGGTAACCGCTTTCGGGGTCAGTGGGCAACGGCCCGTGTTCTCCCGGCACTGCACTCAGCTTTACCACGGCTACGCCGGTAATGCCCTGGAACGCGAGACTGGCATAGGTGCCTGCATTGATCGGGGCGGACTTCAATACCTCCGCGTTAACCCTGACCCGCATCGGGTTTCCGGGCACAATGTCCATAGACGTGACGGTACCGACATTGACGCCAAGATAAAACACGGGGCCTCCGAGCATGAGGCCGCTGACATCTTTTTCAAAAAATATCGAATAATAAACGGCGGGCTCCGTACCCTTTCTGCCCGTCAACCACAAAGTAGCGCTGACAAAAGCAATCAAGGCCAGGCTGACAAAAATGCCTACAATAAAGTTCTTGTTACCCATTGCGTATCTCCGTGAGCACAAAACGGGCCCTCTGGGCACGCGAGACGCCAAAATAACGCTTGATCCAGGGGTGGTCTGAATCAAGTATGTCATCCACGGTTCCGACCACCACGCTCCCGTCCACAAGTACTGCTATACGGTTACAAATGCCAAAAAGACTGTCAACATCATGTGTAATCATCATGATGGTCAGGTCGAGGTTGTCATGCAGATAGGTGATCAACTTGTCAAACTCTGTCGCGCCGATCGGGTCGAGGCCGGCGGTCGGTTCGTCGAGAAACAGGATCTTGGGTTCCAGGGCCAAAGCCCTTGCCAGGGAAACGCGCTTTTTCATGCCGCCCGACAGTTCCGATGGATATTTGTCCGCCACTGACAGTGACAAACCGGTCATCAGCAATTTCAAACTGGCGAGTTCATGTCGCGTTTCAATCGGCATGTCGGAATACAGCGCAATCGGAAGTTCGACGTTTTCCTGGACCGTCAGGTTCGACAGCAGGGCACCGGACTGAAACAACACGCCCCAGCAGCGGCTGGGCCCGGGTTTATGGTATTCGATATTCTGACCAAGCACCGTGATGCTGCCGCTATTTGGCTTATGCAGGCCGAGGATACTGCGCATCAGCACCGACTTGCCACTGCCCGAGCCGCCAACCACACCGAGTATTTCATCACGCCGGATATCCAGGCTCAGATCGTTGTGCACAACCTGGCTGCCGAAGCGGTTGAACAGGTTTTTGACTGAAATAATCGTTTCCATCAGATACCCAGGCGTGTGAAAAGGGTCGCAAACAGCGCGTCGGCGGCAATTATCAGGAATATCGACTGTACCACAGCCATGGTGGTCTTAAGCCCCAGTTCCTCGGCAGAAAAGCGCACCTGCATACCTCTTAAAGTGCCAATCATTGCAATCAGCAAGGCGAAAACCGGAGCCTTGATCAAACCGACATAAAAATCCGACAGGTCAGTGCTGTAAGCCACGCGTTCTACAAATTGCAGTGGACTGATATCCATCGATCCAATGGCGATCAGGGCACCGCCGGCAAGACCGGCGACATCGGCAAATATGGTCAACGCCGGTAAGGAAATAACCAGGCCCAGTATTCGCGGTATCACCAACATCTGGTTGGGGTTCAGCCCCATAACACGCATGGCGTCAACTTCTTCATTGAGTTTCATAACACCCAGCGCCGCCGCAAAGGCACTGCCGGAGCGGCCTGCGACCATGATGGCAGCCAGCAACACGCCCATTTCACGGGTAATGGAAATACTGACCAGGTCGACCACCAGCACCGTGGCGCCAAATTTCCCCAATTGCCCGGCCGCCTGGTGGACGGTAACGATTCCGATCAGAAAGGTAATGGTCATGACCACCGGAATCGCCTGCACGCCGGTATAATAGACCTGCTTGATGGTCTCACCGATAATGATCAAAGAGGGCTTGCGAACACCGTCCAGGATGGAACGTGCAATGGCTCCCAGGTCTTCGATCACGGAGGAGCTGGCTGCGCCAATGGTCTCGACGGCGTTTTTAAAAGCCCTGGACTTTCTCGGGCCCTGGCGTGGCGGCATGTATTCGCGTATTGCGGCAGCATCAATGATCTGTTGCAGAAACTTGATGTGTGAATCCTTGAATCCGGTCAGCTCCGACTGGATCCCGAGCTCTGAAAACTGTTCGGTGCGGTCATAAAGCACCCAGGCCCCTGCGATGTCGATTTCTTCAAGTCCCGAACAGGTGAAGGTGACCGACTGCCCCGGTTCAGGCAAGATACTGGCCGTAGCCTCTTCCAGCGCCAACACGTCATCAAACACCCATCTACCGCTGACCTTGACCACAAGCTTGCCAGGCTGGCTTTCGGTACTTAGATAGTCCTGGATCATTTTACTGCTGAATACCTGAATCAGTTTCGGTGATCTACCTGCCCATTGTAGTCAAAATTGTTCGCCCCGCGGCATCAACAGTCAATTATTTTTACTTTTCTTCGGTTTTTCCGGCGCCATTGTACGGCTGGAAAAGGCCAGCAGGGCAAACAACAGCACCATCGGCACCGACGCGGTCAATACCCCCCGCCAACCCCAATGATACAGGAACCAGCCGGAGCTCAGACTGGCCACACCCTGTATCGAAAACACCAGGAAATCGTTAAATGACTGCACCTTGTAGCGCTCTGCTTCATGATATCCATAGCGCAACAGGTTGGTCCCGCTCAAAAACAGAAAATTCCAGCCAATCCCGAGAATCACCATGGTCAGCCAGAAGTGAATAAATTCGGTATTGATATAACCGATCAGCAAACAGACCAGGTAAGCCACCACACCGGCCCACATCATGCCCTTATAACCCAGCTTGCTGTAAAACCAGGGATAGACCAGGGAAGGCAGGTACATGGCAAGGATATGCGATTGCAAAACCCACTTGGTGGCCTGCATGTCGTGGCCGGCATGCTCATGCATGCTGATCGGACCTGCTGTCATGACAAAGCTCATCACCGCATAACCAACTGCCGAGGCGCCGACTGCCAGCAATATCACGGGTGAGCGCATAATTTCCAGCAATGGCCGTCCCTGCACCGAGGACTGCTGGTTAACCTTGCCGGTTTCCCTGTAAAAACTGACAATGATAATGCCTAAAACATAAACGCCAGCCAGTAACAGGTAAGAACCTGCGAATTCATGCGCAAGCAAAAATTGACCCCGAACGGCCAATTCCGGACCAACCGCGGCAGCCAGTATGCCGCCGAACAACAACACCGAGGTGGCTTTCGGCGCCAATTCAACCGGCACGCTCTCCATCGCGGCAAAACGGTACTGATGACCTGCTGAGGCCGACCAGCCAATCATCATCGCCGACAAGCAAAAAAGAGCAAAACTCTGCATTGAAAGACTCAGCACAGCCAGCAATGCCGCGAAAACCGCCAGAAATCCGTAAGCGACAAAAACGGTTCTGCGACCAAACCGGTATAGCAATTTTCCGGTCGGCAAGGTCGACATGGCGACGCCGACAATGGTCAGGGCTATGGGCAAGGTTGCATAGGCCGGGTTGGGTGCAAACTGCGTGCCTATGATACCGGCGATCAGCACCATCAATGATGTTCCGGCCATCATCAGCGCATAGGCCACGGTCAGACGCCAGACCTGTGCAGGCACGTCCCTTATCACGATATTTCAAGCTTGCGGGAGATCAATAACACTGGCATCGGAACTCCCCGTTCAGGCCAATATGATGGTGGTGAGATTTGCATTTTAACGGAACCATCGACCTGCCCGCCAATACCCTTTGTTAATCCCAGGTGCGATAAATGTGTAACGTTACTTTTTGCACTGTCAATCGCGGTCGCGATTCAATATGGTCGAAGGCTAATATAATTAACAAAATCAATGTTACAGTGTGCAATTGTCAAAAGGAACAATATCAGTCAGGCTCATGCCTGCAACAAAAAATCGCAAACCCATAATTCATCTACAGAGGTCTACATATGGACAGACGGAAATTTATTGAGCTAACGGGGATCGGTATGGGGGGCATGATGTTTGCCCTTCCCGGCAGTGTAATTTCGGCAGCAGAATTGATCGCCAACCCGATCGACGTGGCGCGCAAGAAAAGCATGGCGGATATCGCCCTGAATGCAGCCCGGACCAAAGGTGCAACATATGCAGATGTACGAATCGGCCGTTATCTCAACCAGTTCATAACTGCCCAGGAAAAACGTGTCAGCAACATCGTCAACACCGAATCCGCAGGTGTTGGTGTGCGGGTGATTGCCAATGGCACCTGGGGTTTCGCAGCCACCTCCGACATGTCACCTGATGGTATTGCCAGGACCGCCGAACAGGCGGTGGCCGTTGCCGTGGCCAATTCCAAGTTCCAGACCGAGCCGGTCCAACTGGCGCCGGTTACCGGTGTCGGCGAGGTTTCATGGAAGACGCCAATAATCAAGAACGCCATGGAAATCCCCATCAAGGACAAGGTGGACCTGTTGATGGAAGTGAACAATGCAGCCATGGAAAACGGCGCAAATTACATCACCTCAGTGTTGTTCCTGGTGAACGAACAAAAATATTTTGCCTCGACCGACGGATCCTATATCGACCAGGATGTACACCGTCTGTGGGCGCCATTCTTCGCCACCGCCATCGGTGCCGCCGGTTTTAAACAGCGTACCGGCCTGGGCAACCCGGTGGGAATGGGTTTCGAATACCTCGATGGTGATCCTTCTGAACAGATACAGGTGCAGGGCGCCAACATCGGTTATCGTTACTCCTACGACATGGTCAAGGATGCCCGTGACGCCGGCAAGCAACTGCAGGCCAAGCTCAAGGCGCGTTCTGTAGAACCCGGTAAATATGACCTGGTGCTGGACCCCCACCACCTGATGCTGACAATCCATGAATCCGTCGGTCACCCGCTCGAACTGGACCGGGTGCTGGGTTATGAGGCCAATTTCGCCGGCACCAGTTTTGCAACGCTGGACAAATGGCGTAGCGGCACCTTCAATTACGGTTCTGATATCGTCAACCTGTTCGCCGACAAAACCCAGAAACACTCGCTGGGATATGTCGACTATGACGACGAGGGCGTCAAAACCAGGGAATGGGACCTCGTCAAGGACGGTATCCTGGTGAACTACCAGGCCATCCGCGACCAGGTACATATCATCGACCAGAAAGAATCACACGGTTGCTGTTATTCCCAAAGCTGGTCGGATGTGCAGTTCCAGCGTATGCCAAATGTTTCACTGCGCCCCAACCAGGAGGACCTGTCGGCAGATGACATCATCAAGGATGTCGAAAACGGCATTTACATCGTCGGCCGCGGTTCTTTCTCGATTGACCAGCAACGTTACAACTTCCAGTTTGGCGGTCAGCTGTTCTATGAAATCAAGGATGGCAAGATCACCGAGCAGATCGAGGACGTTGCCTATCAATCCAACACGCAGGAATTCTGGAACAAGTGCACGAAGCTTGCCGGCAAGAGCGACTACCGCCTGGGTGGCTCGTTCTTTGACGGCAAAGGCCAACCGCCACAAGTCAGCGCCGTTTCACACGGCTGCCCGACCACCAGGTTCAATAACATCAACGTGATCAATACCGCACGCACGGTCGGCTGATCATTGTAAAGACAACGGAATTCAAGAGGTTAATAATGGCAATTTTTAACGAACAGAAAGCCAGGGAACTGATGACAAAGGTGATCGCTTTGTCAAAGGCGGATGAGTGCCAATGCGTTCTCAACGGCTCCAATGCGGGCAATATACGCTATGCGCGCAATACCGTTTCAACCGCGGGCGAAGTCAGCGATGTTACCCTGGCGGTGCAGTCCTGCTATGGCAAACAAAGCGGTACCGCCACCGTCAATGAGTTTGATGATGCATCACTTGAAAAAGTGGTCAGGCGCTCGGAGGAACTGGCAAAACTTGCACCCGAGAACCCCGAGCACATGCCAAACCTGGGGCCGCAGGAATATCAAAAAGTCGAGGCATGGTTCAAATCAACTGCGGCGGTGACACCCGAAGACCGAGCTGCTGCAGCCGAGGCCAGCATCGTTCCGTCACGCAAAAACAAGCTGGTGGCGTCGGGTTTTCTCAACGATGCCGAGGCTTTCATTGCGATGATGAACAGCAGCGGTATGTTTGCTTATCACACGTCTTCCAGTATTAACTTTACAGCGACGATCCGTAGCGAGGATGGCACCGGCTCGGGTTGGGTTTCTCGTGACTTCAATGACGCCAAAAAAATGGACACCCGCGAGGCATCTGCCGTCGCCATCAAAAAGGCCATGGAATCCGTTGATGCCAAGGAAATGGAGCCGGGCAAGTATACGGTCATCATGGAGCCCGCTGCGACGGTGACGCTGCTGGGCAATATGTTTGGCAGCATGAGCCAGCGCGCTACTGACGAGGGGCGTAGTTTTCTGAGCAAAAAGCCGGCCGAAGGCGAGAAGGCCGTTGAGGGCGCTCCCACCAACCGCCTGGGTGAAAAGATGTTTGACGAAAGGGTCACCATTTACAGCGACCCGATGAACCGTGATTGCCCGACTGCGCCATTTGATGGCGACGGTTACCCGGTTGGTATCACCAGGTGGATCGACAAAGGCGTCGTCAACGCCATGCCAAATTCCCGCTATTGGGCTGAAAAAACAGGTTCGAAGTATTATCCCACCGCATATACCGGCGCTGGAATCTTTGGTGGCAACCAGCAGCTGATCATGCAAGGCGGCAATATGACGCTGGAAGAAATGATCGCTGCGACCCGGCGTGGTGTGTTGGTTACCCGGTTGTGGTACATCCGCCCACTGGACCCGCAAACCCTGTTATACACCGGTTTAACCAGGGACGGCACGTTTTACATCGAAGATGGAAAGGTCAAATATCCGATCAAGAACTTCCGTTTTAACGAAAGCCCGATCGTGATGCTCAACAATATCGAAGCACTGGGCAAACCCCAGCGCATTGATGGCAGCATGATCCCGCCGATGAAGATCCGTGATTTTACCTTTAGCAGTTTGTCTGACGCGGTCTGAACACGGCAGTCATGGTGCTTGATCGGCAGACATCCCGGTCCGCCATCCATGCTAAAACCGGCCGGTGGGCGTTGATGTTCACCGGTCCGGCAAAAAACTCAGTATCATATTGTGAAACAGGTCTCCCATCCGGCTTTCATGTATAGAAGACAATTCATCAAGACACTGGGTTTGCTCGGCACAGGGCTATCCGCAACTGCCCTGGCGCCGACTGCATTGGCTGCACAATCCCCTGAATATGACTTTGTCTTTACCCGCCTGAGCTACGAGTCCGGTGACTGGGATGTGGATGAAAGAATGCCGGCGAATATTCTTAACTCGCTGATCGAATACACAACCCTTAAAGTCGATCTGACCGAACAGATCGTTGCGCTGGCTGACCCGGTTATGCTGAGCGCACCATTTTGTTATATGGCAGGACACCGCCTGGTGCAGTTCAATCATGCCGAAAAAGAGAACTTCCTCCGCTATGTCAACAACGGTGGTTTCGTCTTTGTCGACGACTGCAATCACGATATCGACGGCATGTTTGCACGCAGCTTTGAACAACAGATGGCGGATATGTTCGGCCGGGAAGCCTTGAAAAAGATTCCCAACGATCACCCCATATACAGCGCTTTTTTCACCTTCGACGGCCCCCCCACCACCTCCCAGGAGCTCAATGGCTGGGGAGACGACCTGGTTCACAGGTACCTGAAAGCCATAGAAATCGATGGCCGGATCGCGGTCTTGTACTCCAACAAGGATTTTGGCTGTGAGTGGGATTATGATTTCCGCAACAAGCGCTTTATGCGAACCGACAATACGCGTTTCGGTGTCAATATTGTCATCTATTCAATGACGGCCTGAAGGCCGCTAAAGGACCCTAGCCATGCAGGACCCAGTTAAAACCGAACAGCAGAAAGACCAGCAGTCAGAACGGGACATCCAGGACAGACTCGGCAAATTGCCACTGGTAAGTGCCGAGATAGCCAAGGTCATCATTGGCCAGGAACAAATCGTTGAAGAGTTGCTGATCAGTGTTCTGGCAGGTGGACATTGCCTGCTGGAAGGTGTTCCGGGGCTGGCCAAAACACTGATGGTCAGCACATTGGCGCAAAGCCTGGACCTGGGATACAGACGTGTACAGTTCACACCGGACCTGATGCCAAGTGACATCATCGGCACCGAGATACTGGAGGAGGACCACGTCAGCGGAAAACGCTTTTTCAAGTTTCAAAGGGGGCCGGTGTTTACCAATATTCTGCTGGCCGATGAGATCAACCGCACACCGCCCAAAACGCAGGCGGCCCTGTTGGAAGCCATGCAGGAAAAGCGCGTCAGCTATGCGGGAGAGTCGCACACCCTGCCCCGGCCGTTTTTTGTCCTGGCAACGCAAAACCCTGTCGAGCAGGCAGGAACCTACCCGTTACCGGAAGCACAGCTCGACCGTTTCCTGATGTTTATCCGCGTTCCCTACCCGACCGAAAGCGAAGAAATTGAAATCCTTCTGAGGACCACCGGCAACCTTGATGTCAAGCTGCAAACCGTGATGAACGCCGCTGATATCATCGCCTTGCAGGCCATGGTGCGGGAAGTCGCAATATCAGGCGCCTTGCTTGAATATATTGCCCGTATCGCGCGTGCCAGCAGACCCGGCGAAAACAGCCATGGCATGGTGGCGGACTACGTTCGCTGGGGCTCCGGCCCCCGTGCCGGGCAGGCCCTGGTTTTATGCGCCAAGGCACGCGCGCTGATCAAGGGCCATTTTGCCGTGACGCTTGAGGATATCCGCGCGGTGGCCCCGGCCGTATTACGTCATCGCATTCTGCTTAACTTCCAGGCCGAAGCGGCGGGCATTACCACCGAACATATCGTCGAATACCTGTTCGAACAGGTCAACCGGCCCGTCAGTCCACTTGACTGAAGAATATGGAACGCTTTATCGACCCCCTGACGCTGGCGCGTGTTAAAGACCTGCCGTTGATCGCCAGAACGGTGGCGGATGGCTTTTTGTACGGATTGCAACAAAGTCATCAACGTGGCGTCGGTATCGAGTTCAGTCAGTATCGCGCCTATGAACCCGGCGACCCGCTGGGTCATATCGATTGGAAGCTGTTTGCCCGCTCCGACCGCTATTTTGTCCGTGAGGCAGACCGCGAAAGCGAAATTACGATATGGTTTGTACTGGATGCAAGTGCTTCAATGCAGATGGCCTCTGAAAGCAAACCCGGCTCATGGAACAAGTTTGAATATGCGCGGCACCTGTTGGCGACATTGTCCTACATCGGGCAAGTGCAGGGAGACCACGTTGGTCTGCTGGCACTGGGCGGCAATCATCAATGGATGGTTCCTGCGGCCAGCGGCGAACGCCATTGGCACCGTCTGCTCAAACAACTGACCGCAGTACACAGCACGGCAAGCTTTCCATCAACCACGGCTGTCGAATCGGCCATAAAGCGACTGCAAAAACCAGGGTTAGTTATTATTATCAGCGACTTTTATCAACTTTCTGATGAACTTAATGAATTCATAAAACAGGTATCTGCCGGCCACACGGAAGTGGTTGCCATGCAGTTGCAGTGCCAGGATGAGTTGACGTTTTCATACAAGGGCGCGATCCGTTTCGAGGATCTCGAAACCGGTGAACAGGTGCTGGTCTCGAGCGCTGCCGCCCGCAAAACGTGGCTGGATGCATTGGCATCGCATCAACGCGAACTGGAAAGCTTTTTGCAAAAAAGCCGTATTGACCTGACCCGCATCAACATCAACGAACCCATGGACAAGGCGCTTTACAACTTCCTGGTTTCCAGGCAACGAGCATTGTAATGACGCAAGCCGGGCTTTCCCTGGTGAACCCAGGCGCCATGTGGGCGCTGCTTAGCCTGCTGATTCCGCTGTTGATCCACCTGTTCAATCGCAGTCGAGGTCGACTGGTAAAGATCGGTCATATCGACCTTGTAAGACGGGCAAAGCAACTACAGGTTACCGAGGTCCGCTTGTCACAGTGGCTACTGCTGGCTACAAGGCTGGGCATTTTTGCACTGCTGGCGCTGTTGCTGGCCGGTTTGTCATCATCCACTATCACCACGCGCCAACATACTGCCATATACCTAAGCCCCGCGTGGTTGGAAAATGCCACGCAGCAGGATCTCAACGGTATCCTGGAACGGTCAAAAGCCGAACCCGGCTCAACCATACAGTTGCTTGCCCCGGGCTTTCCGGCCTTTGACGAGAGCTGGCTTGCCGGGAATGAAACGCCATCATTTGAAATCACCAACATATGGCCGTTGTTGCTTGAAAAACTTGAAAGCGAAAATCACGCGGGCCCGGTTGAAGTGCACGCCACCGATTTCGCCGGTCAATTTGGCCGTCACCGCCCTGCTCTGCCCCGGCCCGTCAACTGGAAACTGAGCCACCCCGCTAAGCCGTCAATGACCAATAGCCAGCCCTATCATGCTGTCGTGGTTTATCAAAGCGACCGCATCGCGGAACTCAAACGGTTGGAAAATGTATTCACCGTAATCAAAGAATATCGTCTGCCGGCGCTGACCTGGGAAAGCGTGGCGTCTGACAGTTTCAGTTTTCCATGTGCCGATTGCGATTGGCTGATCCGGATGGTGAATGAGACCAGTGATGAAGAATGGCGAGGTGAATGGCCAGCAGAATGGCTAGGGCCGGGACAAACTCCCCTCGTGGTTTTGACCATTGCAGGGCAAGCCTCCAATGAGCGCGACTTCGAATACATCGATGTGCCCTTCTATCCGTGGTCACGCTTTGGCTTACAGCAAATATCAGAGCCGGCCGATGGATTAACCCAGCACGAGCACGGCAATGAGTGGCAGGTATTGGTAAAAACCGGCCAGCATGAACCGCTCCTTCAACAGCAACGTATTGGCAATACCAGGCTTATACAATTCAACAGCCGCCTCGACCCCGCCTGGAACAGCCTGGTGCAACAGGCAGAATTTCCAGAGCTGTTTTTGCAGCTTCTGCTGGATGAAGACCGCGAAATGGAACGTTTCGCGGAAGCGCGGATCAGCGTCGATGCGCTGCAGGGTCATCATGCGCCCCCTCCATTTGAAACCCGTGCCGAAAAACAGGCATTGCACCGATGGCTGGCGTTGTCATTGGTGCTGTTATGGATACTGGAGCGCTGGCTCAGTGAAAGGAGGCCACGTGCAAGCCGCTGAAATTCGTCCGGTGATTGAAAGTGCCTTGCGCCAATGGCGCTTCCGGCTTTTCTGGCAACGCTTCCTGTACCTTTCAACAGGCGCCGTGTACGTCCTGTTGCTGTCCCGGTTAACCGGCGTGGACAACATCCAAACCGGCATGCTGGTGGCGGTGGTGTTGTTGGCAGGCCTGGTGCAATTGTTTTTCAGCCGGGCGTGGAAACGCCTGACGACCGATAACTTCCTTCAACACCTGAACCGCCACTTCCCGGAATTCGAAGAAAGCGCCCAACTGCTGTTGCTTAATGATAAAGGCCTTTCCTTGTTGCAAAAGTTGCAGCGCAAACGCGTATTGGAGGCCTATACACTCAGCGAACCCCGGATCAGCGCCTCCCGCCCGGCAATCAGGTACCGGACCGTGGCAGTCGCCATCTCCATAGCGCTGGTGCTGATGCCATTTGTCAATCAGTTCAAAGCCATACTGGAACCGGTTTTAACGAGGGGTAATACGACAAGGGATGTGGCCAGTACAGCTCAACCCGGCGGCTCGGCCAATCGACTGACAGCAAGTTCTGTCATCATCACACCACCGGAATATACCGGTTTACCCGTTATCGAAACCGAAGAGATGAACCTGGACATCACGGAGGGCAGCCGGGTGCTATGGAAGCTGTCTTTCGATGACCCTTCGCCTGCCTATGCTTTGGCCATGGCGGATGACCTGCGTCTGCCGCTGATGACCAGTGAAAACGGTGGACTGCAGGCCAGCGCAACGATAAACAAAACCGGCCTTTACCGCATTGTATGGCAGGAAAACGATATCGAACAGAGCCTTGAAGGGATATACGCCATCAGCGTCAAACTAGACCAACCGCCCGATATCCGCTTGCTGGAACCGCAGTTCTCAAGCCTTGAGATACGCCAAAACGCCGATCCAACATTCAAAACCCGGGCACTGGTCATGGATGATTTCGGTGTCAAGAATGCCGAAATTCTGGCTTCCGTGGCCAAGGGCTCGGGTGAAGCGGTTAAGTTCCGGGATCTGGGCCTCGAGTTCGAGCGCTCGAGGAATACTGCCAAAGGCATCGAGTTTGAACGGGACTGGAACCTTGCTGAACTGGGTATGGAACCCGGTGACGAATTGTATTTCACCGTTATCGCCAGAGACAACAAGCAGCCCGAAGCCAACCAGGGGCGCTCGCAAACCATCATCGTTCGCTGGCTGGACGATGACCCGACGGGACTGGCGGCCGAGGGCCTCGCGATGGATTTTGTGCCGGAGTTCTTCAAAAGCCAAAGACAGATCATCATCGATACCGAACAATTGCTGGAGGACCACGAAACGCTGACCGGCGCGGAGTTCAAAGACCAATCCCGGTCCATCGGCCAATCACAGGCAGACCTTAAACAAAAATACGGACAGTACCTGGGTGACGAGTTCGATGAAGGCCCGCCGCTGCAAATCGGCGAAAGTCATGAACAGGAGTCGGCAGAAAAGGACCATCACGGTCACCAGGCCGGCGAACTGGAGAAGGACGTCAACATCACCAGCACGGCAGACATACTCAACCGTTTTGGTCACAACCATGGTGACCCTGAAATCGGGCCTATCACACGTAATAACCCAGTGGCACTGATGAAACGCGCCGTCAGTGAAATGTGGCAGGCCGAAAGGCACCTGATGCAGGCCGAGCCGCGACTGGCCCTTCCCTTTGAATACGAGGCCTACAAATATCTGAAGCTGGCGCGCCAGGCAGACCGCATTTATGTCAAGCGATTGGGATTCGTACCACCACCCGTGACCGAAGAGCGCCGGCTCAGCGGAAAGCTGGATGACATATACAGTTATTCGCTCAGTGCGGACATCCAGCTGGACAAGGCGGGCGAAAGACATATTCAAGGTTTATTACATGATATTTTTCAGGTCATTAGCAGACATTCATCAGAATATGAATTAGATGAAAAACAAAGACAGGCACTGAGGGAACTAAGCAGGCTTTTCAGTTCATGGTCACAGCAGGCTCCTGAGCTGATCAAGCAGGCCGCCACGATTGAAAAGATGTTACAGGCGAACCGATTCGAACTGGCTGATTGCAAGGCCTGCGTCAAAGACCTCCAGTCTGCGATATGGGAACTGATCCGGGATCCTTTTATCGACCTGCGTTTTCGCAAACCGGCCAGGCCTCCCGCTGATGACATGCTGAACACCTACCAAAACCTGGCAGATCAGAATTCCGCTTCACTCAACACGGTGACAACCGAAGACGGAGAATTGCCATGATCCAGCTAGGTGCATGGCAGCTGGATTTTAACCAAGAGTCGATGCTCGTATTTTCAATTCTCCTGTTGATCAGCCTGTCCGGGACCCTCTGGCTTGTCGGCAAACGATTGTTCAGGTCCAACAGCTTGCGCTTTTTCCTGACGGCATTCCTGAACCTCGTCGCATATTCGGCGGTGCTTGTGCTGCTGTTGCAACCCGTCCACCGTCAAGCCGCTGATGAAACCGTCACACTGCTGACCGATGGATTCAGTGATCAACAGACCGGACCGTTGAACTCATCCCGTGTATACGACTTGCGACACCCCATGAACCGAAACCCGGTAATCCCTGGCACCGGCTACCGGCCTCTGGCCGATATCGCACAACTGCTGCTGAAAGAACCCGGACTGGCACGCATACGGGTTTTAGGGTCGGGGCTCAGCCGTTCTCAGTGGCTGGAACTGCCGGGGGATATTTTCATTGAGTATGAACCGCAGGCGGTTACCGGTTTTACCGGCATACGGTGGCAAAAAACCATAATCGCCGGACAATCGCTCACAGTCAGCGGCGGTTTTCAATCCGGCAATCGGGATGACATTAACGAGATACGTCTTCTGGACCCATCCGGGGTAAGCATTACCGGCATTCGCAACACTGCGGGCCAGGCATTTGACCTCATCACCCAACCCAGGGCAAGGGGATTACTGCTTTACACCTTGCAGGCATGGCTTGGCGACACGTTGATTAGCGAGGAGGTGCTGCCTGTCGAGGTACGCCGCGGAGACACACTGAATATTCAGATCGAGCAATCAGCACCCTCCTATGAAACCCGGCAGTTAAAGGACTTTTCATCGCTCAGGGGGCACCGGCTTTCTATCAACACACGTATCAGCAAAGCGCGTTATATCAAACAGGCAAGCGGATCGCCAACAACCGGGGATTCAGCATTCTTACCACAGAACCTGGCCCGGCAGGATGTGCTGATCATGGATGCAGCGTCACTGGCTGAACTGGACATGCAAAGATCCGCCCTGTTGATGGATGCCATCAATGACGGCCTGGGCTTGCTGATACTCGCAGATTCAAGTTTGCCTGAACTGTCGAAATCCACCCTGTTAGAAGGCTTTACATTTAAGGCGCTCCCTGCTTCTGAACCCGAGGCCATTCCACGCCTGTTAGCAGATGCCGGCACAGATTGGCAGCTGCCGCTGCCGGTGGCCGCCATCGAAATGGAAACCTCCACTGAAAACACCTTGATCGATGATGGTGAGGGCCGCAGGCTGGTGAGCTGGCGCCCGAGGGGCAAGGGACATATTGCGGTAAGCCTGCTGGCCCATACCGATCGCTGGCTTCGCCACGGCAATCGCCGGGAATGGGGCGAACTGTGGTCGGCCATGCTGGCGCTATTGGCCAGGCAACCAGAGCATGGCCAGATTCTGGATACGGCTGAATTCCAGATACCCCGCGTGGATCACCGGGCGGCCATTTGTGCGTTGGCGTCCGGGCAGGATATGAAACTGGCCATTGCACCGTTGAGCCCCGGCCGGTCAACTGCAACCGGGATTGTCACACCGGCAAAAGACCAACTGGGTTCTGCAAGGGCTTGCGCCTATTTCTGGCCGGTTACCCCCGGCTGGCACCGGGTAAAACTGATGTCTACTGAAAATGACACCACGCTTGATGATAAAACCCTATACGTTTTCGATGCGCAGCAATGGCTTGCGGATGAACTTTTGAAGCGTCAACGCGACACCCTGGCGCGCTTGAAGGCCAACACCATTGACAACCCTGACCTGCAACATAAATGGCTCTATAAGCCGGCAGGTGTTTTCTGGCC
>JBFFWN010000059.1:0-16087 GCA_041570235.1 Lysobacterales bacterium | reverse complement strand
TCTTAATCTTTTCAGCCTCAGGATGCCCTCAGGCGGATACCTAGTAACCCCTCAATGATGCAAACCGGTCGAGGTGATAACGGGCATCGCCCAGTTGTTGGTTCAACGACCGCCAACGCTTGATGAAAAAGCCAAGATCGAACTCGTCGGTCATGCCGATACCGCCGTGCATCTGGATCGATTCAGCGGTGGCCAGTTCAGCGGTCAGCCCACATTTCGCCTTGGCCAGGCTGGCCAGAACCGGCACCTGATCGCTATTTTCATCGATGGCCTGAAGTGCCCTGAGAACAACGGATTTGCTCAGTTCAATCTCCCCAAACAAGGTTGCTGCACGGTGTTGCAGCGCCTGGAAGCTGCCTATTGGCACACCAAATTGCTTGCGCTCCTTCAGGTATTCCACCGTGCGTTTGAAGCACTCCTGGGCAATCCCCAGCATTTCAGCTGCCATACCGATACGTCCGCGGTCCAATACGGCCTCGAGAAGCTGCAGGCCCTGATCAGCTTGCCCCAGTCTGTGCGCTTGTGAAACGAAGACGTCTTCAAGCTTCAGGCTGCACAGGTGCCGGTTGTCGAGCACCGGAGTTGAGTCGAGATGCAGTCCCGTGGTGCCGGCAGGTACCAGAAACAGCGACAGACTGCCATTGGATGCATCGGCTTCCGGCGTCCTTGCGCTGATGATAAACGCATCTGCCGTCTTGCCATCCGGGATCGCCAGTTTGGCCCCGTTGATACGGTAGCCGCCATCCTCCGGCACGGCCACTGTGTTCACAAGGGCAGGCCGGTGAAGGGGGGATTCATCGAACGCCGTCGTCAACAGAGTCTCGCCGCTGCAGATGCCCGGCAGCCAGTGTTCACACTGCCCCTCGTTACCCGACAGCAACAACGCGCTGGCGCCCAGCAAGGATGTTGATATCAACGGACTGGGTGACAGGGTTCGACCGCACTCCTGCAGTACCAGCCCGAGGCCGGTATAACCATAATCCAGCCCTCCGTATTGTTCCGGTATGATGATCGATGACCATCCCATTTCGACCATCTCGGCCCATAAACCGGTGGAAAAGCCAATTTCATCCCTGTTGTCACGCAACTCGCGAAAATGTGAAACCGGGGCACGGCTATTCAGAAAATCACTTGCTGCATCGCGCAACATGACCTGTTCTTCATTCAGTACCAATGTCATTTTTCCATCCTCAGCCCGGCAGGCCCAAAATATGTTTGGCGACAATATTCAATTGAATTTCAGATGTGCCGCCTTCAATCGAGTTACCCTTGGTCCGTAACCAGTCCCGTGCGAGTTTCCCGTCCTGGCTCTCGGCGCCGCGCCAGGCCAGTGCCTCAATGCCATGTATATCCATCAGCAGGTTGTATCGTTGCTTGTTCAGTTCGGTCCCATAAAACTTGAACCACGAGGAAACGGCGCCGAGGCTGACGCCCGCCTTGACCTCGTCGCGGGCACGTTCAATGGTGAGAGCAAACGCCATTTCATTCATCTCGAAGCGGGCGATATCACCACGAAGCATGGCGTCATCGAGCTTGGCCTGGTTCAGGCCAATGAAATCAGTCGCAGTTTCGCTCACGGACCTGGTGCCGGATGTCGAGAGACCCGACCACGAAATCATTTCCCGTTCATGTGTCAGAAGATATTTAGCTATTTCCCAGCCCTTGTTGAGTTCGCCCACCTGTTGTTCGCGGGGGATTTTGACGTCCTCGAAGAACACTTCGCAAAACGGAGATCTGCCGCTGATCAGCTTGATAGGCCGAACCGTAATCCCCGGTGTCTTCATGTCAAATAACATGAAGCTGATACCGCGGTGCTTGGGGGCTTGCTGATCGGTCCGCACCAGGCAAAACATCCAGTCGCCCTCGTCGCCGTAAGACGTCCAGATTTTTGAGCCATTTAAAAGATAGTGGTCCCCCATATCGACTGCCGGCGCTTGCAGATTGGCCAGGTCCGAGCCTGCATTCGGTTCACTGTAGCCCTGTGCCCAGCGTATTTCTCCACGCACAATCGGTGGCAGGAATTTTTGTTTCTGTTCTTCGTTTCCGTATTTCAAAAGCGCCGGGCCCAACATCGAAATGCCAAAGCTGTAAAGGGCAGGGCGGGCCTTGATACGCGCCATTTCCTGTTTCAGTATTTTTAGCTGTTCACTGTCAAGACCACCGCCGCCGTATTCGGTTGGCCAGTCGGGAGCCGTCCAGCCCCTGGCGCTCATCCTTTCCAGCCATAAACGCTGTGCCTCGCTTTGAAATGTGAAATTTCTTCCACCCCAGCAGGCGTCTTTATCGGACAGCATGGGGCTGCGCATTTCCTCGGGACAATTCTCTTCGAGCCATTGACGCACCTCATCTCTGAAGGTGCCTGTATCGTCATTCATCATGCAGTCTGCTCCCTTACATACGCCAAAGTATTGATGTGCCCGGTGGAATGTAGCACAGAAAGAAAATTAATGTCTTTCTGAAGTTTCAAACGTGCTAATCGCATATAATCAGGACAGATGAGAGCTCGGCCAAACAAGCAAATGTTCCCGATGGGTCTTCTGACATTCGCGCTCGCGCTCGCAACCTATAAGGCGGCCATGTTGACCTCCATCATGATGGTTGACTGGCGATCATTTCTTTTTTTACTTGGCCTTGATGCGCTGTATCTTTCCATTTTACTTCTACTTGGGATATGCCATGCATTGATCAGGTCGCAATTTATATCGCGTCTGTCGTGGCTTTTTCTGCTGTTTTTGACCGTTACCTACCTGGTGGACAGTTTCGTGCTATTGGCACTGAACGAACATGCTCCCTTATTTGATATAGGGCGTTATGCACTGGAACCACGTGTTGTGTTCAGCTTTTTTGATGCCAGGGCCTATGTCGCCATTGTTCTGCTACTGGTTTCGATGCTGGTCAACGTGAAATATCAAAGACGCAGACGGATATTTGGTTACGCCATACTTATGGGGGCACTACTGGCCGGTACATTCAGTGCTATCTATGCGCCATTGCCCCTGGCCAGATATGCCATGCTCAGCCCGGCAGGCCTGTTGGAAAAGCTGAAATCCGCCAAGCCGGAATCTGTCTACTCAGCCGAACAGGTTCAGTTTTATTCAACGCAGGTGAAAACAAGGCCAAGCATTCCGGAGTCAAAGCCCAATATTGTTTTGCTGATAGTTGAATCCCTTTCCTCGATCAACTCGAAAAAGGTATCCGGTGTTGATGGTTTTCTGGATGGTTTTGATGCCCTGGCGGATAAGGGGCTGCTGTTCAGAAACTTTTTTGCCAATCACCAGGCCTCAGAAGGGGGTTTGATTGCCTTATTGGGAGGATATCCGCCCATACATTTCCCCACGGCAAGCCCATACATGTTTGACGAGTTTGCCATTCAGCCCTCCATTCTCGGTGAATACATGGATGAAGGATATTCCACCGAATTTCTGACCAATGCCCGGCTTTCATTTATAGGCTTGAATCGATTCCTGGAGGGCCTGGGTGTGGACCGCAGTCGTGGCAGGGACGAAGTTGCGGCAATGGCGGCTGCGCAAGTGATCGTTCAGGATGCACCATCGGATGCTTTTTTGTATGACGAGGCGTTGAAAACCATCGAACAGCTCTCAAGACAGGAGCAGCCATTTCTGTTAACCCTGGCAACCACCAGCACACACCTGCCATACAAACATCCCGAAAACGGAGACGACACGCCAAAAGCCGTCTGGCAATGGAGCCTGGATCAACTCACCGGTTTTTATCAGCAACTGGAGGATAGCGGTTACTTTGAAAAGGGCGTCCTCCTGATTACCGGGGATCACCGCCAAATGCGAGCACTCACGGCAACTGAAACAGCACGCTACCATGACAGCGCCCGGGCCAGGGTGCCGCTGTTGCTGATCGGAAACAACTATCCCGCTGGCGCCGTGGATGATCGTTTCTTTCAGCAGGCCGACCTGTTACGGATGCTTGCAAGCGTGGAACAGAAAGGCGCAACACTGTCGCCGCAGCCGATCTGGGTTGAGCGTTACAATCGAAAATACGGCCATATCGAGTTGATTGACAGTTTGAGCGTGTTTGACGAGGCGGATTCGGGCGTTAATGAGTATCAGCTGCAAGTACCAGGTAACCAGTTAATCTGGCTGGGCAATAAGCCCTCATTCAGCCATCGGGTTGAATTGCTCATTCACGCCCAACGCAGCCAACATCAGCAAAAGCGCCTTGGCATGCAATAATCCGGCATTTGCGGCAACACCGGTGAACCCGGTTCAGGCCGCTGTATGTTTTGGCGTAAAGGGAATGCGAATACTGATTGTCAAGCCGTGTGGTTGGGTCTGACTCAGCTTGATGGAGTGTTCCGAGCCGTACAGGGTGGCCAGCCTTTCGCGGGTATTTCTTAAACCCACGCCCTTGGCATCTGGAATATCACCGTTGACCAGTTCGCATCCCGGTCCATCATCACTGACTTCCATCAGCAGATCACCGGCAAAAACCTTTGCCGAGATACGCAGATGTCCACCGCCTTCTGCCCGGGCAATGCCGTATTTAATGGCATTTTCAATCAACGGCTGTAGTAACAGGCTGGGAATGAGCGCGGTTCTTGCCTCGTCCTCGATATTCAGTTCCAGCGAAAGACGCTCTTCGAACCGGACCTTTTCGATATCCAGGTATAACTGCAGCGCCTGTAGTTCCTGGTCGAGCGTGATTTTCTGCATGGGATCGTTATCCAGCGAGTAGCGCAAAAAGCTGGACAGCTTGGTCACCATGCGGTTGGCCAGTTCGGTATCGCGTTCCAACACCAGCGTGCTGATCGCATTAAGCGTGTTGAACAGAAAATGCGGGTTTAGTTGGTAACGCAGCATTTTCAATTGGGCCTCGTGCGCCATGGCGGCTGATTTCAGCGCGCTCTCGCGGACTTCCTGGAAAACGCGATAGGATTTGATTGCGAAATACAGGCCGCTCCAGGCCAGCATGATCGCGATGCTGGTGCTGTTGCCTTCCACGAAAGAAACCTTTGAATATAACTCCGCGGCATCACCCACTTTTTCATACCATGCTTCCATCTGCTCGGCCGTTTCAATCCAACCCATGTATATCCAGCCGCGGACTTTCAACCAGAGGTAACCGGCAAACGAGCTTCCCGCCACAAAACCAATGGCCTGAACCCAGATAGGACGTTCCCATAAAAAGCGGTAAAGGTACCGAAGTCCCAGCGAGATAATCATGCCGATGACAGTGATGATTGCCACGTAAAGAGCATAATCCGGTGGCAATACATCCAGCAAAGTTGCGGTCAGCAGATACTTGCCAAAGATTCCCCACAGTATCCATCCGCCAATATGAACGACCCAGAAGAAGTTCGGCTGTTCTCTTAAAATGGTTTTCAGTTTCACGATGGCGATTCTACACGTTTGGCAGTCCCGGGTACGACAACTTAACCTCTCCCAGATGCGATTCATCTCAAATTCAAACGGTTGGCCGCAATTGTAGTGGCCAAGGCGGAAGTTAAAGCGGATTAAAGAGATCTTTGACAGTGTTCAGCTTGCAGATTACATTGGCCTGGATGAGTACTTCGATGATCAAAAACCAACGCTCTCCACGCCTCAGGCCCCGGCGTGTTTGCGGTTTATTGAAAGCCCTCTCGCTGTCGCTGTGCCTGGGATGCATTACCGTTTGGGGAACTGATTCGGTCATGGCAAACATTTTCGGTGATGGCAACCCGGATAATGGCATCGAGGATAACCGGCAGCGCCTGTTGGGCGGGCGCGACAGTGCTTCCGGGCTTAATGACCAGCAAATGAATGCAGGAACGATCAAATGTGATGGCAAGGTCCGGGGTACGGCCATGGTGGTCGACACCCGCGATACGGCACCCGGCTTGATGGGTGTTGTGATTGCCAGTGCTGCACATGTTGTCTACGACCTTGACAAAAATACCTTGTTCGATCGTTGCGATTTTCATTTTCTGGCCCTCGATCAGCTTGATGCCTACCGGGCGAAAATTGATTTGAAAACCATTCGAAAGGGGCAGTACGACCCCGCGGCCCCAACCGACGGGCCTGAGTTTGGAGAGGGCGACTGGGCCTTTCTGTATATCCCGGAACCCTGGAAGTCGTTCAGGCCTGAAAATACTTTGAAACTGGCGGACTTTGCAGTTTTGAAAAGCGAGTTGTTTCTGCAGTCTGGTGGGGAAATACGCCTGATCGCCTATGATTCTGACGCCCGGGTCATCAGTTTCAGTAATGAGTGCAGCGTTATTGAAAGCGGCATTAACGACCTCGGGGGCGGCAAATGGACAGGCCAGTTACTGGACGACTGTGACTCGGCAGATGGAGCCTCAGGTGGCGGAATCATCGCAGTGATTGATCAACAGCACCACCTTGTTGGCATACGTGGCGGAGCACATTGGAGCGAGCAGTATTACCCCAAGGCGTCATTTCCGAGCGGTCCGCCGGATGGTTCCCGCTGGGATTTAAACGCCAATACCAATTTTGGCAGAGCAATAGATGCAAAAATAATGCGCCAATTTGTTGATTTCATACACATGATTGAAATAAATGAAAAAAGATTCTAATTATTGCAAGAATTACCGGCCTTAAATATAGGTGAATTTTTGTGCTTTTGAGGAAAATCACAAATGAATAGACTATAATTAAAAACACAGTAGATGCTTGGCACGGAACGGTTGTTGTGGTGCAAAGCAGTAAAGCCAGAGGATGGTATTTCCCGGATTCAGCCCAATCGGGTCCCCGGAATCGACAAGGGTAACAGGTAAGTTCACGTCAGACTGTCAGTAGCTACAACTTCAAATTCCAGGTGTTTTTCAAACCGTACCAGGCATTGGTGGCATTGGCAGATTACTTTTGTATTAACACCAAGCTTATTGAGCAGCCGGGGGGCGAATCATCATGTTGTTTTATACAAGTTTATTGATTACAAGTTTACTGGTCACCTTGATCATCCTCACAGTCTACTATCTCATTGCACGAACGTATAAAAAGGTTTCAGGGTCACGCAAGCGCAGCGGACCTACCTCACATCTCCTCGAAAATAAATACGGTAGAAATGTGAAGATTGCTTCAAAACCATGGGGCAATCCGGGCAGCCATGCACAACCATCAGATCTTGCCCGTACGCACCCGGCAAAACCTGAAGGCCCCACACCTTGGGGGTGGCCGGGAAATCATCCCGAACATCGTGAAGTTCATGCGAGCAAGATTGCAAGCAAGGCGACCTTAAATGCATACCTGGCCAGGGACTCACTGCTCAAAAGGCAAACGGTCGATGACTGGAGACATAATGTCAGCCGACCCATGCGCGACGGTCGATCTTCCCTGGCGGGCACCGCATACAAGCCGTCTGTTATTCATCACCCTGATCTTGACATTGATGAAAGTTAACCGCGGGATAAATATCAGCCAGCTGTTTTAATGTTGTTGAAGACGCTCCGGCAACTCAACATTTTCATTGCCGGGAATCTTGATGCCCATCGGCACTTTTTCCACGCCCATACTTTCTTCCGGATAAGGTCGAAGCAAGCTCAAGGCCTGCGGCTTTTCCTGGTATAGCCAGTCCTTTGCTTCATCGGGATTTCTGAGTAATGCCGGCGAACGATGGTGCCCGACCGACCTCAATACCCGGTTGGGTTCAACCGTGATAATACTGACACTGAGCTTTCTGCTTCCATCGCTGCCGGTATACCAGCTACCCAATCCACACATGAGCCAGAAAGGCGTGTTTAACGGAAACACGGCATAGGGAATTTGCGGGCGAACCCGGGAATCGAATTCATAAAACCACGATACCGCAACCAGTAGCCGCATATCTTTTGACCAGGCGCCCATATAGCTTGGTGCGAATGGCTGTCCGTCCCGGCGCAGGCGCGCATTGGCGGTCGAGATCAGTTTGTTGTCCTTGTTTCTCGGCAGTTGTCCGCGTGACCAAAAAGGCAGAAATGGCCAGGTGGCCTCCGTGGGACGGTCAACACCGCCATCGGCATAAATTACCGGCAGCGATTCCCATATCATCGAGTCCGGTTCCGATTGGCGTCGCAATCGAGACGGGGAGACATTTATCCTGTCCTGCGGGTCGGGCGGCAGGGCGGCTGGTGCGGTCAGGCTGCTTGACCATTGATATATATCTTTCCAGCTGAGGTGTGAAATGGCTGCTTTTCCGCACATGGGATCAATAATCTCTGAATTATATCGTCGCCGCAATCACCTTGTACCGGTCATTTTCCAGTAACTGACGTCGATGCCTGAATGTTCGGGACAGCAGGTTTTCATAGGGAAGATGGATATTCGCCACGATGATAAGTGTGCCCCCGGGGTTCAGAAACTGATGTGCTGAACCAAGCAAACGAACGCCAAGCTGGTTGTCCGTTTTCACACCGGCATGGATCGGTGGGTTACTGACAATGAAATCATATTTTCCGGTCAATTCGTTGAGGCCATCAGATGCAATGCAGGTGGCCTGAAGTTGGTTGGCGCTGAAAGTTTCCTCACTGGACCTGAGCGCCAGGGCATTTGTATCGAGCAGGCTAAGCCGGCAACCGGGCTTGTCCTTGGCGATAAAAGCGCCAATGATCCCTGCACCACAGGCAAAGTCCAGTACCTCGCCCGTCAGTTCCATTCCTCTCAGGGCTTGAAGCAGCAGGGATGTGCCGGCATCCAGCCGGCCATGTGCAAAAACGCCCGGGTAGGATACAACCCTGATTTCATGGGGTTTGACGTCCAGCAACCATTTGTCCCGGTATTCTGTTGGCTCAAACACCCGGGATCCGGAAACCTGCCCGGCTTCAAAGAGGGTACAGTGACGTGCATTATCCAGCTTTTTTACCCGTCCAAACCTGGCTTTCAGGAGCTTGTCGGCTGACTTGATGCCAGCCTTGTTTTCGCCTGCCAGCCAGACAACACCATCTTCGGCGAGAAGCCCCGCGGCACAATCGATCAGCATTCTCAAGAGGGCTTTCTGTCTTGGCTGGTTGATGATGATCCATTGGTAATTTGCGGACGTGGCCGCTGGAAAAGCCGAAAACCGGGTATCCGCTCCTGTCTGCTCAAGGAACCCAAAGGCACCGTAATCCTGGGTAAACAGCGTCAGCTTTGCGCAGCGCTCACCGGCGGACTTCCAACACTGATCCTTTTCCGGATTTATCCAAAGGGCGTTTTTACCGGTTGGACTGCGGCTGAGGTTGCGCTCGATAATCTGGCTGACCAATTGCATGACTTTCCGCTACTCTGTTTCGATGAGGCCGTAAAGATCATATTCATCCGCCTCAATGATGCTGGTTTTGAGCAGGTCTCCAGGCTTCAGGTTTTCACCGTCCTGTATATACACCAGGCCATCGATTTCCGGCGCGTCAGCGTGGCTGCGCGCTACGGCAATACCATCTTCGACAGCATCGACCAGGACTTCCTGAACGCTGCCCACTTTCGCGCGCAGGCGATCACGGCTGATGCCTGCCTGCAATTGCATAAAAGCCTGTTCACGTTCCGCCATTACCTCGGCCGGCACGTGATCGGGCAGGTCGTTGGCCCGTGCGCCCGCTACCGGCGAATACTGAAAGCAACCAACCCGGTCGAGCTGGGCTTCGCTGATAAACTCGAGCAGTTGTTCGAAATCTTCATCGGTCTCGCCGGGAAAGCCGACGATAAATGTGCTGCGCAAGGTGATCTCAGGGCAGATTTCACGCCATTTTTTGATACGCAGCAGCGCGTTCTCTGCGGCTGCTGGTCGTTTCATCAGTTTGAGGATTCGAGGGCTGCCATGTTGCAAGGGTATATCCAGGTAAGGAAGGACCAAACCCTCGGCCATTAAAGGGATTAATTCATCTACATGTGGATAAGGGTAGACATAATGCAGCCTGACCCAGGCGCCGAGACTGCCCAGTTCGCGGCACATTTCCGTCATGCGGGTTTTGACCGGTTTGCCACCCCAAAAATCGAGGCGGTACTTCAGGTCGACACCATAGGCCGAGGTATCCTGGGAAATAACCAGCAACTCTTTTACCCCGGAATCAACCAGCCGCTCAGCCTCGGATAACACCTGTCCCACCGGTCTGCTATCCAGTTTTCCACGCATAGAGGGGATAATGCAAAACGTGCAGTTATGGTTGCAACCTTCTGATATTTTTAGATAGGCATAATGGCGTGGCGTCAGCTTGACGCCCTGTGGGGGTACAAGGTCGGTGAACGGATCATGCTCCCTGGTAAAGGGTGCATAGCGATGAACAGCGCCAACAACCTGCTCATATTGCTGCGGTCCGCTGACCGATAATACCGATGGATGAAGCTCACGGATCTCTTTTTCATCCACCCCCATACAGCCGGTCACGATGACCCGTCCGTTCTCATTCAGGGCTTCACCGATTGCATCGAGCGATTCCGCCCGTGCGCTGTCGATAAACCCGCAGGTGTTGACCACCACCACATCCGCTCCGTCATAACTGGGTGCGATGTCATAGCCATCCATTCTCAGCTGGGTCAATATACGTTCGGAATCGACCAGTGCTTTAGGGCAGCCGAGGCTGACAAAACCTACTTTTGGATTATTCAATGTGTTTACCCGTCCACGTTGTCAGGTTCAAAAAACAGCCATGCAACAACCGGAAATCTTTTCCGGAAGTCCTTTTCGACCCGGTTGATAGCATCCAGAAGCCCCGACTCGGAACCGGTGGACGCCATTTTTGCCTTGATGGCCACCATCGCGTCCGGCCCCATCTGCATTGTAAGGATGTTGTAGAGCTGGTCAATTTCCTCCCGTTCCGTCAGAAATTGCTCCATCTCGGTTTTGACATACGATTCGACCCCCTGACCGATCAGCAAGGCCTTGACCTCGACAGCCAGCAGGAAGGCAATAACGATCAGCAGGGCGCCGATCATAATTGTACCAATCGCATCATAAAGCGGGTTGCCGGTAATGGCAGAAGCCAATATGGCAAACAGTGCAAGCACAAGACCCAGCAGGGCAGCAACGTCCTCACCAAACACCACGATCAGTTCACTGCTGTTGGTTTCACGAAACCACAGAGGCAAAGAGCGGTTTCGTCGTTCCTTGTTGACAGCCTGCATGCAGCCCCACAAAGATGCGGTTTCTGCAATGATGGCAAAGACCAGCACGCCAACCGCAATGATCGGCTGAGTCAGGGGTTCGGGGTTGTTGATCTTGTGCACGCCCTCGTATACCGAAAACATTCCACCGAGACTGAACAGGATCACTGCGACCAGAAACGACCAGAAATAGATACTTTTTCCATAGCCGAGCGGATACTTGGTATCCGGGGGCCGTATTGACTGCTTCATTCCAAACAGCAGCAGGAGTTGGTTGCAACTATCGGCCAGGGAATGGATCGCCTCTGCCATCATCGCCCCGGAACCCGTCCAGAACGCAGCAAAGCCCTTGGCCACTGCAATAGAAAGATTGGCGAATAATGCGTAAAAGATCGACTTGATCGAATCAGGCTTTGCGGACATGCAGGGTTCCAGTGCATTGAAAAGCGCTGTTTGGTATTTCCATACTCGTGTTTGATTCCACAATATAAAGGGGCAGTGTTGGAATTATAGCCTAGTGGTAGCGTTCAGGGGCAATTGGGCTGGCTATGCCGGAAATCAAAAAGCGGCTTAAAAAAAGGCCTGCACGTGTTACGCAGGCCTTCTGTTTTTTATCACACCGGGTTGTTTAGATTAATGACCGGTAATTTTGAATGTGTGAAGAAAATCGTCATCAGCTTGCAGGAAACCCATACGCATCTCCGGCATGGTCATTTCCAGCTTGTGGTTCTTGCGTTTGCGCTTGATGTCCATTTTAAGCTCGCTGCCGGATTCAAGGCCCCTCAGCGCACGCATGAACTCTGCCGGTGAATTAACCTCGGTATCACCCACTTGCAGGATGACATCACCCGGGATCAGTTGCAGTTCGTTATCCTCTTTTGCCTTCAACACCAACACACCGCGGTCAGTCTTGAAATACTCACCCAGCTGCGGATCAAGTTCGGCCAGTTGTAAGCCCCTGGTCATGGAAAAGCCAAACCAGACATTTGCATCGCGCAATGCGAAATCACCCAGCTCCGACATTTCATGAAACTCGAACTCGTATTCATAACCACGATCGATTGGGTTGATGGCATTTTCATCCAGGTAGATATTCCGTTCATCAATTTGTACGCGCAGTTTCTCGATTTGCTCGGCGATTTGTGCGGTGTCAATTTCCGGTACAACGATGCGTTCTATGCTAATCACCCGCTCCGTATCTGCAGGGTCTGACGGATCTGCCGGATCTGCCGGGCTCACCATGACGCGCGGGGCTGACGGGAAGCGTGTCACCGTTTGCCATGAAATGGGTTCACGTATTTCCGGCACGATTGTGGTATCTATGGTCTGGTCCTGGCGCTCATAGGTGATGGTTAAGGGTTCATCCGCCTTAATGTCTTTCATACTAATACGCAAAGCATCCCCGGCGTTGTCGGCTTCCTTGATTGAAGCCAGCACCTGGCCACCAACCGCCACGATAACGTCACCCTTCCTGATACCGGCCCGTTCAGCCGGGCCATCCGGTGATACGCCAAGCACCTCAACGCCCACCTCATCTGATTTACCAAGAATCACCCCGATTAACGGGCGGTTGGATGTTCTGTAGGCAAAGCTGGTGCTGCGCTTGTCCGATCTTGCCCGTGCCACCTCCCGGTCTACCCGGGCGATCTCACGGGAGGTTTCGCGCAATTGGCGACGGGCGCGGTCGAGTTCCTTGTGCATTTTTGCCATTTCGGCCTGTTGAGCGGCACGCTGCCGCTGAATTTCTTCATCGTTTACCCGTGCCAGGTCCCTCTGCTGCTCGGAAACCTGTTTCAATTTCTCCCGGGCAGCCCGAATGGACTCCTCCGCCATGCGTCTTTCCGATTCCGCTGCTTTCAGGGCCTCTTTATACTCAAGCTGCAACTGCTCCTGCTGTTCCTTTTCCTCAGCCTGTAACGCTTGTTCGGCTTCGCTTGTTGCCCAAACCTGCGTTGTGAAGATCATTGCCACGAACGCGGTTATCATCACCAGCGTTTTGCTGCCATTTAATCTGCTTGTGTTCATCAATTTCTGCCTCGTTAAATTCAAAGTGATGCCATGTGACCGTAATCGATTTGCCATTGCTGTTGGTAAAGCCAGGCCAGGTCGAGCATCAGGTTGACACGTTGCCCCCAAAGGTCTACCGAATTTGGCTCCAGGCTCAGTTCGTGATCTACCTGGGCGATCAGGTCTTCAAGCTCGGCGACGTAAATGGCCGATTCGGCCGGCATAGAGCCGGTTTTCTGACGTAGTTTCTTAACCTGTTCTTCCATGTTCTGCGATAGTCCAATCAGGGCGTTGATATTGTCTTTCACATCCAAAGACGCTGTTTCCGTGGATTGCGTCGCAAAACCGTCACCGTGAAGTTGCATGGAGGGCTCGTTACCGGTATTTCGCAGGCTGATGCCCAGCACCAATACCAGGCTGGCCGCGACGGCCAGCCAGCCACCGACCCTTTGCCATTGACGATGCTTCTGATGTGACACCAGGGCCGACTCGATCTGCTGCCAACCGTCATAATCCGGTTCTATAATGTCGAGCCCACCCAGACCCAGCGGGTCGGAGGTGTTTTGCTTCCATTGGTCATTCGCATTCATGGCATTCTCGCTACGCATTTGCGTTCAGTCCCACCTTGCGGGGCAGGAGTGTATCGGTTTCAGAAATAAGTTCTCTCAGTTTTTTTCGGGCACGGTTCAGGCGGGTTTTGGAATAACTTTCAGTCTTACCCACCATTGCCGCAATCTCATGGTGTTTGTATCCCTCTACATCGTGCAGCCAGACCACCATGCGGTCTTCATCGCATAGCTGCACCAATGCCTGTTCCAGGTCCATGCAGTTACCCATCGCGGTCTGGTCACCCTGTTGGGGAGACATGTGATCTTCGAGTTCATACGCGTCATGACGCGGCAACTTACGTAAAGCACTGATGGCGTGATTGACCACCACGCGTCGTAACCAGCCCCAGAATGGTGAATCACCCCGGTACTGCTTCAAACGTTTGAAAGCACTGATAAAGGCCTCCTGGGTGACATCCTGTGCGAGTTCGCGGCTATTGCATATCCTTACGGCAACCGTAAATGCCTGCGCATGAAACTTACGGTAGATCCTTTCACAGGCACGCATGTCCCCCCGCCTTGCGGCTGCGAGCGTCAGCTCATCCAGAGTCATGTTGTCGCCTGATCCCTTCATCGCTTACTAAGACGTGGCGCTTAAGAAAATGGTCGCAAATAATGTCATATTATTTTCAATTTAATAATCTGAAATAAAAACGGCCGCTGTGATGCGACCGTTTTTACAGGCTTCTGTGTCAAAAATTTACCAGATTTTCACTCTTTCTTCCGGTGACAGGTACATGCCATCACCTTCCTGAACGTCAAATGCCTCGTAGAAAGCGGGCACATTCACCGCAGCGCCATTGGCCCGGAATTTTGGTGGCGAATGCGGGTCGACAGTCAGACGTCGTTTGGACTCCTCATCACGCGCCTTCGAGCGCCACACCTGCGCCCAGCCAAGGAAGAGGCGCTGATCACCGGTCCAGCCGTCGATGACGGGCGCTTCCTTGCCATCCAGCGACATCTTGTAGGCCAGGTAAGCGATGCTTAAACCACCAAGGTCGCCAATGTTCTCGCCGGAGGTGAACTGACCGTTAATGGTCAGGCCGTCAACAACCTCGTAACCGTCATATTGAGCAGCCAGCTTGTTTTTACGTTCCTCGAATTTGACGGTGTCTTCCTCGGTCCACCAGTCGCGCAATGCGCCATTGCCATCGAAGCGCCGGCCGGAGTCATCAAAGCCATGACCGATCTCGTGCCCGATAACCGCGCCGATACCGCCATAATTGACGGCCTCGTCGGCATGCACGTTGAAAAACGGTGGTTGCAGAATGGCGGCCGGGAAGACAATCTCATTCATGACCGGACTGTAATAGGCATTTACCGTCTGCGGTGTCATACCCCATTCGGTGCGGTCAACCGGCTTGTCGAGCTTGTCAATCTGGCGGTTATACTCGAAATTTGCGCCGTTTTTAATGTTGGCCATCAGGTCGCCTTCGACAACCTCAAGCTTGGAATAATCGATCCATTTGTCGGGATAGCCGATTTTGGGGGTGAATTTATGAAGCTTGTCCAGTGCCTGTTGCTTGGTGACATCGGTCATCCATTCGAGCTTATTGATCGATACCTCGTAGGCCTTGATCAGGTTCTGGATCATGATATCCATGCGCTCCTTGGATTCGGCCTGGAAGTGCTTGTCAACGTAAAGCTGACCCAGCAGTTCACCCATGTTGTTATTGACGGAGTTAACCGCACGCTTCCAACGCGGTTCCGGTTCGGTCACGCCGCGCAGGCCCTTGCTGAAAAACTCAAACGACAGGGCCTCGAACTGCTGACCCATTACCGGGGCAAATTGACTGATGGTCTGCAGGGTCAGGTAGTCTTTCCAGGTATCCAGAGGTGTTTCAGACATGATTTTGCCTGCAGCTTCCACGTAACTCGGTTGTGAGACCAGGAAGGTGGCATCCACGGGGTACTGAGCGGTTTCGAAAATCAATTTCCAGTTGATGGCCGGCGCCAGTTCGTTCAATTGGTCGATCTTCATCGGGTTATAACGTTTGGACCAGTCGCGGTTTGCCTCTTTGGTCCACATGACTTCAGCGAGTCGTGTTTCCAGCGCCATCAAACGATCGGCCCGGTCAGCACCGTTGTCATATCCGGCCAGTTCAAAAATATTTTTTACATAGTCCAGGTATAGCTGGCGACCCTTGACGAACTGTTCGTCATCGACGAGGTAATAATCACGGTCGGGCAGTGTCAGGCCTGACTGCACCATGTACAAGGCATTCACGTTTGAATCTTTCATATCGGCGAATATGGCGAAACCCAGCGGGGCATCCACATTGTATACACCCATCGCACTGAAGGTACGGTAGACACCATCCATGTCGCTGATGGCCGTAATCGCATCCAGTTCGCCCCGGATGGCCTCCACGCCGCGGGTGGTGGCGGCATTTTCATCCATGTAGGCATTATAGAAATCACGTATTTTTTGCTTTGGACTGCCCGCTT
>JBFFWN010000058.1:0-16102 GCA_041570235.1 Lysobacterales bacterium | reverse complement strand
AGTTCTCCATACCTGCTAAATGTTTCCAGCAGCGGGCAGTTTACTGCCCCGGAAAGCCAGGTCATGCGGTTACCGGTGCTGCCTTTTGCACTGCAGGTCAACGGCGACCTTGAAAAACTGGGCTTCAGTCTGACCAGCGAGGTGCTGGAATTGGAAGTTAGCGGAGAGCTTGTTGAGTTGCCGGGTAAACCGGTTTGGGACATTAACGGCCTGGTCGGAAAGCTTCCGCAGGCAATGCAGTTCGCAGGCGACGAAATAGTTGTTTCCGGTCTTGAAATCAACAGCGCGGGTAACCTGGACGACTGGAAGGTGGTTTTGGACTCAAGCCTGGCTATCAATGACCTTGAACCCGTCAAGCTGTCTGTTTCAGCCCGTGGTTCCATGACCGGCGTTAATGTGCAGCAGGCAACGTTGAAAGGAAGCGGAGTCGAACTTGAAGTTAATGGTGAGATTGACTGGTCGAACGACTTGCAGGCCAATCTCCACGCAATGATTGATCGGCTTGATGTATCCCCCTGGGTGCAGGAATGGCCGGAAGGTTCGTATTTGCGAGGAAAGTTCGACATCAACTGGTCTGAGGAAGGCCTCAGGATACCCACAGGCAATCTGACCGTCTCTGAAACGGGTTTTGCAGCCAATTTCAATGCCGATATCGATTTGCAAACCACCCTGGTCGATGCACATCTCGACTGGACCAATTTCTATTGGCCTTTACAGGATCAGGTGCAAGATAAGGCACCGATGTATGAGAGCGCCGCGGGTTGGCTTGACATCCGCGGGTCAATGGATCGATGGGCCACCAACGGTGAACTCGAACTGCAAGTGGGCGATTATCCGGCTGGCCGTTTCAAGATTGAAGGTGAGGGTAATCGTGAGTCGGCACACACCAGGCTTTTGCAGGGCGATGTGCTTGGTGGTCAGTTGCGAGGGGCCATCGAACTTGATTGGACGACTGAGCTTCAATGGGCGCTTGATCTCAGCGCCGAAGGTGTAGACCCGGAGCCCCTGTTTCCTGGTTGGCCGGGTCAACTGGACGCTTCCTTCCAGGTTGCTTCTGATGGTCCTTCGATGCCCGTCATTGTGCAGCTCGACTCCCTGCAGGGTATGTTACGCGGCACACTAATCGATGCCAGCGGTAAGTTCGGCATAGCCAATGATCATGCCTGGTTTGAGAATGTGGTGGTGCGCACCGATCATGCCAGTCTCCAGTTGGATGGCAACAGCTCTGAAGAAGCGGGTGTCACCGCTGAATTCAGTGGGCAGTTACCTTCGATGATTTTGCAGGGTGCAAGTGGCAGTGTGGAAATGAAAGCGCGTTTTTCAAGCAACAGGTCCGCGCCTTTAATCGGAATGCAAATGCAGGCTATCGATTTTGCCTGGAATGGCCTGGGTATCAAATCCATGGAGATTTCGACCAGCCAGGAACCCACCACTAAATGGATCAGCACCTTTGATCTGGGTGCCACAGGGGTGCGCTGGAAAAATGAAGTGATAGATGAGGTTTCTGTTTCGTTACGTGGCCGCGATCAGGATTTTCATCTCCAGGCCAGTTTGGCCAGTGAATTAGTGGACCTGAATACCGCTGTTGAGATGACTCCGGCTGATGTTGATGATCTTTTGCATGGCCGCTGGAGCGGCTTGTTGACATCGCTGGATTTGATCATCGCCCAAAAACTCAATTTTGCACTGGCCGGCCCTGCATCCATGACCTGGTCAGACGGCGCTTTTTCTTTGCAGGCAGCCTGTCTGAACGAGGCTGGCGGGGCCGGTGTTTGTGCTGGGCTGGAACATGATGCGGAAGGCCAGCTGGCCATAACGGCAGATGTTACGGCTTTTCCGATTGATTATTTGCGGCATCTCTACGAACTTGATGTCAAATTTGAACAAACCCTGGACGGGCGTCTTGAATGGCATCAATCCAGTAATCAGAAATTAACCGGTGGTGCGGATTTCCGTATCACGGCCGGACAGGTTGTAGACCTGGTCGATAACGAAGCTTTGCTGGACTCAAATGCCGGGAAGTTGAAGTTCAACCTTCGTGATGGAAACCTCGAGTCCGGTATCCTGGATATCGAATTTCCGGGCGTGGGTTTTATCGATGTCGAGTTTGAAGTTACCGATATCACTGATGAAAACGGCCGGCAATTGACGGGCAGGGCGGTCAGCCAGTTGAACAACATCGAGTTGATTGGCCAGTTGGCATTTCCGGGTGTGGATGAGGTGAATGGACAATTAAATTCCAATATCCGCCTGGGGGGTACGCTGCTGGATCCGGAGTTCGATGGTGGATTCAGTTTGACCAAGGGACTTCTGCATTACCAGCCGATGGGCCTGAAGCTTGAGGACGTGCAACTCACCGGAAAAGTTGACAGCCGTGACCGGGGCAGCCTCAAAGGGCAGTTCCGGGCCGGCGAGGGTATCGGTGTCATTGAAGGCCGATTCCAGTTCGAAAACCCGCAAAACATGAACCTCGAATTGAATCTTTCCGGGGAGCAGTTGTTATTGATTAATACGCAGACAATCAAAGTGCTGTCCGATGCCAAACTCGATATCGGGCTGAGTCCCAATCGACTGGATATCAATGGCAGAATCCTGGTTCCGAGTGCCCATCTGACACCGGAAAAACTGGTGCTTGAGACGGTCACCGACAGCGAGGACCTGGTCATTGAAACCCGGGGTGCAGAAACGAAAGGTAATGGCAAGGATAAAGCCTCCTCCACCCTCGTCTTTGGCTCACTGGAGGTTGCTTTTGGCGATGACGTTAAAGTGAAGGTGCCCGGTATCGATACTTCCGTGCACGGCAGCGTTAAATACCTCTGGAATGGTGACGTGATCCCGGTTGCCGAAGGTTCATATACGCTCAATGGCACTGTCGATATCTATGGTCCGACACTTAATATCGACAACGGCAGCATCAGTTTCCCCGGTGTTCCGGCCAATAACCCCTTGCTGAATATTCGGGCGCAAAGGGATATTTTTGGCAATACGCAAATACGCTCAGCGGGCGTCCAGGTGATAGGCACACTGAAACGTCCGGTGCTGGAAGCGTTTACTGTGCCCGTCACCAATGAGGATCGTGCCTGGGCGCTATTGGTGACCGGTTCGGATTTTGACCAGAGCCAGGGTGTGGGAGGTTTTGACGTCGGTACCTATATCGGTCCAAAGTTATATGTCAGTTATGGTATCAGTCTGTTTGAGAAGGAAAATGTGGTCAGTGCACGATATGACCTGAAAAAAGGATTTGGTATAAAGGTGACATCAGGTCAACGCGAGACCGGCCTGGATATCTCCTACACCATCGATCGTTAGAAATGAGTTTAAGCTTTATTCCGGGATTGGGTAGCGATTCGACCGGCCATAAAAAACGGGCCTCCTGAGAGGCCCGTTCAGGTTTACCGACCGTGGGGCGGCCGGTGTCGCTTCAACTCAGAACGCGTATTTTGCAGAGAACTGTAAGCGTGTCAGGTCTCCATCGGCCCCACTTTCAAGTTCCCGGTCGACATAGATGAACTCAACACCGAAGTCGAGCTTCGGTTGCGGGCTGTAGATCACGTTGGCATGCCAACTGCTCATCTTCTTGGTCGCACCGAATCCGGTCAGGTCGGTATCGTTGTCCACGCTGAGGTAACCATATGTCAGGTTACTGCGCCATTTGTCATTCCACAGGTGGCGGTAGGATCCGAAAACACCGGTCTGATCAATGCTCTCCAGGTTGCCATCGGCATCAACAACGGCCCCGTTGGAAATATTCAGACCGATATACCGGCCCATGTTACCGGTGCTCGCCATCCAACGGAAATCGTCCTTGTTGCCAAATACAAATTTACCGGAAAGGCTCAGAGCAACGCCGGTCGTGGTATCATCAACACCTTCTACACAGCCGTCGCATGCCAGTTGACGGAGCATACCCGCTGCCGTGAATGTGCCCCAATCGCCCTTGAGGTTATAGCGCAATACAACATCGGGCACATTGTTGTCATCAGCAACGACACGCTTGTACTCGGGGTTGGTGACAGTCGTTTCGGGGTTTTCAAAGGCCACTTGCCACGGACCATTGGTATAACGGATCATGGCCTGGCGGCCAAAGACCGATGATTCGGCCGGTCCAACAAAGTCAAGGTTCTCCGGCAGGGCGCCGACATTGAAGAATGTCATCCAGGTCTGACCAACCAGCCAGTTGTTATAGGTGAAAAATGCGTGTCGAATCCTGGGTGCGTATGAATTGGAGATCCTTTCATCACCCTGGCCGGACAACTGCATGTCAAACTCCATAAATGTTCCCAGTTTGGCGCCATTGTCCAGGTTGTGGGTCGATCTGAAATTGATACGGGATTCCTTGATGCCAAAGTCAAGATAGCTTTCGCCGCTGGTGCCCACCGGGACCACGGCTGGAATGTAGAAATCCCTGCCTGCGCTTCCGGAGCCCACTGAGCCACCGCCAAAATCACTGTACATGACATCGGTCTTGATATATCCGCCAAATTTATAACTGTGCTTATGAACCTGCTCTGCGACTGCGGTCTCATGCTGCTCGAGCATGGCAGTCACCTTGGCCTCGGCGGCCGCCGAAGCCTTGGCTTCGACCGCTGCGGTATCGACAGCCTGGGCAGGTGCTGCCTTTGGAGCAGCCTGTTTTTCCTGAAGCAGTTGATGGACCAGGTTCTCAAGTTCCTGGATACGGGCTTCTAGAGCATCTACTTCAGTGCCGTCCGCCATGACACTACTGGAAAAACTGCAGCCTAAAGCGGTCGCAATTGACAAGCTGAGAAGGAGTTTCTTAAAAGATTGCTGGGCCATGATAGCCTCTCCTGTTAATTATTAAGTGTGTGCACGTGCATCATGCGAAAGTTAAGTGCATTGATGTATTAGTCTTTGGTCTAATGAGGGTCGTTATATCCTGTGGTTGTAATAATTACAGTTGCAGATGTGACAGTGACTTTTTCGACCATGGTCTAAGGGCTATTTATCGACATGCGTGGGAATATTGGTTTGTAGAGGGTCGGTGAATTCGCGTGATGAAGATGGATTCACGGAACGACATGGATTTTTAAAATAGTGACAGGGTCGTCCGGCAGCCGGTACGGTTGGCAGTTAAAGACATCGTTGACGGTGGCCAGGTCTTGCGGGCAGAATGAAACTCTGATGGCACATAGATTAATAGCATTGCAGGCGGAAAAGGTGATCGTTGCCGATGATCACCCATTGTTTAGAACCGCGATTAAGGAGGCCTTGCAGGAAAGCCAGGGTGAAACCACTTTCCTTGAAGCCAATTCATTCGAGACCTTGCAGGAGCTGGTGGAAAAGAACCAGGATGTGGATCTGGTGCTTCTGGATTTGCACATGCCCGGTGTCAGTGGGTTTGCAGGGCTTGTATACCTGTGCAAACGCTACCCCAGTGTGCCGGTGGTGATTATTTCCGCCAATGAGGATCCTTTGGTCATCCAGCGCGCCCTTGATCATGGTGCTGCAGGTTTCATTCCAAAATCATCCGATATTAAGACCATCACCAATGCCATTGGCGAAATCCTGATGGGCGAGGTCTGGGCGCCCGACCTGCCACAAACGAACCTGCCGGGTAAAAACGTTTCAGAACTGCAACTGGCGGAGCGCATGGCCCAACTGACTCCGCAACAATTCAAGGTGTTGATGTCGGTGGCACAGGGCTTGTTGAACAAGCAGATTGCCTATGACATGGGTATTTCAGAAGCGACAGTGAAAGCACATGTCACTGCCATTATGAATAAACTCGGTGTCAGCAACCGCACCCAGGCGGTCCTGGCAGCCACCAAGCTGGATGTATTGAATCCGACCAGTCCCTAGCCCGTAGAGCACTGGCCCACATGGTGTATGCGGGTTAGAGGTTCGTTTTAATCATGTTGCTCATCAAAGCCCTCAATGCAGCGGGCCGGATGGGTTTGCGCAACAACCCGTAACCCTTTGCCCTGACGGCCTCTTCCAGTTCGCTGCTTCGGTCTGCAGTGATAACAATTGCCGGCAGCCTGGTACCGAGAATGTCGTCAAGGTGCTCCATGACACGCAGACCGTTGCTCTGGTCATTGAGGTGATAATCAACCAGTACGAAATCGGGGGTTCCGTGCATCAGGACCTGCTGGGCAGCCTGTGCCAGGGTCTCTGCCAACAGGATCCCGCTGAATCCCCAGCGGTCAAGCAACATGTTCATTGCTTCGAGAATATCAGGTTCGTTATCCACGCACAGAACTCTCAGGTCCTTGAGTCCCTGGCTTTCCACCTGTGGTGTGGCTGGACTTTCGGTGTATGAAACGTCGACGCTTGTGGTCAGCGGAACGGCGACCGAAAAACAACTGCCGTGCCCGGGTTTTGACCGGACATCAATCTGGTGATTTAACATGCGCGCGATGCGGTCAACAATGGCAAGCCCAAGACCCAGGCCTTTTTCATCTTTACGGTGCGCGTAATCCAGGCGGTGAAACTCCTGGAACACCGCTTTAACTTCATTCTCCGCAATGCCCACGCCGGTGTCCCACACGCAGATGCGTAATTGCCCTCCGCGCACCCGGCAACCCAGCAAAACACCTCCCGTTTCGGTGTAATTGATGGCGTTGGCCAGAAAGTTCTGCAAAATACGGTTTAACAGGTTGCGGTCACTGAAAATGACATGGTTCGCCGGTCGCACGCGTAACCGCAGGTCACGGTTTAAGGCAAGCGCCTTGAAACGCCGGCGTAACTCCTCAAACATATCAGTAACCTGTATGGCTTCGGGCTCGGGATCGTACATGCCGGAATCCAGCTTGGAGATATCCAGCAGCGCACTGAGTAACTGTTCTGATGCTTTGAGGCTGCGGTCGATCCTTGTAACCAGGCGGGATTGCTCATCGTCTGATCCTTCCTGCTGTTGCCGCAAAATTGAGACAAACAGGCTGGCTGCGTTCATCGGTTGCAGCAGGTCATGGCTGGCGGCGGCCAGGAAACGGGTTTTGCTGCGGTTTGCCTCTTCGGCCTCAAGTCGTGATGATTCCAGATCCACGTTGGCAGCACGTAATTCGGCCGTTCTTTGCTGGACACGCTGTTCCAGGGTTTCATTGCTCAGCAGCAACTCGCGCTGGATGTCCTTGAAATGAGTGATGTCTGTAAAGGTCGTTACGTAACCTCCGCCGGGTAGCGGGTTACCACGAATTTCAATGACGCTGTCACCATACCAGGGACGTTCATAGCGATACTCCTTGCCACTGCGCATATGGTCCAGGCGCTTTTGAATTTCTCTTTTACGATCGGTGATCAGGCCGCGGTCGACATTTATCTGGATCAACTCTTCGACCGGCTTTCCAATGTAAAGCGTATCCTCCGGGAAATCCATCAATTCCAGGTAACGGCGGTTCCAACCCACCAGTCTCAGGTTTTGGTCAACAACGCTGACCCCCTGGGTCATGTTGTCCAGCGTGGATTCCAGTAACTCGCGGTTGAACTGGACTGCCTGGGATGTGCGATCCAACAGTTCCATCACTGCTTCGGGGCCAAGGCCCCGGTGATGCAGTGCTGTACTCAGCACGGTTCTGGCGGATGCCGAACCAATTGAGCCGGCCAGCAAACGCTCACCAAACTGAACCGTTTTTGGAGACGCCAGGGCTTCAGGTTGCCACTCGTCGAGACCAAGGTGGGTGATCAGTGCGTTGCGGGTTTTTCCCCGGCCTAAAAAACGACCAATCGTGGACTCAAGTTCCTGCAGTGTTATCAGGCCGCTGGCGTCTTCGTCCTCGGTCGTTGTCATTGCAGATTCTCTGTCGGGTTTAAGCAGGCTGACCACTATGATGGCAGCCGTGTTCAGTGATAGAGAAAACAATGCACCCCGGTTGAAGTCCAGTGAGGGCAGGCTGTCAATCAATATTTTCAGTGGTCCCGCCGAAGCGAACGATGGCAGCAAAAGAAAGATCACCCAGCTGCCAACACCCAGCAGCAAGCCCCATATGGCACCGGTTTTGCTTGCGCCCTGCCAGTAGATACCGATCAGCATTGCAGGGGCAAATTGAGCAGCCGCTGAAAATGACAACAGGCCAATAGATGCCAGCGGCACGCCTGCTTCAATACCGCGGTAATACGCGAAGGCAGCAAGCGCCAACAGTAAGATGGAAACACGCCGAACCCGCAAAAGGGTCTGTGAAAGGTCGCTGGTGGCACGTTGGCGTGCAAGGCCGCTGCGCAAGATCAATGGCATTACGATGTCATTACTGACCATGATGGCTAACGCCACCGTGGAGACAATGACCATGCCGGTGGCTGCAGAAAAACCACCGATGAATGCCAACAGGCTCAGTAGCGGCTGGTCAAAAGCCAGCGGTAATGAGAGGACATAGGTATCCGGATTGACAGCCTGCCCTGAAAATTGCTTCAATCCGGCCAATGCAATCGGGACTACCAGTGAGGCAAAAATAAACAGGTATATTGGAAATATCCAGCGCGCCATCCGCAGGTCGGTCTTGTCACGGTACTCCACTATGGCGACGTGAAACTGGCGCGGCAGACACAGGATTGCGACCATGCCCAATACCAACTGGATTCCAAACCCCTCCGGAAATCTCCAGGGCGTGAACAGCTTTTGATACTCATCATGGTCCCGCATGGTTTGCGCTACGCTTTCGAAACCATCGAAGACGCCGAAAATGGCGAACAGGCCGATGGCAATAAATGCCATCAACTTGACAACGGACTCAAAAGCGATGGCCCACATCAATCCGCGATGGTGCTCGCTGGCATCGAGGTCACGCGTACCAAAGACCATCGCAAAGACAGCCAGCGTGATGGCCAGGTACAGGGAAAGGTTGTTTGACAGAACAGAAACATCACCGGTGGCCCTGATCATGATATCGATGCTGGTGGTAATACCCTTCAACTGCAGCGCGATATAAGGTACCGAACCGATCACGGCGGCACAGGTCACCAGGATTGCGATGAAATGACTGCGCCCGTAGCGGTGGGCGATGAAATCTGCAATGGACGTGATGCGCTGCTCACGGCTGATGGTTGCTACCCGGCGCAGTACGTCAAAACCAATCAGCATCATCAACATCGGACCAAGGTAGATGGGCAGGAAGCCCCAGCCGGTGGACGCGGCACTGCCGACCGCGCCATAAAATGTCCATGACGTGAAATAGACGGCCAATGAAAGGGAGTAAATGATAGCCTTGAATTTGCGGTAGTTACGGCCGAGTCGCTGCTGATCGCCATACCACGCAATCAGGAACAGCAGTCCCATATAGGCCAGCACGATCAAAGTTAGTTTCAGGGGGTTAAGCATAAGCCGCGATGTTTTTTCTTTTATTTGTACCTGTACATGGAGCCGGTAAAACGCCCTCTACGACTAAAGTAGGAGCGTTATGCTTACACTTCGAACGTAACATAGTGATCGGGAATTTACCATCAAAGAGAGGCTACCCCATGACTCAAGATACACAAAGACAAGCTTACTGGAAGGCAAACCTGAGGTTGGTGGCATTATGCCTGGCCATCTGGTTCGTCGTGTCATACCTATTTGGAATAATTCTGGTTGACCAACTTAACGCCATCAGTATTGGTGGGTACAGGTTGGGATTCTGGTTTGCTCAACAGGGTTCAATGTACATATTTGTTGTATTGATTTTCTTCTATGCAAGCCGCATGAAAAAAATCGATAGGCAATTCAACGTCGACGAAGACTGAGGGAGATAAATAATGGATCTTAAAACACTAACCTTTATAGTCGTTGGCGCCACTTTCGCGCTATATATCGGCATTGCCATCTGGGCCAGGGCAGGTACTACCAAGGAGTTTTACGTTGCAGGCACAGGTGTACACCCGATCGCCAATGGCATGGCCACGGCAGCTGACTGGATGTCCGCAGCATCCTTTATCTCGATGGCAGGCCTGATTGCATTTTTGGGTTACGATGCTTCGGTATACCTGATGGGATGGACCGGTGGTTACGTTCTGTTGGCGTTGTTGCTGGCACCCTATCTGCGTAAATTCGGCAAGTTCACCGTGTCCGAGTTTATCGGCGAGCGCTATTATTCCAAGGCCGCCCGAATGGTTGCAGTAGTATGCTTGGTCGTTGCTTCCATCACTTACGTTATCGGCCAGATGAAAGGCGTCGGCGTTGCATTCTCACGTTTCCTTGAAGTGGATTTCCATACCGGCGTTTTTGTGGGCATGGCCATCGTTTTCGTATATGCGGTAATGGGCGGCATGAAGGGCATTACCTACACCCAGATTGCCCAGTATTGTGTGCTGATATTTGCCTACACCGTGCCAGCGATCTTTATTGCCTTGAACCTGACGGGTAATCCGATTCCACAACTCGGTCTGGGTAGTGATATGGTCGGGACTACAACGTCACTGCTCGACAAACTGGACATGATCGTGACGGACCTTGGTTTTGTTGCCTACACGGCGCAGAAGTGGTCAACCTTGAATATTGTGCTGCTGACCTTGTCCCTGATGATCGGAACAGCCGGTTTGCCACACGTAATCATGCGTTTCTTCACGGTGCCGAAAGTTGCAGATGCGCGCACCTCAGCGGGTTGGGCCCTTGTGTTTATCGCAATTCTCTACACCACTGCGCCTGCAGTGGGCGCGATGGCCCGTCTTAACCTTATGAATACCATCCAGACCGGACCGGTTGGTGCGGTGGACGGTAACCTGGTTTACGAGCAAAGGCCTACCTGGTTCAAGAACTGGGAAACCACCGGTTTGCTGCAGTTCGAAGACAAGAATGGCGACGGCCGTATCCAGTATTACGATGACAAGAACGAAGCTTTTGCCGCTAAAGCAGCAAGTTTTGGCTGGAAAGGCAACGAGATGGTCAAGGTTGACCGTGACATCATGGTACTGGCCAATCCGGAAATCGCCAACCTGCCCAACTGGGTTATCGCGTTGGTGGCAGCTGGTGGCCTGGCGGCGGCATTATCAACGGCTGCAGGTTTGTTGCTGGCGATATCAACAGCTGTCTCCCATGACGTGATCAAGGGCATGATAGCGCCCGATATCTCGGAGAAAGGAGAGCTGTTGGCAAGTCGTTTAGCAATGGCTGGTGCGATCGTGGTGGCCGGTTACCTTGGCATGAATCCACCCGGGTTCGCGGCACAGGTGGTGGCCCTGGCATTTGGCTTGGCGGCATCGTCGATATTCCCTGCCCTGATGATGGGTATCTTTAACAAGAATATGGACAATATCGGCGCCATCGTCGGCATGCTCACAGGTCTGTTGTCTACCCTGTTGTATATCTTCTGGTTCAAGGGCTGGTTCTTTATTCCCGGAACAGAGATGGCAGCCAACACGCCGGATAACTGGTTCATGGGTATTTCACCCGAGGCCTTTGGTGCGGTAGGTGCAATGCTGAACTTCCTGTCAGCCTATGTTGTTTCCAAGATTACACCTCCACCACCGGAGCACATCCAGCACCTGGTGGAAGATATTCGTGTACCAATGGGCGCAGCTAAGGCACAAGCTCACCATTGAGACAGTTGAATTGGTAGAATATAGGGCCAGCAATTGTGCTGGCCCTTTTTTGTGCCATACAGGCCGTAGAGTGAGATCATGTCCACTAATTTTTCTGATGTAGATTTCGCGGTTGAGTTCCTGCACACGGTGCAGCCCTTCAATACCCTGAGCAGTGAGGAGTTGCGGGCTCTGGCCCGAAAGCTCGAAGCGCTTTACTTCCCCCAGGGCAAAGACATTTTTTCATCCAAACCGCCACCGGGTCTTGCCATGATTCGTAAGGGTGCGGCGAGGTTAATGGATGAGCAACACAGGTTTCTGGACAAGCGTTCTGAGGGTGAGTTGTTTGGTCATCAAATCTATTTTCATGGTGAACTGAAAGAATACAAAGCGGAAGCTGAAGAAGATTGCCTGCTGTGGCATCTGTCGCAGGAGGATTTCGAGCAGCTTCGTGCCCAGTTTCCCCAGATCGACGAGTACTTCAGCAGTCATCTGAAGTCACGCCTGAGCGCTGCAACCCAGCATTATCACTCGGTCAGACAGGTACGTGACCTGCTAAAGCGGAAGCCCGTGCTGGTGAACAGTGATGAGAGCATTCGTGAGGCCGCACAGCGTATGAGTGTCGAAAACGTTTCGAGCATCCTGGTAGTACAGGATGGCGTTTTGTGCGGGATCGTTACCGACAAGGATTTACGCGAGAGGGTGTTGGTTGAAGGGCGCGATTCGAGCCTGCCGATCAGCCTTGTCATGACCCAGGGCCCCATGCAAATTGATGTTGATACCGACGTGGATGAAGCGCTGTTGATCATGATGCGGCAAAACTATCATCACTTGCCGGTTGTGGATACGGGCAGCCCGGTGGGACTCGTCACTGCCGGAGACATATTGCGCGCACAATCCGAACACCCCCTGCGGCTGGTGCGTGATATTCACAAGAAAAACAGCATTGAGGAATTGCTTATCCTGAGCCGTCGTTTACCCTCCCTGTTTGAGCGTATGGTTAACCTGGGTCGTGGAGTCGGGCAAATCGGAAGGATGGTCACCCATATCACCGATGCATTTACGGTCAGGTTGATCCAGTTGGCCGTCAACAAGCTGGGTCCTGCGCCGATGTCTTATGCCTGGGTCGTTTTCGGGTCTCAGGCCCGCGAGGAGCAGACCGCAAAGACCGATCAGGACAATGGGCTTATTCTTGAACGTGAAGCCACGCAGGATGAGTCCGATTATTTCGCGAAACTCGCCAACATGGTTTGTGACGGGCTGGATCAGCTGGGCTATGTCTATTGCCCGGGTGAGATAATGGCGCTCAACGTCAAATGGCGGGTCGCCCTGCCTGTCTGGAAAAGCTATTTTGACCAATGGGTCGACGTACCGGATCCGAAGTCGGTCATGCACAGCAGTATCTTTTTTGATATCCGTTGTGTGTATGGCGAAAGTTCCCTGGTTCAAGGTCTGCAGCAGCATGCCAGTGAACGCGCAATGAATAACCCGATTTTTCGACGTTTCATGGCCAAGAATGCCCTCAAGCACCGGCCTCCGTTGGGCTTTTTCCGGCGTTTTGTGCAGGAGGATGATGGTACGCATAGCGAGGGCCTGAACTTGAAACATCGCGGTATTGTGCCGATCACTGACCTGGTCAGAATACGTGCGCTGGAGGCCGGGATAAACGAGGCCAATACATTCAGGCGTATTGAACTGGCAGTAAAGGCCGGTGCCATGAACGATAAAGATGCGAGTAGCTTGCGCGATGCCCTGATTCTGATTAACCGGATTCGTATATCGCACCAGGCGGCCCAGATGGCTGCCGGTGAGAAACCGACCAACTTTGTACCGCCTGAACAGTTGTCGGCGTTGATGCGTCGCAATCTCAAGGCTGCCTTTATGCTGGTGGTTGAGGCTCAGAGTTCACTGGAACTCCGCTACCAGGTGCATTGATTGATGTTCGTGAAGTGGCGCCACAAAAGACGGTGTCGCCGCCTTGCGCATAAATGCCGAAAAACCACCCTGAAATCCTATATAGAGTCATGCTCCAACCTGAGCTTCGACCGATTGGACAATACACCGCTGATCGCAGTAGACCTGGAGCTGACGGGTCTGGATGCTAAGCAAAACAAGATTATTGCCATCGGTTGGACGCTGGTTGACAAGGGCAGGATTCGTTTTGGCTCCAACCGGCATGTATTGATAAATGCCAACCAGGCAGTTGGCAGCAGTGCAACGATACACGAGTTGACGGATACCGAGGTGGCCACTGGTGTATCACTTAAAAAAGGCCTGAAAATGCTGTTCAATGCAGCTAAAGGCCGGATCTGGTTATTTCATCATGCCGGATTGGATGTGGCATTTTTGCAGCGTGATTGCCTGTCCTGGGCGGGCGTGGCGCCGCCGATCATGCTGCTGGATACCATGCAGATTGAGTTGGCCATCAGAAAGCGACGTGAGATTCCGATTCTTAAGGGGGATTTACAGCTGGCCAAGCTCAGGTCCGGCTACAATCTTCCGCGATACACAGCACATAACGCCCTGATCGACGCCTTTGCCACGGCAGAATTATTGCTGGCGCAGGCAAGCAGAATGGATCGTTCAAACCCTCTCGGCCTGAAGCCGTATATTCGTTATGTATGACACCCCGCACTAAAGTCGAATACAGACACCTTGATGAATGATCATAAAATACGCGGGTAACCCGGAACACTACGATTAAAGGACACACCTAGCATGGACTACCAAAAACAGTATAGAAATTCCTTAGACAACCCGCAGGAATTCTGGGGGGAAGCAGCTGCTGAACTGGAGTGGAGCAAGCCTTGGGACAAGGTGCTGGATAGCTCTGACGCACCCTATTACGAGTGGTTTTCCGGAGGCGAAATCAACACTTGCTATAACGCCCTTGACCGGCATTGCCATGAGGGAAGGGGGGGGCAGACCGCCCTGATCTATGAAAGCCCGGTCACCGACACAACGCGTAAATACAGTTTTGAGGCATTGCGTGACGAAGTCGCGGTTTTTGCCAATGTCCTGCAAAACAATGGTGTCAGTAAGGGTGACCGTGTGATCGTCTACATGCCGATGATTCCGGAAGCGGCGATTGCCATGTTGGCCTGCGCACGTATCGGAGCGATCCACTCCGTTGTGTTTGGCGGATTCGCAGCCAAGGAGCTTGCCACCCGTGTCAGGGATGCCAGCCCGAAACTGGTTGTCAGTGCCAGCTGTGGTATCGAAGGCAAAAAGGTCATACCTTATCTGCCCTTGCTGGATGAAGCCCTCAGCATAGCGGGTGTTCCTGACCTGACACGAATACTGGTGTCCAGACCGCAATTACCGATCGAAGAATTACACCCTTCCGCCGTTTTATGGCAGGACGCCGTTGCCGAAGCCGAACCGGTAGATTGTGTTGCCGTTGGTGCGATGGATCCGCTTTATATTCTGTATACATCAGGAACCACGGGTGAGCCGAAAGGTGTGGTCCGTCCCAATGGCGGGCATGCGGTCGCTCTTAAGTGGACGATGAAAAATATCTACAATGTCCAACCCGGGGATGTTTACTGGGCAGCTTCGGATATTGGCTGGGTGGTGGGCCACTCCTACATCGTTTATGCGCCGCTGTTACACGGTTGCACGACCATTCTGTATGAAGGTAAACCCGTTGGTACACCTGATGCGAGTGCATTCTGGAGGGTGATCGAAAAGCACAAGGTCAATTGCCTGTTTACAGCACCCACCGCATTCAGGGCGATTCGACGGGAAGACCCGAATGGCGAACTTATCGCTCAACATGATATCAGTACCCTGCGAGCCCTGTACCTGGCCGGGGAACGTTGCGATCCGGACACGCTGCACTGGGCGGAATCGCAGTTAAAAGTTCCCGTGATCGACCATTGGTGGCAGACCGAAAGTGGTTGGCCGATGGCTGCCAACCCGATGGGGATCGAGCAGATGCCCGTCAAGGCGGGGTCGCCCACCGTGGCGGTGCCGGGTTATGACATCAGGGTGCTGGATGACCAGGGTGATGAATTACCCCGGGGTCAATCCGGTTATATCATGGTCAAGCTGCCTTTGCCCCCAGGCAACCTGTCTACATTATGGGGTAACAAGCAACGCTTCTATGATGCTTACCTGTCCCGCTTTGAGGGCTATTACCTGACCGGCGACGCCGGTGTTATGGATGAACAGGGATACCTGTGGGTGATGAGCCGGATCGATGATGTGATCAATGTCGCGGGTCACCGTTTGTCGACAGGTGCATTGGAGGAGGCGCTGGCGTCCAACGAGTACGTGGCAGAATGTGCTGTTATCGGTGTGGCCGACAAGCTCAAGGGTGAAATGCCGCTGGGTTTTGTTGTCCTCAACAGTGGCTCGCAGGTGGATTTGGCTGAACTGAAGAAAAGCCTGATGGCAACGGTCCGTTCACAGGTCGGGCCCATTGCCACACCGAGGGATATTCATGTCGTGCCGCGTCTGCCAAAGACCCGGTCAGGCAAGATTCTGCGTGGCACGATGCGTAAGATTGCAGATCATCAGGAGTACAAGACGCCCGCCACCATTGAGGATCCGGGTGTGTTGGATGAGATCGCCTCCGTTCTTGAAACGGGAGACTGACCCAGAAAAAAGACGGGGTCAGAGTCAAGTGCCAGAGTGATCACTCTGGCACTTTACT
>JBFFWN010000057.1:0-16207 GCA_041570235.1 Lysobacterales bacterium | reverse complement strand
TGCAGTGGTGGGTGAGACGGTGACACTGGTCTTGCAAACCAGCGACACGGATCAGAGCCTGGACACCGACCTGTCCGCTCTGCAGGCGGATTTCGATATTTTGAACCGCCGCTCTGAAACCCAGATGTCGTTTGTCAACGGTCGCCAGACAGCCAGTGTGAAGTTGGTCATAACGCTGGAGCCCAAACGTGCAGGAAACCTGGTAATACCGGCATTGAAGTTCAAGGGGATCAGTTCCAACCCGGTGATGCTCAAGGTCTCCGAGGCGCCCGCACTGGCCCCGGGTGATGTCGAACCGGTGTTTATCGAGGTAACGGTGCAACCGGAAGGTGGTCCATATTATGTGCTTTCCCAGGTCAGCCTGATGGTCAGAATTTTTTACCAGGCCAACCTGACCGAAGCCGCGATCAACCCGCCAGCGCCCGAGCAGGCGTCTGTCCGCCTGTTGGACGAGGTGCCTTACCAATCAGACCGTAACGGTGAACGCTACCGCGTACTGGAACGGCGCTATGCGATTTTTCCGGAACGTTCCGGCACGCTGACGATACCGGCAATGCAGCTCAGTGGGCGCCTGATCGAGCGTCCTGCCGACCGCTTATGGCAACCGACCGTGCGCGGACGCCGTATCACCGTTGAAAGTGAGCCGTTGATGCTTGAAATCAGCCCCAGACCGCCCGAATACACCGGTGATTTCTGGTTACCGGCACGTCACATCACATTATCACAGCAGATTTCAGACAGTGATAATCTTCACGTTGGCGAACCGGTGACACGCACGGTGATACTTGATGCCAAGGGCCTGGAAGAGCATATGCTCGAAGAACCGGTATGGCCTGAGCTTCCCGATACCCGGATTTACCCTGATCAGCCGCAGGGTATCAGCCGTGATGACGGTGAGTGGGTATTGGGGCATAAGGAATTTCGTTATGCAGTGGTGCCGGAGAAAGCAGGGGAGCTGGTGTTACCCGAGATTCGTCTTGATTGGTGGGATACCATTTCCAACCAGCAACGGACGGCCATATTACCTGAGCACCGCGTTGAGGTGTTGCCCTCTGAACTCAGTACTTCGGCAATGGTTGCGCCACCGCCAACGGCTGCCGCGCCTGCGATAACGCAGGGTATGAGCGCTGCCACGCAGGTGTCTTCCGGCAGTCCATGGTGGAAAGTTTCAACCGCCGTTCTGGCTGTGCTTTGGCTGGTCACACTGTTCATGTATTACCAACGAACACAAACGCTCAACGAGGACGGCCGTAAAAATGGCAGTGAATCGGAGGATGAGAGGGGCCTGCTAAAGAAATTTCAACAGGCCTGCGAAAATGGCGACGCCACGGCTGCTCGCAACAATCTGTCGCAGTGGGTCAGGCATTACGCCCCCGTGTCTTACCGGGGCAGTATGCGCAGATTCGGCGCAAAATGCGGAGATGCAGAATTGCAGAACGCTATCGCCGAACTCGATGCCAGTGGTTTTGCAGATGAGTTTTCCGAAAGTTGGCAGGGTAGTGTCCTGCTGGCGGCCCTGAAACGGTGGCGGAAACAGGCAAAATCATCCCCCGGGTCCGAAATTGGTGAAAAGCCGGAGCTATATTGAGCCTGAACCGGGTTTAACCCGGATGTTTCACCAGGGCGGCCGAGCGCACGTTAGGGCGTGGCCTTCATAACCAGCGTATCGATCTGGTTGTCGGATAACATACGGCGAATCTCGTCTGCCTTGCGGGCTCCATTAAACGGTCCGATACGTACCCGGTGCCAGGTCTGGTCATCCACCGTCACGGTTTGAATCCGGGCAACCGATCCCAACAGCGCCAAGCGGGCTTTCATCTGCTCAGCATCGGCTGAACTGCGAAAGGAGCCAACCTGCAATATATAACTCTCCTGTGAGTCGATGGCCGCCGTATCGGCCGTGGTCTCAGGATTAACGGCCTTGCGGCTGAGTTCCTGCTCGGGAACCACGACTTCCATTTCCGGCAGCACGGTAAAAAAGTCATAACGTGGTTTTTTGGGCTTCTTTTCTTCGCTTTTATCATCTTCCACAATGGCCGGCTCAGCCGGTTTGACCGAGGTGTCATCCATCGAGGGAAGGTGCTGTTTGATCTCCGGCAAATAGCCTTTCATCATCAGCGCGAGCGCGGTGCCCAGGCCAATCAGTATTCCACCCAGGAGCCAGAACCAGGCGGGAATCCCCCTTGATCCGTGCTTTCGGGCGCCGCTTCGGGTAGCCGGTTTTTTGCGCCTCGCCACCATGCTACATGGTATCCGGCGCTGATATTCCCAACAGGTTCAGGCCATCGGCCAAAACGATTTTTGTGGCGAGTATCAGGTTTAAACGCACGTTTCTGATGTTCTCATCGTCAACCAGGAATTGTTGCGAGTTGTAATAGGCGTGAAACTCGGTTGCCAGTGACTGCAGGTAGTGGGCAAGCTGATGCGGCACGCGCAGACGGGCTGCGGATTCAATGATTTCAGGATAACGGCTTAATTCACGCAGCAATTTTGTTTCGTTGGGTTCAGTCAACAGGTCCAAAGCAGCCTCGCCGATTGCCTGGTTATGTGTTTCGTTCATCTGTTCAAGATTACGGAAAACACTGCAGATACGGGCATGGGCATATTGGATGTAATACACCGGGTTTTCGTTGGTTCGCGATTTGGCCAGGTCGAGGTCAAAGTCGAGATGCTGTTCGTGTGAGCGCATGACATAGAAAAAACGCGCCGCATCACTGCCGACTTCCTCGCGAAGTTCCCTAAGGGTAATGAACTGTCCGGAGCGTGTCGACATCTGCACTTTCTGGCCATTACGATAAAGTACGGCAAACTGCACCAACAGAATTTCCAAACGATCCGGGTCTTCTCCAAGGCCCGTTGCTGCTGCGCGAAGCCTGGCGATATAACCGTGGTGATCGGCCCCAAAAATATAGATGGCCTTCTTGAAGCCGCGTTCCATCTTGTTCAGAAAATACGCGATGTCCGAGGCAAAATAGGTGGCCCGGCCATTCTCGCGTATGACTACCCGGTCTTTCTCGTCTCCGAGTTCGGACGCACGAAACCAGGTCGCACCATCCTTGACATACAGGTGTCCATTTTCCTCCAGCCGTTCAATGGCGTGTCTGATCGCGCCGCTTTTTTCGAGTTCTTTTTCTGAAAACCAACGGTCGAATTGGACCCCGAAGCCTGCCAGGTCTTTCTGGATATCATCGAGAATGCTATCGATGGACGTTTCGAAAAAGGCCAGGTAACCAGCGTGACCCAGTAATTCACGGGCGCGATCGATCATGCCATCAATATGTGTTTCACGGTCGCCGCCAAACTCTTCGTCGGGCGGCAGGCCATCGAGCACTTCCTGCCCCTTGAATCGAAATTTGTCGCCAATTTCACTACGCACTTCGCGGGCTATATTATAGATATAGTCGCCATGATATCCGTTCTGGGGGAAGCGCAGGTTTTCTCCGCATAACTCCAGGTAACGCAGCCAGACACTGACCGCGAGAATGTCCATCTGGCGGCCGTTGTCGTTTACGTAATACTCGCGCTGCACAGTGTAGCCGGCTGCCTGCAGGATATTGGCGAGGCTGGCGCCATAGGCCGCGCCGCGTCCATGGCCGACATGCAGGGGTCCGGTGGGATTCGCTGAAACATATTCGACAGTAACTTCAAGGTTCGGATCAGTCCGATGGTGGCCGTATTCGCTACCCTCGTATAGGACATCCTTGACAACAGATGCCATGGCGATCTGGTTCATATAAAAATTGACAAACCCCGGCCCGGCAATTTCGGCCCGCTCCAACTGGCGTGAAGAGGGGATTTTATCAATGATCAATTGAGCCAGTTCACGCGGGGCCTTGCCGGCCTGTTTGGCCAACACCATGGCGATGTTGGACGCGAATTCGCCGTGCTCGGGTGTGCGTGTCCGTTCAAGTTGAGGAACGATATCACATTCTTCCCCCAGCACTCCTTCGCGTATAAGATGCAACAGAGCCTGTATCAATAACTCTTCTATATGTTCTTTCAAGAAATTTTCCTATGACCGTTTGCCTTGAGGCAATACGAAAGCGAACTATTGTAACCCTTTGAACATGTGCTGAAAATGGCTGCTTGGGCCTTAAGGCAATTTAACACAACAAGCTGTGGATAACTCTGTGAATAAAGTGTGGTGAGTTGTCGTGCTTATGTTACATGCTATGATTGGCACAAACAGGGTTTTCGTGCCAGAGATAATTAAACTGATGATAAACAATGGCTTATCATCAGTTTTGTATAAGTAATTAACCACGGGTGTATTAATCGCATGTTTTTTTCGGGATCGGCACCGGTTGTGCATAAAAAGCCGCTGCGGGTAAGCTTTTCAGCCATGTGGTGGCAGGCGAATGCGTGATTTTGGCAAAATTAAGGTGTTGCGCCATTGAAGTTTCATAGCTGAAGAATAATAGAGAAGCCAAAATATGGATGGACTGATGTCACTGTCGTTGTTTGCGGCGGCGGGTATAGCGCTGCTTGCCGGTTTTCCGGTTGCATTTACTCTGGCAGGCGTTGCATTGATATTTGCCCTGATAGGGGTTGCAACGGGCATTTTTGATGCTGCATTCCTGAGTGCATTCCCCAGCCGTATTTTCGGCATTATGAGCAATGAGACGCTGATCGCCGTTCCCGTGTTTGTGTTTATGGGGGTAATGCTGGAGCGCTCAAAGCTCGCCGATCAGCTTTTACAGGCTTTGGCGCAGCTGATGCGCCGCGTGCCGGGCGGATTGGGGCTGGCAGTGATGCTGGTGGGAGCCCTGATGGCTGCGAGCACCGGTATTGTTGGCGCCACGGTGGTGACCATGGGCTTATTGTCACTGCCAACCATGCTCAGAAATAATTATCACCCGTCCATAGCCACCGGCAGTATTTGCGCAGCGGGCACACTTGGTCAGATTATCCCGCCCTCGATTGTTCTCATCCTGTTGGCTGATGTGCTCTCAAATGCGTACCAGCAAGCCCAGATTCAAATGGGTAACTTCAGCCCGGAAACCATATCGGTCGGGGAACTGTTCGCAGGCGCACTGGTGCCAGGCCTGGTGCTGGTATCTTTTTATATGGTTTACCTGGTGCTGCTTGCCGTGTTCAAACCATCACTGATGCCGGCGGTGACGCATGAGCCGGGAGAGGACATTTCCCTTCTGACCCTGTTGAACCTCTTGGCCGGGCCTTTATTGTTAATCGTCGCGGTTCTGGGTTCCATACTGATGGGCATGGCCACTCCAACAGAGGCGGCCGCGGTCGGTGCGACCGGCGCCATGTTGCTCGCGCTAAAGCAAAAACAATTGACGCTTCAAACTCTGCGTGCCGTGGTTTATCAGTCCGCCCGTGTCAGTGCGATGGTTTTCATGATCCTGATCGGTGCATCCCTGTTCAGCCTGGTGTTCAGGGGTTATGGCGGGGATGAATATGTACAGTCATTGCTGATCAATTTGCCGGGCGGTGAAGCCGGCGCCTTGCTGATCGTCATGCTGGTATTGTTCCTGCTGGGCTTTATTCTCGACTTTATCGAAATCACCTATGTTGTGATTCCGATCGTCGGGCCGGTACTGCTGGCCATGGGCATCGACCCGGTCTGGCTGGGTGTGATGATCGCCATTAACCTGCAAACGTCGTTTCTAACGCCACCTTTCGGTTTTTCATTGTTTTATCTACGCGGTGTCGCACCACCGGAGATAGTCACCAGTTCGATTTACAAAGGGGTTATTCCATTTATCGCGATCCAGTTGCTGATGCTGGTGCTGTTGACCGTCTGGCCGGCGTTGGCAACCTGGTTGCCGGGTGCGGTGTATTCCGGCTGACCGCATCAACCTTCACGAAGGTTGACGATCGCCCGGTCCGAAATATTCGTCCATGGAAAGACAAGCTCTTTGTAATCCATGTAGGACTTGTAAATTCGACCCATCAGTTCAGTTTCTTTTGACATTTCCAAAACATATTCCGCGCTGATAGCGGACAGGTGTTTCAGCACCTCGTCAGGAAAACGGCGCAACTTTACGCCATGCTCTTCCACAAGCTTTTTCATGGCAATACCGCTGTTATAGGTAAAGTCGGATAGCATGTCCAGGGTGGTGGCCTGGCAGGCGTTTCTGACGATGGCCTGAAGATCGGCGGGCAAAGTGTTCCACTTATCCCGGTTGATCATGCACTCCAGTCCGCTGCCGGTTTCCTGCCAGCCTGGGAAATAGTAATACTCGGCCGCCCTGAACAGGCCAAAGGCGAGGTCATTGTAAGGCCCGATCCATTCGGCCGCGTCAATGGTGCCGGTTTGCAGGGCTGTAAACAACTCGGCGCCCGGGATATTGGTGGGTGTGCCGCCGGCGCGACGCAGGATTTCTCCGCCGGGGCCGGGCATGCGCATTTTAAGACCTTTGAGATCATCAATGCTGTTGATCTCCACGTTGAACCAGCCACCCATCTGCGCGCCCGAGTTTCCCGCGAGAAATGGCACCAGGTTGTGTTCAGCATACACCTCCTGCCACAGTTCCAGGCCGCCACCGTAATACATCCAGCCATGGAGTTCCTGACCCGTAAAACCAAATGGTATGCCGGCAAAAAACTGCGCGGCGGGCGCCTTGCCCTTCCAGTAATAGGAGGCGCTGTGTCCCATTTCAGCGGTACCCTGCTGGACTGCATCAAACACTTCGAACGGGGGTACCAGTTCGCTGCCGCCATAAACCTTGATTTTGAGACGGCCATTGCTCATTTCATCTATGGTCTTTGCCAGTCGATTGGCGCCGGTGCCCAGGCCCGGAAAATCCCGCGGCCAGGATGTGACCATTTTCCATTCAAATGTCTGCCCGCCTGAGGTGGTTTCGCAGTTTGCCTGGTCCATTCCCTGCTTTCCACAGGCTGTCAGCAATCCGGCGGCACCGGCCAGGCCGGCTGCGTTTACAAATTTTCTACGATCCATGGCTTGGGTTCCTTCGATATTCAATTAGTTTAGTTCATACGCCATGATGCAGTACACTAGGGGTATGCTGAGATTAAACGTCAATAACAGATTCCCTGTATGAAATCAGTAAATACGGAAGAGGTAAAGCAGTTACTGGCAGAGTTGCGGGAGGAACACCGCGATCTTGACCTGGCCATTGATCGCATGAGCCAGGATTCGTGGCAGGACCAATTGCATTTGCGGCGCTTGAAAAAACGGAAGTTGAAACTCAAGGATTGGATCGCCCGCCTGGAATCACGGCTGATCCCGGACCTGGACGCCTGAAACCTTAATTTTCCAAAGGCGTTTCATCCGCCTCGGCGAATGGCGTATGCCGGTTAATTTCAAGGCGGATATCTTCACCCAGGATGTACTTGGCGTCTTCAGATACCTTTTCCAGTCGCCTATCGTAAACCAGGTTGTTTTCCTTGTTAACCGACAGGTATCCGTTCTTGCGTAGCTCAGCGATAAATCCACTGAACAGGGCCTTATCGTAAAACTCCGGTGCATTAAAATCACGCAGCATCGAGATACGCTGGGCCGTCTGGATACATAATCTCTCGAGTTCGCCGCGGCTCAATTGACCGGAACCATACCTCGCCAGCACCAGAATGGTGATCAGGTATCGGTGCAGGGTTTGCAGCAGACTGTGGGCCAGCACGTTCAATTGTACGGCCGCTTCCGGGTTATCCTGTTCGCTTGACAGGGTTTCGCCATCACTCTTTCTGATCAGCAAACCGTGCTGGACAAGTTGCTCAATGGACTCATCGAGTGCATCAATGATGTTGTCCTTTTTCCAGGGGATGAACAGCTCGGCCTCAAGGAAAGGGTGAATAATGGTCGCAAACCTGTGCAGGTTGGCAATCTTGAAATTTCGGTGTTCAAGGAAGCAGCAGGCCACCAGTGACGGCAGGGCCATCAGGTGTGTGACATTGTTGCGGAAAAATGTCAGCCCCACGGCCTGATCCGGCCGAATGGAGATAATGTCGCCCAGCGAATGCGCCTGTCTTTGCAGTATCTTCAGTTCAAACCCGTAAAGGATGACTTCCTGCGGGCTTTTATCGGTCATGGTGACGCTTGCCGGCGCGGGTTTATGAGTCAACAGGTTTTGGTACAGGCCAATCTGGTGGGCCAGTTGCTTTTCACCCATGGCGTGACGTGGTGTACCCAATAGCACCAGGGCGAGAAGGTTCACCGGATTCACGTCGGCGCCCGCATTGATATGGGTCATGATTTTTCGACCCAGGTCCTCAATTGTCGAATTCAGCCAGGCTGGACGCTTGGCCTCTTTTCTGATGGTTTCCTGCCAGTCAGGGTCCTGCTCTTTGAGCAGGTCATCGAGGTAAATCGGCTCACACAGGCTGACGTGAGCCTCACCATAATTGCGCCGTGCAATACCAAAAATTTTGCCCAGGTCTGAAAAACGTTCCGAACGTTTTTTTGCCCCGGATAACTCCTTGGCGTAACTGTCGCCTTCAGCCAGGCGTTCGTAACCAATGTAGACCGGTTGAAAGACAATGGGCCTTACGGGGTTGTTCAGGTAGCTTCTGACCGACATGGCCAGCATGCCGCCCTTGGGTTGCAAGGAGCGCCCGGTGCGGCTCCGTGTACCCTCGATGAAGTATTCAATGGAAACACCCTGTGTCTGGATTACGCTCAGGTACTCGTAAAAGACAGCGGCATACAACTTTTGCGATCTGAAACTTCTGCGCAGGAAAAACGCACCGCAGCGGCGCGCCAGCGGGCCAACGATGGGCAGGTTCAGGTTAATGCCTGCAGCAATATGCGGGGGAATCGAGCCGTGTTCGTGCACCAGGTAGGAAAGCAGCACGTAATCGAGATGGCTGCGATGACAGGGCACATAAATCACCTCGTGGCCCAGCGCGTGGTGTTGCAGATCCTCAAAGCCATTGACCTTGATACCGTTGTAAATGCGATTCCATAGCCACGCGACAATCGATTCGGCGATAACGATGGTGGAGTAGGAGTAGTTGGCGGCAATTTCGTTGATATACTTGTGGGCAACCCGGCGGGCCTTTTCCAGCGGAATACCTGATCGGCGAGCCTTGTCCTCAATGGCGGCACGAACGGTTGGGGCATTGAGAACCTTGTCCACCACCGTGCGGCGGTGAGAAAGATCCGGTCCGAGGGCTGCTGTGCGTACGCGTTTGAAGTGTACCCTTAAAATTCTCGATACTTTTCGCAATGCGACAGGCGTCTCGAGGCCCTCGTTAGCCAGTTCACGCAACGAAATCGGTCGGCTGAACTGTACAAAAGTCTTGCGCCCATTGACCAGTGTGCTGAAAAACCGGCGCATGCGTCCGGCGATCTCCCAGTTTTCTGCGAAAAGGGTGCGGGTCAAACCGCTTTCCCTGCTTGGTCGCTGACCAACCAGCACTGTGACAGGCACCAGCAAAATATCCAGTTCGGGGTTTTGCCAGGTCTTTTCGACCAAAAATTGCAGCATTTTGAATTGCCGCCGGGATGTTGCCCGGCGAAAAATCAGGCCTTGCAGTCTTTTTAAAACACCATATGAGCGCTGTGGCCCATCCGTGATTCCGGGAATGGGAAGCAATGGCCGCGGTAGATTTTTCTGCTCGCATATATGGTCCAGGATCAGCGCAGACGACAGTGCATATGACTCCATTATGTAACACACGGCCTGTGCGCCAGTGGCGCCAATATTACCATCGGCATCTGCCCTGATCTTTGGCTTGACCCATAAACTGAGAATATTGCGCAGGATCAAATACCAACGCAATTTGAGCTTATCAACCCAGTGGGAATGATTTTTCTGGTTCAACATCTGTCCGTTTTTGCCATCTCAAGTTTCAATTGTAGCTTGGTTTTGTGAGCGCGCATAAAAAATCCGGGCGAGGTACGAGACCTGCCCGGAAAAATCCGGCAGAGCCGGAGAGGATCGGTAGAGCTAATTATGTAAGAAATTATTCTTCTATTAGTTAGTTACGGAGGTATCGTAATGTTAAGCATTAACTATTGTCAACACTTGAAAGCCAGAAACAGGAAATCTTTTTAAGACTAACAGCTTCAAAAGTGAAGTTTTGGTGGTCAGGGTGTGTCTAGCGCCCTTGCGATATCTTCCTGTATGGCCTCTGCCGCTGCCGCAGGTGAGCTTGCATCGCGAATCGGCCGGCCAACCACGAGGTAATCCGCACCATCACTGATGGCTTGAAATGGTGTCATTACGCGTTGCTGGTCATCATCATTGTGTATGGGTCTTATGCCCGGGCATACGGTGATCAGCTTCGGGCTGGCGTATTCGCGCAAAGCCGAAACTTCAAGACCGGATGAAACCACTCCGTCACAACCCAGCGCCAGTGCCCGTTTCGCACGGGATAAAACCAGCGTGCGCGCATCGCATTGAAAACCAAGGTCATCCAGGTCTCCCTGGTCGAGGCTGGTCAGGGCGGTCACCGCGAGAATCTGCATATCACCCTTGGCATCAGCGGCTGCTTTTAGCATGCTGTCGTTGCCGTGCACGGTGCAGAAATTGACATCATGGCGGGCCAGTTGACGGACTGCCGCGGCCACCGTAGCGGGAATGTCAAATAACTTCAGATCGGCAAAAACCTTTTTACCCTCACCTTTAAGCTGGGCCATCAATTCGAAATAGTGGCCGGACAAAAATACCTCCAGGCCCAGCTTGTAAAACTGGACCGAGTCACCCAGGGTTGAAATCAGCTTGCGGGCCTCTTCAAGGTTGGGAACATCAAGTGCAAAGATCAATCGATCACGGGTGGGGATATTGGAGTTGGATGTTTTCATAATGGGTCCGTATTTTACACCAGGTTCCGTTTTGATAATGGCTCAGGATTCCAGCAGAAAGCGAGCAATGGCATGACCCACGTATTCTGCCTGTTCCATGTGAAAGTGGTGGTCGCCGTCAACATGGATGTGTTGATAATTCTGTATCGCTGAAAGCCGTTGTTTAAGCACCTCTTCACCAAGGTGTTTCACCAGCGTTGGAGATGTCATCACCATTGTAGGTGAAATGATCGCGCCAAGAAGGTCCAGGGCCTGTTCCTCGCCCAGCAGGTGCGGTGAACGCCAGTTTAGCCTGGGATCGGTGCGCCACTGGTAATAGTCGCCGGTGTGTTCCAGTGCCCGCTGACAGAGAAGGTATGCCGCCTCGTCGGTCAGGGGCGAATTCCTCTGTCTTGCCCTGACGGCGGCCTCAATCGACTCATAGGGTCTCAAAAAGCCACGGCTCTTACGCACTGACTTGATCGACAGGCGCAGTTGCTTTGCAGCCTGGTCGGTTGGCAGGGTGTAGACACCAACGGCATCAATCAATACCAGCCGTTCAACCATTTCGGGTATTGCGGCTGCGAAACTGCTGGCCACGCCAGCCCCCATTGAATGGCCAATCAGGTGGCAGCTTTTCCAGCCCAGAAGCTCCAATGCTTGGTCGAGATCAAACAGGTTGTCGGTAAAATAGTAACGGCTGCTTGGGGGGCGATGAGCGGAAAACCCGTGCCCTGCAAAGTCAAGCGCCAACAGGTCGAAATCTTCGAGGTGGCGGGACAGGGGTACAAAGGATGCCGCATTATCCAGCCAGCCATGCAGGCACAATACTCTTGGTGCTCCGGGGTTTGACCAGTGCAGGCCTTCAAGCCTGCCCCATGGCAGATCCAGGTTGACGGGAGCGGCTTTCATCAATGTTGGTTACCCGCTTGTCAGGTTTGCGTACGCCAGCACCAGCCACTTGGCGCCCACGCGGTTGAAGTTGACCTGCACCCGTGTGTGCTCACCGGAGCCCTCAAAACTGATGACGGTGCCGCTGCCGAATTTCTTGTGATGAACGCTTTCTCCCAGCCTGAATGGCCACTGCTGGTCAATGTTTGAAGCGGAACTTTTATACACCGGTGCCTTGGGGTTTGCCCACGGCCGTTGCACCTGCATTCGAGGCCGGATTTCCTCGATCAACCCGGAGGGGATTTCATTGAGAAAGCGGGATGGCCGGCTATGGTTTTCCGAACCAAACATGCGGCGGATTTCAGCGTGGCTGAGGCACAGATGTTCGCGGGCCCTGGTGATACCGACGTAACACAGGCGACGCTCCTCCTCGAGTCGGCCCCCGGCCTCGGTGACGCTGCGCTGATGTGGAAACAGGCCGTCCTCCATTCCGACGATAAACACGGTCGGAAACTCAAGGCCCTTGGCTGAATGCAATGTCATCAACTGGACACAGTCATCCCATGCCTCACCCTGGGTTTCACCGGCTTCGAGCGCCGCATGGCTTAAAAAGGACTGCAATTCGGTCATGCCGGCCTCCTCGTCCTCCGCCGGCAGGATGAAAGACTCGGCCGCGTTGACCAGTTCGCGCAGGTTCTCGACGCGGGATTCCATTTTCTCGCGCGACTCCTTTTCATAGTGGCTGACCAGCTGGCTGTCTTCGATCACAGCATTCATCTGGTTACCCAGGGTCCATTCGCCGATGCGTTCGCGCATTTCGGATATCAGGTTCATGAAACCACCCACCGCCGCCAGCGCCCTGGGCGGTAACTGGTTCTGGCGGATGCATTCCTGTGCCGCCTGCCACACAGGTAAGCTGCTCTGGCGGGCCTGGATTCGCAGCGTTGAAAGTGTTTTCTGGCCGATGCCGCGCGCTGGTGTGTTGATGACGCGTTCGATAGCGGCATCATCGTTTGGGTTTTGGATCAGGCGCAGATAGGCCAGTGCATCCTTGATTTCAGCCCGTTCGAAAAAGCGCTGACCGCCATACACACGGTAGGCAATGGATGCCCTCAGCAGGTGTTCTTCAAATAATCGGGATTGCGCGGTTGTACGGTAGACGATGGCAACCTCTTCGGCCCGCCGGCCCCCTGCCAGCCATTGTTGCACCTGCTGGACAACAAACCGTGCCTCATCCTGTTCATTGAAGGCCGCGTACAAAGTGATGGGCGCGCCCTTTTCATCTGCGGTCCAGAGCTTCTTGCCAACGCGGTCTTCGTTGTTGGCAATGAGCGCATTGGCGGCCTCCAGAATATTACCGGTGGAGCGGTAGTTCTGTTCAAGCTTGACGGTTTTGACGTCCTTGAAATCACGACGGAAATGCTGGACGTTTTCGACCTGTGCACCACGCCAGCCGTAAATTGACTGGTCGTCGTCACCGACAACCAGAACGCTGCCGGTATCGCCTGCCAGCACCCTTATCCATGCGTACTGAATGGAATTGGTGTCCTGGAATTCATCGACAAGCAGGTGGGTCAGGCGATTGCGGTAATGCTGCAATAATGAAGGATCGTTTAACCACAGCTCGTGCGCGCGCAATAACAGGTCGGCAAAATCGACCAGGCCGGCGCGGTCACAGTAGGCCTGGTAAACCTGGTAGATACGCACCCATGTTGCCGTCATCGGGTTGTCGAAATGTTCGATGGCATCGGGCCGCTGGCCTTCATCCTTTCGGGCATTGATGTACCACTGGGCCTGCCGGGCGGGCCACTGGGCCTCGTCGAGGCCCTCTTCCTTGATCAGGCGTCGAATGATGCGGTGCTGGTCATCAGAATCAATGATCTGGAAATTTTCGGGCAAACCGGCCTCTTTCCAGTGCATGCGTAACAGGCGGTGGGCGATGCCGTGAAAAGTGCCAATCCACATGGAGCGGGTCGGCACCTTGAGCAGGTCGTGGGCGCGCTCACGCATTTCCCCGGCCGCCTTGTTGGTAAAGGTTACCGCAAGTATATTCAGTGGTGATACGTGTTCTACCTGGATCAACCAGGCAAGGCGATGGATCAATACCCGGGTTTTGCCGCTGCCTGCGCCAGCGAGCACCAGCGTGTGTTGGGATTCGGTCGTTACCGCCTGGCGCTGGGCCTCGTTCAGTTCATCTAACAGGTGGGAAACATCCATACGTCAGGAGCTTTTGGGCTGGTCCGGAAGTTGTGATTCCCTGGCAATGGCGCGGTGACCAATATCGGGTCTGAAAAATGCGCCTTGCCAGTTCACCTTTTTGCAACCGGCATACGCCGCTTTTGCTGCCGCGGTAACCGAGTCGCCCAGTGCGCATACACATAAAACCCGCCCGCCGCTGGTGACAACCGCGTTATCATGCATTGCGGTTCCGGCATGGAACACCCTGGTCTCACCGCTGTTGGCCTCATCAAGGCCTGTAATGGGGTAGCCCTTGCCATAAGCATCAGGATACCCGCCTGCAGCCATGACCACGCCGAGAGCCGGTCGTGGATCCCAAAGGGCCTCTACCTGGTCCAGCCGGCCATCGACTGCTGCCAGGCAAAGTTCCGCCAGGTCGGATTGCAATCGCATCATGATGGGTTGGGTTTCCGGATCACCGAAGCGGACATTGAATTCAAGCACGTTGGTTTCACCATCGGGTGAAATCATCAGTCCGGCATACAGGAAGCCGGTAAATGGCATGCCCTGTTCCGCCATGCCGCGTATGGTGGGTATGATCACTGTTTCCATGGCGCGCTGGTGCAGGGCGTCATCGATCACCGGTGCCGGTGAATAGGCCCCCATGCCACCGGTGTTCGGGCCTTGGTCACCTTCATCGCGGGCCTTGTGATCCTGGCTGGTGGCCAGCGGCAATATGTGTTCTCCATCGGCCATGACAATGAAACTGGCTTCCTCTCCGGTAAGGAATTCCTCGATCACCACCCGGTGACCTGCTTCACCAAAGGCATTGCCGGCCAGCATATCCCGGACCGCCATTTCCGCCTCGTCCGTGGTCTGCGCGATGATCACGCCCTTGCCGGCCGCCAGGCCGTCCGCCTTGACCACGATCGGTGCGCCGTGTTGCCGGATGAATGTGACAGCGTCATCGATGCGTGTGAATTTCCCATAGGCCGCCGTGGGGATGCCGTGCCGTGCCATGAAATCCTTGGCGAAGGCTTTGGAGCCTTCCAGCTGGGCTGCGGCCGCTGTGGGGCCAAAACAGCGCAGACCCGCTTCGGTAAAGCGGTCAACAATGCCGGCAACCAGCGGTGCTTCGGGACCGACGATGCTGAGATCAATGGCATTATCCGCCGCAAATTCCAGCAGACCATCTATGTCATCAGCATTGATAGCCACATTCTGTAGCCCGGCTTCCAGCAGCGTTCCGGCATTGCCGGGCGCCACGTATACGGATTCAACCTGCGGGGATTTTGCCACGCGCCACGCCAGTGCGTGTTCGCGCCCGCCATTGCCTATGATCAGTACTTTCATATGGAATCTTTCTTTTCAGGTTCTGGATCGATAATTGTAATGTAAGAGCAAGCCTCAAGGTTAATGTCTGAAGTGTCTTACACCGGTAAATACCATGGCGATACCGTGTTCATTGGCAGCTGCGATCACTTCATCGTCACGCATGGACCCTCCCGGTTGGATAACAGCTTTGACACCAGCCTCGGCGGCCGTGTCTATACCGTCCCGGAACGGAAAAAATGCATCTGAGGCCATTGCCGAACCAGCCAGTTGCAGGCCCGCATCCGTTGCCTTCCAACGGGCAATACGGGCAGAATCCACGCGGCTCATCTGGCCGGCGCCGACACCCAGGGTGCGACTGTTGGCGGCGTAGACGATGGCATTGGATTTGGCCATACGCGCGACTTTCCAGGCAAACAGCATATCCAGCCATTCCTGTTCGGTAGGCTGGCGTGCAGTGACACAACGGCAGTGCTCACGGCTGACACGGTCAGCGTCTTTTTGCTGGACCAGCAGGCCACCCGATACACGTTGATAATGCAGGGCCACATCGGGGCTTTCTGTTTTACCGGCGCGCAATAATCGCACGTTTGGCTTGCTTGCAAACTGCTCCAGCGCTCCCTCGCTGAATCCGGGTGCAATCACAACTTCAACAAACTGCTTGTTGGTAATGGCGGTTGCAACATCAGTTCTGACCGGTTGGTTAAAGGCAATGATGCCGCCAAAACTGGAAACAGGGTCTGTTGCAAAAGCGTTCAGATAAGCTTCGGTATTATCGCCGGCCAGGGCGACACCACAGGGGTTGGCGTGTTTGACAATCACGCAGGCAGATTGCTGATCAAACTGGTTGACACATTCAAGCGCCGCATCCGCGTCATTGATATTGTTGTAAGACAGCTCTTTGCCCTGGAGCTGTTCAGCGGCGGCGATACCGGTAGGTTTAAGACCTGATTCGATGTAAAAAGCGGCTGCCTGGTGAGGGTTTTCACCATAACGCATTTCCTGGCGTTTTTGAAATTGGGGTGTCAGGTACTCCGGCAGTGTCTGCAAGTCTTCGCCGTCGCCTGACCTGCGGCTCAGGTAAGCGGAAACCAGGCC
>JBFFWN010000056.1:0-16231 GCA_041570235.1 Lysobacterales bacterium | reverse complement strand
GACTGATAATCCGGTGTGGCAGGAATAATAACGAACGAACTGTGTGTGCGGCCGATGATTTTCGATGCCGTGCTGCTGATACTCCATTCGGTCAACCCATGGGCTCCGTGGCTCGCAAGTACGACAAAGTCGACGTGGTGTTGCCTGATGTAGCGCAGGATTTGTTCCGCAGCCCTGCCTTCCGCGATTTGCATGTTCGCAGGAATTTTCAGTCCGGTAATGAGCTTTAGCAACTCTTGCATGTACTGGCATGCTTCCTGATGTTTGAGTTCCCATTTGAGAGCGTCATGGCAGGATGAACTATTCTGATTCCTTGACTCGACGACATGCATAAGTGTCAGCTTTGCGTCTATCACACGGGTAAGCATTATCGCGTAGGAAAGAATGGCCTTACTCGGTTCTGAACGGTCGAGGCAGACCAGGATTTGAGAAGTTCCGATAAATTCTGGGCTGGTCCCGTTCGGGACCTGCTGTACATCATGAGAGCCGGTGTTTTCCACGATTCCGCACTCCTGCTGTTAAGAAGCCGAAATTTCAGATCGAAGACAAATCGGGGTCTTATCCGGAATATTCGGAAACAGGCAGATAAAAACGCAATATTCAAACCCGCAATAGCTACTAATAAGTGTACCACGAATACCTCTTTATTGTCTTGGATAAACGCCACGGTTCTGGAGAGAATTCAAATTGTACGAACCAGGGGTATTGTTCATACGAATTGCTTGCCCGGTTCCGGGTTCATGTAAAATGGCGGGTGTGTTTCCGGTCTTTTCTGTGTGCTAAAGACAGCGGGTTCGATATGAAACATATGACATGGCGCTTGATGTTCTGGTTGCTTGCAACTTTCCTGGCGGCCGGGCCCGCTTATTCTCAGGATGTCATCATTTACACCAAGTCGGGGTGTCCCTATTGCGAACAGGCCAGGGAGTTTCTGGAGAGCGCAGAAAAACGGCATCCTGATTTTCAATACGAAGAAAGGGATATCACCGCGGACTCGAATGCACTGACCGCATACCGGGGATTAATCCGTCAATACGATATCGAAAGACCTGCCGTTCCCCTCATGCTGGTAGGTGATCAACTGATTCTGGGTTTCCGCTCACCCGATACACCAAAAAAGGTAGCGGAGTTGCTTGGCTGGGATGACGAGGGCTTTTCCCCGGCGGGTCTTGAGCCTGGACGGTCGCTGCCACCCTGGTTGTCCCTGGACAGACTTGGTTTGCCTGCTTTTACCGTCTTGCTCGGCCTGCTGGATGGGTTCAACCCCTGCGCCATGTGGGTGCTCATGTTCCTGTTATCGATGCTTAGCCATGTCAAAAGCAGGAAAAGAATGTTTCTGATTGCGGGAATATTTGTTCTGATCAGCGGGTTGATCTATTTCCTGTTCATGGCGGCGTGGCTCAACCTCTTCCTGGCCTTCAGGCTATCGGTCTTCCTCAGGGTGACGATTGGGCTGCTTGGATTGACCGCAGCCGGGTTTCATCTGAAAGATTTCTTTATGAACCTCAAAGGTCCGTCCCTGAGTATCCCGGAGACGGGTAAAAGCAGGATAGGCGAAGGGATCCGCTCGGTAATAACGGCCCGGAATCTTCCCCTTGCAATCATTACCGTAAGCACCCTTGCGATACTCGTAAATTTCTATGAATTGCTTTGCACGGCCGGATTGCCCGCGCTCTATACACAGATACTGGTGAACCAGAGCATCGAGGGGCCCCGTTTTTACGCCTTCCTGCTGCTCTATAATATTGCGTATATACTTGATGACAGCGTGATGGTGTTTTCGGCAACCTGGGCCCTTTCAAGTCAACGTTTGAAACCAGGTACAGGCAGGGCGCTCAAGGGGCTCAGCGGGTTAGTCCTGTTGTTGCTCAGCCTGCTTCTTATATTCAAACCTGAGTGGTTGAACTTCGCGCCCTGATCAGGGTGAATATCCGGCAGGTTGCTTCGCTTATCGAAAAGCTGCTTAGCCTGTTTCTGCCAATTCCCGATGTTCCGGCTTGGAAACCTCTTCGATCAGTTCCCCCGCCAACTCAACTTGAGCATGTGTGCAAATGTCACCCAATGAGATGATTCCCACCACGGAGTTGTCATAATCCGTGACGGGCAGGCGGCGCACCTGATTTTTCTCCATGATAAACGCTGCCTGGTTTACGGTATCATCCAGGCGGCAGGTAACCGGTTTCGGTGTCATGACGTCTGCAGCCGTCAACTGGTCCAGTGGTTTCCCGCTGGCGATCCCGCGGCTGACGATGTCCCGGTCGGTGAGTATGCCATCCAGTCTTTCCTTACTGCCTACCACGAGACAGCCGATGTCATAGTCCCTCATGATTTTGGCACAGCTTTCCAGTGAGTCTTCCCAACCCACGATTTGGACTATGTTGGCCATGATTTCTCTAACTTCCATTTCAAATTACCTCACGTTTTGGATTTCAAACTGTAATTGTCCATGTTTGTATCTTTCATAAATTAATCGTGTCCCGGGTAAAAAGGATTCGAATCCACTCACCGTTCAGGTCTCCACGAGTGTAGATTGCCAGGGCTGGATATCGCTGGGGTTCAGTCCATGATAAAACTTACCTTCAAGACAACGCGGTATTTAACGACCAGGCCGTCAGCGACCTTGACTTTTTGTTCCTTGACCCATGCACTCTTGATGTTGTGTAAGGACTTGGAAGCCGCGGCGATGCCATTGTGTATGGCAGCTTCAAAACTGACGTCGGATTCAGCGCTTATTTCAATAACTTTTGCAACGTACATGGTTAGCTCTCCTGGAAGATGACATGATTGCCAACCGGACCACTCGCCCGGTTCAGGCGATTGTCGTTATTTGTACTTTAGCAATGAAAAAGACCGGATATATTGATCTATGTCAATGAACTGATCGGCCAGATGCATTAATAGTCAATTTTACAAGCTGGCACGGTGATGCCCTGTTTTTTAGCTCTCTATAGCTGCAAATATCCGTCGGATACCAGTGTGGTTGCCAGCATGACATTATTGATATCGGCATGCTCTTTCCACGTTTTCACCGACCGGTGCGTAGGCTCCACCCAGAAATTTACTATGTATTCGTAGACACCCTTGAACCCCTGTAACCGGCTCAGCACGGTTTTCAATTGCGTTATGCTGGCGAATTTTTCGGGGTTTCTCTCAATCTGACCCAGCATTCTACTGATTGTATGCAGGCCAATAGCCAACCCCAGTTCACGGAATGCCAGGCGGTATTCCGCTCCCGCATTCAACTGGTGTTGCTTGATATACGAATGCAGGCTGTACTCGATATCATGCAACAAAACCTCCAGTGTGGCCGACTCATCCAGACCATGGGTAGCAATCATCTGGACCAGTTTATAGGCATCGGTCAGCAGACCGCCGATACCGAGGGGATCTATGGTGGCAAAGCCGACTCCCTGGCACATTGCCCGCGCTTCTGCGATTTCTGTCTTCAGACTGATTGCGGTTGATATTCCGGGGTAGCGCTTTGCACCGGCATCCAGTTGCAAATAGGTCACCAGGCCATCCAACGGGTCGTGCTGCCCCATTGATTCCACCAGCGGGCGGGAAAGATCAATACTCATTTTCCAGTACATGCGCCTGCCTTGCCCATCAGGTGGGCAGTAGGTGAATGCGGCATGCGCGGCCCTGGCCAACTCCAATGCCCAACGCATATGAATCTCACTCCCGGTTTCCCCGCTGACACAATAGAGCGCATGCATCCATTTCGTCAGGTAATGAAAGTACTGACCATCCTGGTCCCATTCAAGTGACTGGTTAATTGCGGCTGTCGGCTGTCGTTCATCCAGGCGCTTGCCAATTCTCAGCCCGCCCAGGGTCGGGTGGAGTCGCGCCTGCTCTTCATTGAGGCCGCTGATCCATCCGCTTTTAGCGCTATCAGGGCGATGCCGCCCGAGAACCTCGTGCACCTGGTCAACCAGTTTCAGGGCCAGTTGCAGGAAATCCTGTTCGCCGGTCTGTCGAAACAGCTCCAGGTAATTACACACCGCAAAGGCATCGGTCCACAGGTATCGACGCGGTTTGCGCGTGGTATCCGACAAGCCGGTCGAGGCCGCATAGTCGAGCATGATGGAGCGGTTGTTAATGACCTGATCCACGAAACTTATCCCCGTCAAAGACCAAACGGAAAGGTATCGGCCATACCCCGGGTTGTTTCCCTGGTTAGGGGTTCAACTGCGCGGGTTTCATCAAACCAGATATATTCATCAAACTGCCGTGGAAGTGATGCGTAAAAGTAGTGGCTTTGCAGCTCGGTTTCAGGCCTGTATATCACGCCGATAGCGCGCTCAAGACGCTCTGCGAGCAACTTGTTACGGGTGGTTTGCATTAACGGTTTACTTAGCGGCAGGATAAAATTGTCGGTTTCGGTGTCATGGCAGAGGCGTTCGTAACTGTCCATGTGCGCCGCTTGGACCTGCTTCACTTCCATGGGGCCACCCCACTCAGAAGCGGCCGCCACCGTGCCGTGGTCGGTGCCAAAACCAATCAGGTAGCATGAATCAGTGAATTTTTGTCGTGTCAATTGACCGATGTTTAATTCACCACGGGCACTCATCTGGGTTGCCCTGGCGTCACCTATGTGTGAATTATGTTCCCAGATCACGGCTTTTGATTGCGGGCCCCTGAAGCTCAGGACAGACCTGAGCGTATCAAACATATGCTGATCACGCTGATTCCATGAGCTGTTTTCGGCATAGTACATGGTGCGGTAATAGCGCTCGGCGTTGGTCACCAGGCGGGCGTTTTGCTCGGCATTGAAAAACCGGTCGCCATCTGCCCTGGTATAATCCGTGCGTTTTTGCAGCAAATCCCTAAGGGTTGCAAGTACATCGTTTTCACATTTTCTGTACTGCTTTGTAATGACAACCTGACCATACATTCCGGGGTCATCGGCCCAGGGCATCAGGCATCCGTAGCGCATCCTGGCGACCTGTGCGGTTCCGGGGTCCACCTCGTCGAGGTAATTCAACACCGCCTCGATGGAGCTGTACAGGCTGTAAAGGTCCAGTCCATAGAACCCGACCTGCTTTTCAGGGTCACGCACCGTTGTATTGTGGTCTTTTAACCAGCGGGTGAAGTTCAGTACGGAGTGATTCGCCCACATCCAGGTCGGGAAACGCGAAAATGGCGTGCTTTCGAGTAGTGGATCGGGTGATTTACCATGAATGTAGTCGTCAATATGCGACGCGTCCGGCCAGTCGGCCTCTACCGCCACGATATTGAAACCCTTCTTTTCGATGAGTTCACGGGTAATACGCGCACGCATCTCGTAGAACTCTGCCGTGCCATGTGAAGCCTCACCCAGTAACACCAGGCGGCAATCAGCGATTCGCTCCAGCATCTTATCCAGATTCACCGTTTCTATCCGGGCAAAATGCTCGCTCGATTGATAGATCAACTCGGGCAGACTTGCCTCATCCCTGCTTTTTGCTGGTTTGCCACCGACTTCGTCCTCCCAGCCAGCGGCGCCGATCAGGGGCACGAAACGCACTCCGCCGAGATCCTCTGTTTGGTACTCATCTTCGCTGATACGCCGAACCCGCAATAGTGTCTGCGTCTGCAGGCTGCTGCCCACGGGTATCACCAGGCGTCCGCCGATGCTCAACTGCTGTTTGAGGGTTTCCGGTACAGCAGGCCCTCCCGCCGCGACCACAATGGCATCGAATGGAGCGTGTTCCGGCCAGCCCAGGGTGCCATCGCCATGCAATACCCGGACATTATCGTAATCCAGTTCTTCGAGTTTTCTACGCGCCGTATCAGCGAGAATTTTATGTCGTTCAATGGTAAAAACCTGGCTGGAGATTTCGGCCAGCACCGCCGCCGCATAACCGGAGCCGGTTCCCACTTCCAGCACACGGTCCCCCTCTTTTAATTCGAGCGCCGCTGTCATCAGGGCGACGATGTAAGGTTGTGAAATCGTCTGGCTGGCGGCAATCGGCAACGGTGAGTCGCTGTAGGCAAACTCCACCAACTGCACAGGTACAAATTCTTCGCGAGGCACAGCGTTTATGGCATTGAGAACCGTCTGATCACGCAGGCCGCGCGCGACGAGCTGGTAGTCGATCATGTGCTGTCTTAAAGTATTGAAATCACTCATGGAAGGCTCCTTTTTGATACGAACTCAGCGCAAAAAGAAACAATAATTCTGTATCTTATAAGATGAGGAAAAACAGATAAAATTCAATACCATCGTCATACGGCTCGATGCCATGTTTTTGCCGGCGCATGGGCTCAATTTTTTCCATCCGGATCATTTGAAATTGATTTTGCCAACCCCGATATATACCAATATGGCATGAGAGGTCTTCACTCGGCCATGTAGCATGAGGGGTCAGACCTGTTCGATTAAACGTGACCTGAAAGGAGAATTTATTATGACTACAAAGGAAAAAACCAAGGCAAAAACAAAAGCAAAAACCAGGGCAAAAAAACTGGAAATAGAGAAAGTTGAGCCCACAACAGAGCAATCCCTGATGCCTGATCTTCGTCATGACATCGAGGACGCGCTTTCACATGTTCTCGAGAGCTGGCAGCGGCCCGGTGGCCTATGGCGCTGGCCGGAATTCGATCCATTTGACATGTTCAATCTTCCGCTTACGCCCACGAGAAAGATGAACCTCCCACGCGTAGACTTCGCTGATATCAATGGAAGCTACGAGCTGACGGCAGAGCTGCCTGGCATGACCATTGATGACGTGGAGTGCACGCTCAGCGGTAATTTACTGACCGTGAAAGGTGAAAAACGTGAAGATAGAGTAGACGAAAGGAAGGGCTACCATCTACAGGAGCGGCGCTATGGCTCCTTTATGAGAAGCTTCCCACTGCCCGAAGACGTAAATGCAAACAAGATTGAAGCCACTGTCTCGAATGGTGTCCTGAAGGTTAAATTGCCCAAGGACAAAAAGAAGGAGACTTTGAGGAAGATACAGATCAAGAAGTCCTGAAGGTTCGATGTTACGGGAGAGCATTTGCTCTCCCGTAACCAATAGACACTTCAAGGTGATTGATAGACCGGCAATGTTTTAGAAGTCAGCCGCTTCCTCCAAATGAAGAGGCGGGTTATCCAGAAACCGGTAGGCGAAGTGCATCTTGAACAGCTTTACCGGTTATTGAACTTGATGTATCAGGGTGGATTTCGATGACGTCACGTAAAACAACTGACTGGATGTGGGCACAGGCTTCCGACCTGCTCGATCAGGTCGAGCGCATGCATCGCCAATTATTCCACCTGGCCACTCCCGGCCGTGAATATGTCATCTGGGAACCTCCGGTTGACGTATTTGAAAGCGACCTGGAATTGATCGTCATCATAGCCCTGCCGGGTGTACCCCAGGACCAGGTAGAGGTGCTGTCCGAACCGGGCGAATTGCTGGTACGCGCAGATTGTCCACTTCCCTTTGCCAGCAGTTGCCGGTCGGTGCGCCGGATGGAGATTCCTTACGGCAGATTCGAGCGGCGTATAGCCGTACCGGCCATCCGGCCCGAAACAGCCCGTCGCGAATTTCGGGACGGCTACCTGATTATGCTCTTCGACAAATCCGAACCGGCTTGACGCCACTGTTACGACCATGAAAACGGATCAAAACACGCCCAACACCCCTTCTGATCAGCCCGCCAGGCCATTGGTGAAGGACGGCCATGCAAACGCCGCACCGGCTCTCCCGGAAGATGCCATGATCATCCTGCCATTGCGTAACTCCGTACTCTTCCCGGGCACGATCGTGCCTCTAAACTTAGGTCGGGAAGCCTCAATGGCCGCTGTACAGGAAGCCGTTAGACTGAAGCAACCGATCGGAGTATTGATGCAACGGGAGGCGGGCGTTGAAACGCCTGGCCCCGAACAATTGTTTGAAATGGGCACCACGGCCAATGTCCTGCGTTATATCACCTCTCACATGGGTACACATCATGCCATTTGCCAGGGTGTGCAGCGATTCCGTGTGCTCAAGTTTCTGACTGGCTTCCACTACCTGGTTGCCCGTGTCCAGCTAATCGAGCCCAGCAGTGAAATGGATGCGGACATAGAGGCGCGGGCGCTGAACCTGAAGCAGAAAACGAACGAGATCCTGGGCATGATGCCGCAAGTACCCGAAGGTGTGCATGCCGCACTCTCTGCAATGGAAAACCCTGAAAACCTGGCCGATTTCGTCGCCAGCCAAATCGATATTGAGCCGATAGACAAGCAAAAAATCCTGGAAATGCTGGACCTCAGGCAACGGCTGGACCGCTTGCTAGAGTTAATTAACCATCGTCTCGAAGTCCTGAGGATTTCGAAAGAGCTTGATCAACGCACGCGCGATTCCATCAGCGAAAAAAATCGCAAACATCTCTTGCGTGAGCACATGCAGACCATTCAGAAGGAACTGGGCGAGGGTGATTCGGAAGCTGCTGAGATTACAGAGCTGGCAGCCAAAATCGAAGCTGCGCAGATGCCGGAGGAAGTAGAGCAACAGGCGCGTAAGGAGCTTCAGCGACTCGCACGCACCCCGGAAGGGGCCGGTGAATATTCAATGATACGCACCTACATCGACTGGTTGATCGAATTACCCTGGCGCCAGGAAGAACAGCCCGGTATCGATATCGCTGAAGCCAGGCGAATATTGGACGAGGACCATTTCGGGTTGGACAAGATCAAAAAGCGCATCCTCGAGTACCTGGCGGTGCGCAAGCTCAACCCCGAGGGCAAAACTCCGATCCTTTGCTTTGTCGGGCCGCCGGGCGTAGGTAAGACCTCCCTGGGTCAGAGCATCGCGCGCGCGACCGGTCGCCGCTTTGCACGCTGGAGCCTGGGTGGTGTCCATGATGAATCTGAAATACGCGGGCATCGCCGTACCTATATCGGCGCCCTGCCCGGTAATGTCATACAGCATTTACGCCGCGCCGGCACAGGCAACTGCATTATGATGCTCGATGAAGTTGACAAACTGGGCGCCGGCGGGTTCCAGGGTGATCCTTCCTCGGCACTGCTCGAGGTACTGGATCCCGAGCAGAATTCGAGTTTCCGGGACAATTACCTGGCAGTGCCTTTCGACCTGTCGGGCATCATGTTTATCTGCACGGCCAATGTGCTTGAGGCGATCCCGGGACCGTTGCGCGACCGCATGGAAATCATCGAGCTCTCAAGCTATACCTCGCAGGAAAAACTACAGATAGCCAGACGTTATCTAGTGGGCCGCCAGTTAAAGGATACCGGCCTTGACGCAACGCAGTGCCAGATCAGCGACGCCGCTCTCACCGGCATTATCGACAAATACACCCGTGAAGCCGGTGTCCGCAACCTGGAGCGTGAGATCGGCCGGGTTTTTCGGAATGTCGCAGTGCGCATTGCGGAGGGCAAGACCGGGCATGTCAGCATAGACGCCGGTGATCTGCCTGCCATTCTGGGTCCGGCCCGTTTTGAGGCAGAAGTGGCGATGCGCAGCGGCGTTCCGGGTGTCGCTACCGGTTTGGCCTGGACACCGGTCGGTGGAGACATCCTGTTTATCGAAGCCTCGCGCAGTCCCGGCACGGGAAAGCTGACCCTGACCGGTCAGCTGGGCGATGTGATGAAGGAAAGTGCGCAAGCGGCCCTGTCGTTGATCAAGGCGCGTGTCGATCGCCTGGGTATCGAGCAGGCGCTCCTGGATAAATCGGATATCCATATCCACGTTCCGGCGGGTGCGACACCCAAGGACGGGCCCAGTGCGGGTGTGGCCATGTTCACCGCCCTGGCCTCGCTGCTGAGCGGCCGGATAGTCAAAAGTGACGTGGCCATGACCGGTGAGATCAGTTTGCGCGGTCTGGTTCTGCCTATCGGTGGTATCAAGGAGAAAGTGCTGGCTGCCTTGCGTGCAGGCATTACAACCGTGCTGCTACCGGAGCGCAATCGTCGCGATCTTGAAGAAATTCCGGAAGAGGTGCGCAAGAACATGAGCATCGAGTGGGTCAGCGATGTGGACGAGGTACTTAAAAAGGCGCTGGAAAGCCACGCCGGATCTGAGCTTCTGTCAGCCTGAGAAAGGCCATCGCCTAACTGCTGCGTCATCGACAACATGAAAGATTTTGCAAAGGCTGACGCGACAATTGACCCATGTCATAAAATCGCTTGGTTTTGATGAGCGGACATATACTTAACAGCTTCTGTCTGCTTAACTATAAGTAGTAGTGATTCTTTCGTAATATTCCTGGCGAAAGAAGGAGCGCCTAACGGTGAGCATCTTTGCTAATGGCTCGATCGTTAACAGGGTCTGCATCGGATTCCTGGCGGTATTATTTATGTCCGGATTTACGGCCGTGCTGGAACCTCAGCAACCGGTCACCCAAGCTGAAGTCATTCAACAGTCCCTTGACCGGCGGGTTATCCTCGTCGATATGCAAGGCCCCATCGGGCCGGCGACGATGGAGTTTCTGATCGATTCGCTGCGCGAAGCCGCAGCCCGTAATGCGGAACTGCTGGTTATCCGCATGGACACGCCCGGCGGCCTTGATACCTCCACGCGGGACATTATCAAGGCAATACTGAATTCACCGGTGCCGGTGGCGACCTTTGTAGCCCCCCAAGGAGCGCGTGCAGCCAGCGCCGGTACTTTTATTCTCTATGCGAGCCATATTGCAGCTATGAGCCCGGCAACCAATCTTGGCGCTGCTACACCGATTTCGATCATTGGCGGCATGTCTCCCGAAGCGGATGACAAACAAGGCGAAGAAGGGTCTGACGAGCCTGCAGCCGGTTCCGCCGATGCGATGGCCCGCAAGGCCATCAATGATTCCGTGGCCTATATACGCGGTCTCGCTGAAAAACGTGGTCGTAACGCGGACTGGGCGGAGTTGGCGGTTCGTGAGGCGGCCAGTATCACCGCACAGGAAGCCCTGGAAAAGGATGTCATCGACCTGATTGCAAAAGATGTAGATGACCTGCTGCAACAGGTCAATGGCCGGAGCGTTGACCTGCAGGGCCGGGAAAGGGTTTTGAACACCTCCTCGCTGCTGGTTGAGGAACTCAAACCAGGCTGGAAAATCGAGTTTCTGGCCGCAATCACCAGTCCGACCATCGCCTACTTATTGTTGTTGGTCGGTATTTATGGGCTGATCTTTGAAGGTTACAACCCCGGTGCGATTTTACCGGGTGTGGTTGGCGCTGTTTGTCTGCTGCTTGCGCTTTACGCCCTGCAGATGTTGCCGGTTAATTATGCCGGCTTGGCGTTGATTGTACTTGGAGTCATCCTGATGATAGCCGAGGTGATGGTGCCCAGTTTTGGTGCGCTGGGCATTGGTGGAATCATCGCCATGGTGATTGGCTCAATTATTCTGATTGATACCGATGTGCCTGGTTTCGCAGTATCACGTTCCCTCATTGGCGCGATTGCGCTTGCCAGTTCGCTGGGCCTGATGGCGATCATCGGGGTTGCGTTGTCTGCCAGGATCAGACCGGTGGTGGCCGGGCGCGAACAGCTGCTCGGAGCCACGGGAACCGCGCTTTCAGATTTTCAGCAAAGTGGAAGCGTATTTGTTCATAGTGAACGCTGGAATGCGATTACACACTCACCCATCCGCAAAGGACAGACCGTTGTCGTGACCGGTATTGATGGACTGATACTGGAAGTCAAGCCGCTCGATAAGTGAGTGACTTGAACGGGTTCCCCTGTTCGCGGAACACGTAAAGGAGGTGTGACATGTTCGACTATTTCTTTGGCATCATCATATTTGTCTTGCTGGCTGTTTTGTTCAATGCCATCAAGATTCTGCGCGAATACGAGCGCGGGGTGATATTCCAGCTTGGCCGGTTTTGGAAAGTAAAGGGGCCGGGGCTGATCATTGTCATCCCGGTGATACAGCAGATTGTGCGGGTTGATCTGCGTGTGATCGTCATGGATGTGCCCACCCAGGACGTTATTTCGAGAGACAATGTCTCTGTAAAGGTCAATGCGGTTGTATATTTCCGAGTGATCGAACCGGATAAAGCGATTATCCAGGTCGAAAAATATTATGAGGCGGTCAGCCAGTTGGCGCAAACCACATTACGTTCAGTGCTGGGTCAGCACGAACTGGATGACATGCTGGCTGAACGCGATAAATTGAACAAGGATATCCAGGCGATATTGGACCGTCAGACCGACGCCTGGGGAATCAAGGTGGCAAACGTCGAGATCAAACACGTGGACCTCGACGAGAGCATGATCCGTGCTATCGCCGCGCAGGCAGAGGCGGAACGTCAGCGGCGTGCCAAGGTTATTCATGCCACGGGTGAAAAGCAGGCGGCGACCGAATTGGTGGAAGCTGCCAAAAAGCTCAGTGCTGATCCAAATGCGATACAACTGCGTTATCTGCAAACCCTGACAGAAATTGCAGGTGACAAGAGTTCGACGATTGTTTTTCCGCTGGATCTGGCTGACAAGCTTAAAAAAGCAATCAGCTAGGAGTATGTCGTTTTGGTAGCTGATCCACCGTTAAGGACGCCGGAAACGGGTGAGGAATTATGAAAACTATCTGGGTAGTTGTGGCAAACCAGGTTGAGGCGCAGATTTACTCAAGCGAACAGGTAACCTGGGATATCGAGTTATTAAAGACATTACATCATGAGGAGGGTGCTGCCCATGCGCGTGACCTTGTCTCAGACGCCCCGGGCAGGGGGCATGACCAGGTGGGCTCTTCGCGGCACGGCATAGAGCCGAATACCAGTGTTAAAGAAGAGGGCTTGCGCAGGTTTGTCAAAGAGATTGCTGAGTTTCTGGAAGCCGCTTATTTAAATAATAATTTCAATGAACTGGTTATTGTCGCGACACCCACTGTTTTGGGCGTGATTCGCAAGAGTCTGTCGAGCGGGCTGGCTCGTGCGGTTGTCAAAGAGATTCCCAAGGGTGTGATCGGACAGGGAGTGGATAAAATACAGATCCAACTGCAACGCGCATTTGAACTAAGATAAACCCATTCACGAACGACGGTGACCGGGAGAAATGGCAGCCATGTATGCGCAAGTGCTTTCCAGGTGCAGGCCGGTGTCAGAGAAACCCTTGGCACTCACTGAAATCAGCAAGCCGGCCGCCTCTGCAGGGGAAGTTCTGATCAAGGTAAGCGCCTGCGGCATCTGTCGCACCGATTTGCATGTCATTGAAGGTGAGCTCGATCCAAGTCGCTATACCCTGCCGATCATTCCCGGCCACCAGGTGGTGGGCAGCATTGAGTCGGGTGCCGGGGATGCCGGGTTGCGAGCGGGGCAGCGTGTGGGTGTGCCCTGGCTGAACAAGACCTGCGGCCACTGCAGGTTCTGCCAGTCAGGTCGTGAAAACCTGTGTGAGCATCCGGAGTTCACTGGCTGGACAAGAAATGGCGGCTTTGCAGAATATGTCACAGCGCCCGCCGATTTTGTTTATCCGCTTCCCCAGGCTTTGTCCGACACCGCAGTGGCGCCGCTTTTATGCGCCGGTATCATCGGCTACCGGTGTCTGCGTCAATGCGGGATTGCCAACTGGGCAGGCGCCCGGCTGGGTTTATACGGCTTCGGCGCCGCCGGTCATATCGCCATCCAGATAGCCAGGTTCCGTGGTGCGGATGTTTATGTCTGTACCCGTGACCATGAGCGTCACCAGAAACTGGCGGGTCAATTGGGGGCAACATGGGTAGGTGGAACCTTTGACAGACCGCCGGTGCAGCTGGATGCTGCCATTATATTTGCTCCGGCTGGGGAGATTGTTCCCGCGGCATTGGCCGCACTTGACCGGGGTGGCCGCTTGGTTCTTGGCGGAATCCATATGAGCGACATTCCAGGCTTTCCATACCAGGATATCTATTGGGAACGCGTCATCCGTTCGGTGGCCAACAACACCAGGGAAGACGGCCGTGAATTTATTAAAGAAGCCGTACAGGCAAATGTCCAGACCCATACACAGACTTTCCCATTGGCTGAAGCCAACGAAGCCATGATGGCGCTCAAGCACGACGCGATCAAGGGCGCCGGTGTACTGCTTATGGATACCTGAGTGGGACGTCGCTCAAACATGACCGGGGTTACGGAAGCCTCATGAACGGGTGCAGATGCAATGTCAACGATGAGCGAAACAAGTACGGACGATAACAACCGGACCAACCTGGCACTTGACAGGACGGTGCTTGCCAATGAAAGAACTTACGCTGCCTGGATAAGAACCGGGCTGGCTGCACTGGCCACGGGGCTTGGAATCGCAAAATTCATGACGGACCTGATGCCACCATGGAGTATCAAGGCGGTATCCTCGATGCTGATTGTTTTCAGTGCTGTCGCATTCCTCGTAGCTGCCTGGCGCTATAGCCACTTACACATAAAAGTGGCCAGGCTTGAGGTGGATGCAATTCCCCTGTTACTGGTAAGGGGCCTGAGCATTCTTTTTGTGATTTGCTCCGTTATTGCCCTGGTCTTTTTGTGGGCCATGACACCTTAGCCTGTCTTTCCAGTCCGGCCTTGTGAGATCGCAGCCAGAACGCTTCGTAAACAACAACTTCGGAACGGATTCCGCTTGTCAGGGTCTACAGTAACAGTTACGTGAATTCTGTTTTCATGAGGCTTTTTTGGAGCTGAAAGAAATGCTCGGTTCCCAACTCAAGGTCGAACCCGGAGACAAGCTGTTTTCGCAACTGGTGGATTTGAGACGCTGGCTTCACAGGCACCCCGAGCTGGCATTCGAAGAGGCCGGTACGGCTGCTAAAATCATCTCGGAGCTCAAGCAGCTCGGAATTGATTATGACTACGCCGGTACGGGTCACGCCGTCATTGGCCGTATTCCGGGTCACGACAATTCAAGGCCCGCCATCGGTCTGAGGGCTGAAATGGACGCGCTGCCAGGCACGGAGTCCACCAGTTCAAAATACACGTCGACCCATCCCGGGAAAATGCATGCATGTGGTCACGACGCACACATGGCGATGCTGCTCGGTGCGGCCAATTTATTGGTCAGGAACCCGCCGGCAGGACCGGTGAGGCTGGTATTCCAACCGGCGGAGGAAAGCGGGGGTGGCGCGAAAACTGCGATTGCGGATGGTGCCTTGCAGGGTGTGGCGGCAATTTTTGCCGGTCATGTCACGCACGAGTACGCCACCGGGGAGGTCATGGTGCGGGATGGCCCGGTCACTGCACAATCCGATCGGTTTTTAATCCGGGTCCGCGGCAAGGGCGGGCATGGAGCGCGTCCGCATGAGGCGATCGACTCGGTCATCGTAAGCGGTTTTCTGATCATCGCATTGCAGACATTGGTATCACGCGAGACCAATCCGTTTCACCCCGCCGTGATCACTATAGGAAAAGTCCGAGCCGGTTCGGCTGCCAACGTGATTGCCGAGGAGGCAGAGCTGCATGGAAGCATACGTACATCCCAGCCGGCAGTCCGGCAGCACATTCACCATGGCATAGAGCGTATGGTCAGCGCCGCCGCCGAACTGCACAATGCCGCTATCGAAATCGATTTTGCCGAGGGCTACCCACCGGTGATCAATGAGCCGGCTTCGACCGGAATCGCCCGCGCAGCTGCCGCTGAAATAGTTGGCAAAAATCGCGTAGTGGGTTCCGAGTTTCCAAGCATGGGTTCGGAAGACTTTGCCTTCTATCTTGATCACGTTCGCGGTGCTTTTGTGCGCTTCGGCGCGCGACGTCCTGACTGGGAGCCCATTCCGCTACACAGTCCCGCCTTTGATATTGACGAAAATGTACTGGCCATTGGTGCGAGCTTCTATGACCAGGTCGCGCGCTCGGCCCATGATCGGATTGAGGTACTTGGCGATGCAGTTTAATGCCTGCTCTGAGCACACGGTGGGAGTCGAGTGGGAACTTCAACTGGTCGATGCCCAGGCCCTGGACCTTTACGACGGTATTTTGCCATTACTGAAGTTTTTTTCTCAGACTGAATTTGTCAAACCCGAATACATCCAGTCGTGTGTTGAGCTGACCAGTTGTGTTGCCGATACGAGCGAAGCAGCCATCGCGCATATACGCCAGCTGCTGGCACAGGTGTTACGACGTTGCCGTGAACTCGAAATGCGCGTCTGCAGTGCCGGTACCCACCCTTTCTGCAGACGACTGGCGCTAATAACGCCTTTTCAACGTTATCAGCGGATTGAGGCAAATTGTGGTTACCTGGCACATTCTCACATCACCTTTGGCACGCACGTGCATATCGGTATGCATTCGGGTGACGAGGCCATACGTGCGATGTCACATTTGATTCCGGCATTGCCAGCATTTATTGCCCTATCCGCCAATTCACCATTCTGG
>JBFFWN010000055.1:0-16431 GCA_041570235.1 Lysobacterales bacterium | reverse complement strand
TTGCCAAGACCCTGGAAGGTATCGAACTGTGCGTTGCCAAGGTACAGAACCACAAAGAAGAGATGGATGCGTGGCTGGGGCAATAACGATGTGATAACAAAAAAACATAAGCTGACCCATATCACCAGCATCTGCATGCTGGCATGCCTTTTCCTTACTGGCCCGTTCGTGCTGGCGTCGGATGATCAGCCACCGCAGGGCGACAGAACCGGTGAAAACTTCCTGCCGGGCGATGCCCTGGGCAGTATTGAAACCGCAAAGGAGAAAGCCCTCAAAGACAACAAGCTGGTGTTGGTAGTCATGGGTGCGAACTGGTGTCACGACAGCCGCGCGCTTGCAGCCCGTCTTGAGACGCCCCCCTTGAGCCAGCTGATCGATGATCGTTATGAAACGGTATTCGTCGATGTCGGCAACCTGGACAAGGGCAAGGATGTGATCACCAGCCTGGGCGAACCGGTCTGGTATGCGACGCCAAGCGTTCTGATCATCGACCCTGCCAGCGGCAAGCTGATCAACGCGAACAACCGTCACCAGTGGGGCGCTGCCGCAAACATCAACATGCAGGACTCGCTGGATTATTTCGAGTCGATGGCGGCTACAGACCTCGGTGCCATTCGCATGGAAGCGGAACAAGCTGAGCAGTTGACCAGTCTGCTGACGCAAATTGATGCATTTGAACAGCAACAGGCAGACCGCTTATACGAGGCCTATGCAGTGCTGACCCCAATGCTCGAGGCCTATAAGAACGGTGATCGCGATCAATGGTCTGACAAGACCTGGGATGAGATAAGCAAGTTCAGGATGCAGGTGCCCGTCGACATGGATGCCCTGCGCCAGGCGGCCAGGCAACGTGTAGCTGCTGGCGAAGAAAACATCAAACTCAAATTCCCGGAATACCCGGCTTTCTCATGGGAGAAAACACGCCGGAACGAATAACGAATAAGGGCATTGATAAACACCAAAGCGGTGCAATGATGCACACATCAGGTGCTTTATTCGCCCAGCCCCCGGTGAATTTCCACCCAATAACGCTATTTTCCCCAAATTACCATTTGGTACGCAATTTGCATCTATCCAGTGCAAAGGCATTGGATGGCCCGCGCATTTTGCCGGCCATTTTGCAGACAGACGGTAACAAAAGGGAAACAGTACTTCATGAACGACTCTCAAAAAGAAGCAAAAATCAATTACGGCATATCGAGATACGACGACGAAAAGCGGCGCTCGCATGGTTGGCGGGTCAGCCTTCGTCGTCGTGGAAAACGCCTGGTGGAAAACTTCCCTGACAAAAAGCATGGTGGTCGCCAACGTGCTTTAAAGCTCGCTCAAAAGTACCGTGATGAACTGCTGCGCAAGTTTCCGCCTATCAGTCGAAAAGAGGTCTGCCTGATCAAGCGCTCAAACAACCAGTCCGGTATCCCCGGTGTTTGCACCTACGCCAAGGGCTATAAATTACGCGACGGCAGCTACAGGGAAACATGGTACTGGGAGGCAAGCTGGCCCGGCGATAATGGTAAAAAGGTCAGCGTCAATTTCTCGGTCAATAAATATGGCGAGGAACTTGCCAGGAGCATGGCGATCCGCGCCAGGAAAATGGGGTTGGACGGTGTCAAAGGCGCATTCTGGGTATCGGAACGCGGCATCATTGAGAAACCGGAAAGAACCGTACCTCGAGAACCCGGGAACAAAACCAGGCGGGTTGCCTGAACCTCAGCGGGCAGGCTTGATAAACTCAAGGACCAAAAGGGTTTCAAAATGCGAGGTTGCCGGGAACAAATCCAGTAATTGCACGGTTTTGATCCGGAAGCGCCCTTTCAGATTGCCCAGGTCACGTGCCAGGCTGGCCGGGTTGCAGCTGACATAAAGCAGGTGACGGGGTTTGATTTTTTTGACCCACAGATCCAGTGCCGGAAAGCCGCGCCTTGGCGGATCAAGCAGCACGGCATCGAAGTTACCGCTATTGGATTTTCTGACAAAGTTGGCGAGGGATCTTTCGTCATACAAATCCATCTGCTCGAAACCTTGCGGCAGGTTGCCGCTTTGCCCGCCGGCATAGCTGTCTATCAAAACCCTTTCCCCTCCAGCAGCGGCAAAACCCTCTGACAGGTTGCCACTGCCTGAAAAAAGATCCAGCAACCGCTGAGTGCCGAGTTTTCGAAGCTGATCCTGCACCCGCTGTTTTAATACCTGGTTCATTTCTTCATAAACCTGGGAAAAGCCGCCATGGGCATAATCCCGGTCCCATTCGACACTCACCTGGCCAGACCTGTAATACAGTTCGCAATGGCCATGACCTGAATGAGAGCCGGTCCACTTTCCTGTTTGCAGTTCATCAAAAGCCGCTTTCAGTTCCTCGCGAAGTATCCTGCAACCAGGTATTTCAAGGACCTCGTTATTAATGCTGTCGAGCATGCCGATATATTTGTGCCGGTAATGTAATTGCACCCGGTTACGATAGGAAAGCCGCCGCGGCGCCCTGACCACCTCGATATCATCAGTATCTATACCCAGGCCGGCCAGGTGCCTGCCGAGCGCCTCGCGCTTGTACATCAGTTCACTGTCGTAATCGGTATGCAAATACTGGCAGCCCGGACACCTCTCAAAATGCGGACAGACCGCTTCAATGCGGTTGGTGGCCGTGGCATCCAGATGCTTGAGGCTGGCAAAGCGCACACCTTTCGCACGTTTGTAAACCTCGGCCTGACCGGTTTCTCCCGGCAACACGCCCTTGATAAAAGTAATGTTTCCATCCAGTTTCGATACGCCCTGCCCCATCGGGTCGATGTGATCAATCTCAAAATCGATGGTTTGCGGTTTGCCAGCCGGTCTCTTGTGTCGACGCCTCATGCCTGATTTCCCGGCCAGTTTCTGGCTCTGAATAAAGAATAGATGGATTCTATGGTTGTGGTCAGGTTTAGGCAAATTACTGTATGGTTACAGTCCTTGATCAAGCAGACAAAACCCCACACATTCAATGACCCAAAAAAACTGGCCACACTTCGATAACAGTTATTCACGACTTCCGGAAAAGTTTTTCAGCCGCCTGTCGCCCATACCGGTCAGCGACCCGGTCCTGATACGTGTCAATCATGATCTGGCCAGGCAGCTGGGCTTCGATGTGTCATGGCTGGAATCGCAGCAGGGCGTCGAATTTCTCGCCGGGAACTTTATTCCGGATAACAGCGAGCCCATCGCCACGGTGTATGCAGGACACCAGTTTGGGGGCTGGAACCCGCAGTTGGGCGATGGCCGCGCCATATTGATCGGCGAAGTGCTTGATACAAACGGACAGCGATTTGATATCCAGTTGAAAGGATCGGGCCGTACGCCGTATTCACGCGGCGGGGATGGCCGCGCGCCGCTGGGACCGGTATTGCGCGAATACATCGTCAGCGAGGCCATGACGGTACTTGGCGTGCCCACCAGCCGTGCACTGGGCGCCGTTTTGAGCGGTGAAAAAGTATTCCGGGAACGCAGCCTTCCCGGGGCGGTGCTGGCCCGTGTTGCACAAAGCCATATTCGCATTGGTACCGTCCAGTACTTCGCATCCCGGCAGGATCTCGAGGCCATTGAACTGCTGGTGGACCATGTGATCCAGCGCCACTACCCGGCAATTGCCGATGAAAAAGATCGCGCGCGCGCATTGCTTGACAACATCATTGATCGAACCGCGAAGCTCGTCGCCCGGTGGCAGTCGCTGGGATTCATACATGGCGTGATGAACACCGACAACATGCTGCTGTCGGGCGAGACCATCGACTATGGGCCTTGCGCCTTTATGGATACATTCAACGCCAACACCGTATTCAGCTCAATCGATCATGGCGGCCGCTACGCCTATCGCAACCAACCCCATATTGCCCACTGGAACCTCACTGCCCTGGCACAGGCACTGCTGCCCCTGTTGAATAGTGATCCGGAAAAAGCGCTGGCATCCGGACAGGCGGCAGTGGATGTCTTTCCCGACAAATATCAACAGGCCTTCAAACAACAGGTATTGAGAAAACTGGGCATTTCTGAAGACAGCGCGGATTCTGACGCCCTCATCCAGGACCTGTTCAGCCTGATGCAGGAGGAGCGCAGCGACTTTACCCTGACATTCAGACACCTGTCCGACCGGGTTATGACGGCAGATTCCGCCGGCACGGTGGACTCGATATTCGATTTACCGGCTGCCTTTGCGCCCTGGCTCAAACGCTGGGAAAAAGTTTTGGCCACCGATTCAGTACCGGCATCGCAACGCCAGGCTCAAATGTATGCCGTCAACCCGGTTTTCATACCGCGCAATCACCTGGTTGAGGAAGCCATTCAAGCCGCTGAAAAACACCTGGACTTTGAGCCCTTTCATCAATTGGTGGATACGCTGTCGCGACCCTTCACATTCAAGCCCGGGGACTCACGTTATGCTTTGCCGCCGCGCCTGGAGGAAATGGTCACCGAAACGTTTTGTGGCACCTGATCACGAATAATCGTGCAGAATGATCGTGCAGTACTCGATTTACAGCAGACCCTGAAGGGAAAGCGAAACAGACTCGCCAGGCATCAAATCGCCCAACGACCACTCCCCTACACGGGTTCTGATGAGCCTCAGGGTTGGAAAATTCACCGCTGCGGTCATCCGTCTCACCTGGCGGTTTCGCCCCTCACCAATGGTCAGCTCCAGCCAGGTCGTCGGAATGGCGGCGCGATAGCGAATCGGCGGATCACGCGGCCAGCATTGTGGTGGCTGAGCCAGCTTCTTTACCTTTGCCGGCAGGGTTATCCCGTCTTTGAGCTCAATGCCTGAACGCAGCAGTTCCAGCGCAGCCCTGTCCGGCTCACCCTCGACCTGTGCGAGATATGTTTTCTGCAGCTTGAAACGGGGATGGCTGATCTGCTGAACCAAACGGCCGTTGTCGCTCAATAGAAGCAAGCCTTCCGAGTCATAATCGAGGCGGCCGGCAATACGCAATGAGGGGTCATCAAAATACCGGCTGAGTGTTACCTTGTCGCCCGACTCGCGGAATTGCGACAACACCCTGAAGGGTTTATTGAACAGAACCAGTCGGCTCATAACATCAGAACGTTATTTACCCCCGGTCTTTTTTGACCCGGATGCCTTTTTGTCGTCCGGCTTATAATCACCAATAATACCTTTGACCGGGCAAATGGCATATATGGGGCATTTCTTACAGCCTGCGGTAAGCGCAACTGGGCATATTGTCATGATGATTCTCCGAATCAGTGGCAGGGGTAATCGCCGCTTTCTAGCATATCACTCCCATACACTCCTGTCGCACTTACTCTAAGCCCCATGTGCCAAGGCAATGGTTAATCTCGGGGTTGCACGACATTGACTTCGTCTGGATTTCAACGTGCTACCCGCCGGGCCCGCCAAGGCCTTGCAGTGTCTTACTTCAGAAGGATTCCCACACCGGTTTTACACGATGGGGCAGATGGCTGAAAAAACCCAGTTCGGCCCAGGGTTTACCGGGCATATGAAAATCGGAACCGCAGGAGGCCAGCAGGCCATATTGCTCACACAGGCGGCCCATGTCGCTGGTCTGCTGCGGGGATTGCTGGCCCGATACCACTTCCATACCCTGCCCTCCTGCTGCAATAAAATCATCGAGAAAAAGCTTCAATCGCGTCCGGGTGAACTTGTACTTGAGAGGATGCGCCAGCACAGCAATTCCCCTGGCGTCCCTTATCCAGTCAATAACCTGGCCAAGACCAGCCCAGTGGTGCCTGACATCCCCGGCCTTGCCGTCACCCAGGTAATCCTTGAATGCTTTGCTGATGGAGTCCACCTGGCCGGATTCCACCAAAAAGCGCGCAAAATGCGGCCGGCCGACATATGACCCGCTGGTTAACTTGCTCGCACCTTCAAAGACGCCCTTGAGACCCTTTTTTTCAAGACGCTGAGCGATCTGCAGCGCACGCTGCCCGCGTGACTCAGATTGCAGGCGCACGGCCGTCTTCATGGCCTCACTGTTTATGTCAACATTGAGACCGAGAACATGAACACCGGTGTTACGCCATTCGGTCGAAAGTTCTATGCCTGCAACCAGGTTAATTTTGTCATGCTGGAATTTCAGATCGCGATAGGCATCAAGGGTATCGTGGTCGGTGATCGAAAGTGTATCAACGCCCTTTTCAATGGCGCGCGATATCAGTTCACAAGGCGCCAGTACACCATCGGAACAAAAGGTATGCGTATGCAGATCAAAAACCATCAGTACGGATGATTCCTGAGTTGAAAACCTGTGACGTGTAAATCAAACGGCTTTTTTGCCTTCAAACATCCGCCGGGTATCGAAAACCGCGCGAATCTCCTGGATCAGGCCATCCTCGACTTCAAAAAAGTAAGCACCCTTGTTATGAAGTCCATTGACGGAATCAAATTCGCCCATCACGGCCACCGACCCGCCCTCAATGATGCTCTTTCGGTATGTCTCGTTTTCCATGAACGGCGCGATCTGTTCTATATACTCGCGTACATCAGATTCACCGCACTTTGGAATGGGTGAAAACATGCCGTAATACTCTACGTCTTTGGCAAGCGGCACATCGCTGGCATCGTCAATATTGAGCGCCTCGAAAAACTTGTTAATGGCCGCTTCCACCTTTGACCTGTCATCCACTATCTGTCTCCCAACTTAATCATCATCTTTTGGCTGCGAAATTGTTATTATCACATGCAGCAGGGCCTTTAAATTGAAATGTTAGCAGATTCTTTACCCGCAGCACGCAAACACCGAAGAAAATATTGGCCCAAAACAGTTTAAACCAACAACACTAAAACCGGAGATTGAGGATGGAACGTGATTACAAGGTCAAATGGGCCGGCGGTTTGAGATTTATCGGCACAGGCGTCAACGGTCACAGCGTGGTGATTGATGGTGATAAGAAGACCGCGCTATCACCCATGGAATTACTGCTATTGGGCACTGGCAGTTGCGCGTGTATCGACCTTGTCATGATCCTGGAAAAGGGCCGTCAGAAAGTCATCGATGCCTGGGTGGAAATAGGCGGCCAACGTCGCGAGGAAATGCCCAAATATTTCACCGATATCGAATTACACTTTGTTGTAAAAGGCATCGACATCAAGGAAAACCGCGTCCAGCGCGCCATTGATCTTGCCATGGAGAAGTACTGCTCGGCATCTGCCCAGATGGCAGCCCTTGCAGATATTAAGACCAGCTATGAAATCATTGAAGCCGACACACCCTGAAAAAAACTGGAGAGAACATGTTGATTTTTACTCGCAATATATTGTTAATATTCGCTTTATTAATTCACATAAACGCGTTTTCCCAAGATGACAATAAAGCGCCGGAGCCAGGGCTCAACGAGTCCAGCCTGAAAGGACTTGAGTGGCGCAACATCGGGCCGGCAATGACCGCCGGGCGTATTGCCGACATTGCCGTCAACACGGGTGACCGCAGCACATGGTATGTGGGTGTAGGCAGCGGGGGTGTCTGGAAAACCGAAAATCGTGGCACCACCTGGACAACTGTTTTCGACTCAGAAGGCTCTTACTCGATCGGCTGTATCACGATCGACCCCAATCATCCTGATACCGTCTGGGTTGGAACAGGTGAAAATGTCGGCGGACGACATGTCGCCTATGGCGATGGTGTTTATAAATCCATCGACGGTGGCAAATCGTGGACCAATATGGGCCTGAAAAACTCCGAACACATCGGCATGATTACCGTAGACCCAAGAGACTCCAACGTGGTTTACGTGGCAGCCCAGGGCCCACTTTGGTCAGCCGGCGGTGAACGCGGTCTTTACAAGACCACCGATGGCGGAAAGACCTGGAAGAAAATCCTCTCCGCCGGGCAATATACAGGCGCCAACGAAGTACACCTCGACCCGGGCAACCCCGATATCGTCTTCGCTTCCCTTCACCAGCGTTTCCGGAATGTTGCTGCGCTGATGAACGGCGGCCCGGAATCCGGTATCCACAAATCCACCGATGGCGGCAAAACCTGGCGTGAATTGAAAAAGGGAATTCCGGAAGAAGACAAGGGCAAGATTGGCTTGAGCATCTCCCCAGTCGATAGCAGCGTCATCTATGCAACGATCGAGCTGGCACAACGCACGGGAGGTTTTTGGCGCTCTACCGACGGCGGTGAAAACTGGGAAAAGCAGAGCGACGAGATCTACAGCGGCACAGGTCCGCATTACTACCAGGAAATTTTTGCCAGCCCGCACGATATCGATACCGTCTACCAGGTTGCACCGACACTGCATCGTACCGTCGATGGCGGTAAAACCATGCTGCCCGTCAAAAACCCCACCGTACATGGCGACTACCATGCCCTCGTATTCAATCCCGATGATCCGGATTACCTGATGGTCGGCACCGATGGCGGTGTCTACGAATCATTTGACGGTACGGCCACCTGGAAATTTTTCGCCAACATGCCCATCACGCAGTTCTACAAGGTGACGGTCGACTATGATCTGCCCTTCTACAATATCTACGGCGGCACCCAGGACAATAATACCCAGGGTGGGCCATCACGCACTGATAATGTACATGGCATCCGCAACAGCGACTGGTTTGTCACCGTGTTTGCCGATGGGCACCAGTCTGCCGCCGATCCGACCAATCCGGATATCATCTATTCCGAATGGCAGCAGGGCAACCTGGTGCGTTTTGACCGCAAGACAGGTGAAATCGTCTACATCCAGCCCCAACCCGGCGAGAACGAGAAATCGGAGCGCTTTAATTGGGATGCGCCCATATTGATCAGCCCGCATGACTCCAAACGCATCTACCATGCCAGTCAGCGGGTCTGGCGCAGCGATAACCGTGGTGATAGCTGGACGGCCATCAGTGGTGACCTCAGTCATGCCCGCGACCGTATGAAACTGCCGATGATGGGGCGGGTCTGGAGTTTTGACTCCGCCTGGGACCTGATGGCGATGTCACAATACGGCACCATCACTTCTTTGTCGGAATCTCCAGTGGTTGAAGGCCTGTTGTACGCGGGCACCGATGACGGCCGAATCCATGTCAGTGAAAATGGCGGTGGCAACTGGAAAGCCATCGATCGCCTACCCGATGTTCCGGAGGACTTTTTTGTCAATGATATAAAGGCGGACCTGTTTGACGCCGACACCGTTTACGTGGTGGTGGATGATCACAAATCAGGTGATTTTTCACCCTATATCCTGAAGAGCAGCAACCGTGGTAAAAGCTGGAAAAGCATCAGCGAAGGCCTGCCGGAACGACACGTCGTCTGGCGCCTTGTCCAGGATCACGTGAACAAGGATCTGCTTTTTGCAGCCACGGAGTTTGGTGTGTTTTTTACCCTGGGAAATGATAAGTGGGTCAAACTCTCCGGTGGCATGCCCAATATCGCCATTCGCGACCTGGCCATCCAGACACGTGAAAACGACCTGGTTGCCGCCAGCTTCGGGCGCAGCTTTTTCGTCCTCGATGATTACTCCGCATTGCGCGGTTTAACAGCCAAAAATCTTGCCTCCGAATCCATGCTGTTCCCGGTCCGCGATGCATGGTGGTATTTGCCAAGAATGCCACTGGGTGAATTCCGCACCGGCAGCAAGGCTTCACAGGGTGACTCCTATTACGTTGCAGACAACCCGCCATTCGGCGCGGTGATCAACTATTACCTGCCCGAAACCATCATGACGGCAAAAGAAAGGCGCCGTGAACGCGAAAAGAAAATCGAAAAACAGGGTGGCGATACGCCCTACCCCGGCTGGCCGGCGCTACGTGCTGAGCAAGCCGAGGAAGAGCCTGCCGTGCTGCTGACCATACGAAACGACAAGGGCGAAGTCGTGCGCAAACTGGAAGGCCCGGCCGAGGCCGGTTTCCACCGCGTGGCCTGGGACCTGCGTTATCCCGAATCCACACCCTGGACCAGCAAGCCAGAGGACAGTTATATCGTCATGAGTGGTCCCCTGGCGGCACCGGGTAACTATACCGTCAGCATGGCTACCCGTATCAATGGTGAACTCAAAGATACCGGCCAGCAGAGCGAAATTCTGGTCAAAATGATGCGTCAGAACAGCCTGGCAACCGCCAGCCCGGAAGAAGTAGCCGCTTTCAGTCAGCGACTCGACGACATGCTGCGCAAAGGCAAGGGTGCGGAAGCGGCGATCAAGACCCTGTTGGCCGAGCTTGCCGCTGTTAAGCAGACCCTGCTGCGCTCGGGTACGCAGGGCGATCTGAGGGCAATGGCGAGGACTTTGGAATTGGAATTGATGGACCTGCAACTGGCCTTGTCCGGCGATGCAAGGCGTGATCTTGCAAATGCCGGTGGGCCTGTGTCCATCAGCAGGCGTCTTAATGTGGCGCAAATGGGCACGGCATTTTCAAGCTACGGGCCTGCACCGATGCATGAGCAAAGCCTGGAAATTGCCGAAAGGTCATTCGCCAGCGTGCAATCTGCGCTTGACCGGATTTTTGCAGTAGATGTGCCAGCCCTGCGAGAGGCCCTGGATAAGGCCGGTGTACCGTGGACGCCGGGACGCGGTGTCCCGGGGACCGGCAACTAGGCAAACGGGAAAACCTGGTCAGCACCGTTGCCAGGAGGCAACGGTGGGCCATGCCAATAACACCAAAGGGCGCTACCTCGCTCGAGGCAGCGCCCTTTGAAACTCAGGCCATTTTGATAGGCAAAGACCGGTAACGTTTGCCGCTGGCGGCAAATATGGCGTTGGCTAAAGCCGGCGCCAGCGTCGGTACTCCGGGCTCACCAAGCCCCGTTGGGCCTTCCTCCTGCCCGATGAAACTGACATTGATCTCTTTCGGCGCGGCACTGATTCGCAGTACCGGGTAATTGTGGAAGTTGGAATTAACCACGGCGCCGTTTTCAAAGCGTATTTCGGTATTCAGGGCCAAACCCACACCCATGATCACGGCCCCTTCCATCTGGGCAGTAGCGATATCGGGGTTGAGCACCAGGCCGCAATCAACGGCGCAGTCAACGCGGTGAACAGTGACATCAGAACCATGGACCTCGACATGCACCACCATCGCGACATAACTCGCAAAACTATGATGCACCGCAATACCCATACCGTGGTTTGGCGGCAGTCGCTTGCCCCAACCGGCCATCTCTGCCACCTTGTCCAGGCAGGCGCGGCTGCGCCGGACCTGCTCGGCCTGTTCCGGATTCTTGTTGTTGTCGTAGATTTTTCTCAAAAACTGCAGGGAATCCACACCGGCCTTGTGTGCGAGTTCGTCGGTGAACCCGTTGATGGCAAAACCGTAAAAAATGGCGTAGACAGCCCGGTACCAGCCAATCCGCGTATGGGCCTTTGCCATGCCTGATTCAACCTGCATGTTTTCAATACCATAAGGGTGATCGCTAATAGCGGACAGGTCGGCTTTTGTGGGTTGGACCACGGCAGGATTAAAGGTCGAACCGATAGGCGGAAATGCCGCTCGATGTAACCAACCGCTCACATTACCTTCGGCGTCCACGGAAGCCTCGATATGCTGCGCGCTGCAGGAATGGTAATAGCCCGTCCGGGTATCCTCTTCACGCGACCAGGTCAGCTGTATGGGTGCGCCCACGGCTTTTGAAATAGCGGCCGCTTCCTGGACGTAATCGCATTTGAATTTTCGTCCAAAACCACCACCAGACATCATCACGTGCACGATGATATCTTCCGGATTGCGGTCGAGATAGGCGCCGATTGTTCGCTGGATACCCGCCGGGTCCTGTGTGGATGCCCATATCTCACACTTGTCATCCTGTACCCATACCAGGCTGGCCATGGGCTCCATCGGAGAGTGCGAAAGATGGCCGCCGACATAGGTCGCCGAATGGCGCACCGTGGCTTCTTTAAATGCCTTGTCCACGGATCCTTTTTCGAATTCACTTTTACACGGCGCTTCAACATTTTTGACCAGTTGCTGCTTGTATTCGTCGGTGTTGTAAGAAACGTTTTCACCCAACTCGAATTCGATCTCCAACGCCTCCAGCCCCTGCTCGGCAAGCCAGGTATTGTCGGCAACCACCGCGACGCCGCCAATCGAGCCGTAGGCATTCTCAAACCTGGGGATAACCACAACATCGAGCACACCAGGCATCGCCATGGCCTTTTCCCTGTTGACGGATTTGACCGAACCACCCAGTACCGGCACATGCCGAATGGCCGCATATTTAACCCCCGGCACCTTTGCGTCTGCACCATAGACACGCTTGCCAACCACCATCTCGGCCTGGTCGTGACGCTGTATGGGTTTACCGATATAACGGAACTGGTCACGGCTCTTCAGTGTGGGGTTTTCAGGCACCGGCAGCTTACCGGCTTTTGATACCAGCTCACCATATTGAAAGCTGCGGTCATCGACGTTGTTATAGACAGCGTGCGAACTGGCATAACAGTCGGCCACCGGAAGCCCCCAACTGCTCGCCGCCACGGTGATCAGCATTTCCTTGCCAGCGGCGCCGGCCTTGCGCATCGGAGCGAACATCTTGTTAATACTTTGAGATCCACCGGTATCCTGGGGACCATATTTCTTGTCGGCATCGCCCTGCAGAACTTTGACCCTCGACCAATCGGCCTCCAGTTCATCTGCCACCGCTGCCGGCAACGCCGTGCTGATACCTTGTCCGATTTCACAACGCCCACAGTAAATGGTGGTATCCCCATTTTCGGCAATATGGACAAATGCGTTCAGCTCATGAGCCGAATCCCCGGTGGAAGCCAAAAGACTTGCCGGCAAAGAGACGCTGATCATCAGGCCGCCCGCGGACAGGCCCGAGGCCTTGAGAAAATCCCTGCGACTGATACCGGCTGAGGTTTTATCAACTGTTTTCATCTTAAGCCCCCTTCATCTGTTTAGCGGCATCGGCGACAGCCTTGCGAATGCGCTTATAGGTACCACAGCGGCAGATGTTGCCCTGCATGGCTTCATCGATATCCTTTTCGCTGGGGTTTGGAGTTTTTGTCAATAATTCCGCAGCGGTCATGATCTGACCGGCCTGACAATAACCGCACTGGGGTACATTGTTATCCAGCCAGGCAATCTGCAAGGGGTGACTGCCATCGGCGGACAAGCCTTCAATGGTGGTTACCTGTTTGCCATCGGCCACCTTGACCGTCATCAGGCAGGAACGCACGGCGCGACCATCAAGGTGAACGGTGCAGGAACCACAGACACCCATTCCACAACCGTACTTGGTACCGGTCATTTCCAACGTGTCACGCAAAAACCAGAGCAAGGGCATGTTGCCATCAACATCGGTTGTATGCACCTTGCCATTAATGGTGATTGAATAACTCATAAATCACTCTCCGCAGTTTGATTGACTTTATCTTTGGTTATAGTCTAGCCGATATGGTGAAAAACAAAAGTATGATCATCAGGATCTCAATTCCATTTTTTGTTTGCATGCAGCCTGCACCCACAGGGCAACAGGCTACGGCATATCATAATTAAAATCGTAAAAATGCTCGCCGCCCTCTATCCTGATGGCCATCTCTCCACTCAGGCCTTTCAACTCGCCCGAACCAGAATCCGGCACAACTTCAAGCACCAGGCGGCTTTGACCATCCATCATGGTGCCAAAATGTTGCAGTACGAAACTACCGCTTTTACCTGACAAGCTGCCCACCACCTGCTCGATCGCAACATAAGCCGCCGACCCCGGTACAGGCGTCAAAGCGCTCAGTATTTCCCCGGTACTGATAGCCTCGAGTTCACCCCGAAAAGTTTTGTCGATTGACATCCTAGCCAGCGTGACACCTTGCTGGCCTGTCGCGTAGGTATCCATGGTTTCGAGAACAGCTTCAAATGTTCCGGAAATTCTCATAAGCATTCGCCCCTCTGTCAGTTAAGGTTTTTCGGTTCATTGTCAGACCTATTTGCCAATACGATAGCACAGGCAAAAATTCAACAGGCAAAAGCATTGTCTAGCCGGGAATTCTGATCATCGGTTGAAAGCTGACACCATCGTGCTCCATGGCTGACCCCTTAAGTTCAAAGCCGAACCGCTTGTAGACTCCAACCGCATTGAGCGAGGCATTGACAGTTCTGAGGCCATCCCCGGTATCTTCGATGACACGTTTTTCCGCCACTTCAAACAGGCACCGGCCAATACCGTTTCCATGCATCTCGGAACGGACGAAAAGTTGATAAAGATGACAAGGGGGCTTGATGACGAGCACGCCAGCAAGAGTCCCGTCCCGAAAAGCACAAAATGTTGGCCACGCATCTACCAACCTTGTTCTGGTCGACTCTTCATCCATGCTCCGAAGCAGAACCTGAAGACCTGTCCCGGACAACTGCGGACCTATGTGTTGGCGTGTAACGGCCGAAACCAGCTCACTGATCTGCCGGGCATCAGTCGGTGTCGCATGGCGGATCTGTATTGTTTCAGACATATGCCTACTCCTTCTTCATCCACATTATATAGGCCTCGATGTTACGAGTTTTTCTCCCGACTTTTTCGGCTTTTCTCCAACTTTTGTCTTTTTAGTTTTTGCGGTACAATTTACGGTTATTTCTAACTTACTGAAAATGGGCGTTTAGGTTCCCTGATCTTGCCTTCGAAGAACCACACCGGAACCAATGGTCATGAGCCGCTTATGACATGAAATATCCCCACTACTCTGCGAGTAAAATACAAAATGTCTGGCTGGCGATACGCGGGTATCATGTGGCCTTGGCCGCGATATTTGTAATTTCCATGTGGTTGCGTGCAGCTTTTCCGATTTTCGCAATCGGTAACGCTATGCACGACGACTTCTTGTTCATAAAGCTAGCGGGCTACATATGGCAGGGTGACTGGCTTGGTGTATATGACAATTTAACGCATGCCAAGGGTGTCGCTTACCCGGTATTTATTTTTGTCAACCATGTCACCGGTTTACCGCTAAAGTTTTCTGAACACCTGCTTTACCTTTCGGCCGCCTTGTTCTTCTCCTCAATGCTGGGCCGCATCTACGCGACTCAGTGGGCGACTTTGTTTACATTTGCCCTGCTAGCCTTTATCCCAACTGCTTGGTCTCCCGATGTCGGGGGGCGAGTTATTCGCGAGGGCATTTACGTTAGTCTCTCACTGTTTTTGCTGGGACTGGCCATTAGGTGCTTCGTCGTACAAAGAACAGATTCGGTCGCCGAAGAACTGCGAGAAAAGTGGCCTTGGTTGTTAATGCTGGGCCTTGTGGCCGGTATCTATTGGTTAACCAGGGAAGAAGGCATCTGGCTCTTGCCGGCATTGGCGATCATCATCGCCCACTGGGCTTGGTCGCGGCGGCCGATGTTACGGCACTGGAAGCTCTCCGCGCTTTACCTTGCCCTGCCATTGATACCGATGCTTTTCGTTATCGGGACGGTGAATTCGCTCAATTATGTCAAGTATGACGTCTTTCGCAATAATGATTTTCGCTCTGCAGATTTTCAGGCGGCTTATGGAGCATTATCACGGATCAAACACGATCAATGGCAACGCTATGTCCTTTTCCCGAGGGACGCACGGGAACGAGCCTATCGATTCAGCTCTGCAGCACGGGAGCTCAGACCCTTTTTCGAAGGTTGGCTGGGAGAAGCATGGCGTAAGACCGGGTGTGAACAAAGTAATATCAAGCCTTGCACCGAAATTCTTTCAGGCTGGTTCATGTGGGCTTTGCGGGATGTCACGGCTGCAGCAGGCCATTATCAAAGCGCGCAGGAAGCGCGTACGTTTTATCAGCGCCTGGCGACCGAAATTGATATAGCCTGTAAGCAGAATCCCGGCGAGTGTCTGCCTTATCGTCAGACCATGGTGCCACCGTGGCGTGTCCACTATCTAGTGGACACCCTGCGCGCCAGCCGGGATGTCTTCGGGACGCTTATCAGCCTGGGTGGCGCGCCGGTGTCGGTGGGTGCAAGCATCGGTTCTGAGCAGCAACTGGCCACGTTTTCCCTTGCCACTAACGGGACACTCGCGCCAGCCAGGCAATCTTCGACCGGTACCGATCCGGTTTCGCCCATAGATGGTTTTCGTTTTAAAATGGCCAGGGGGTTGGCAGTGACCGAAAGTAAAATCTCAGAAATCGGTGTGCCGTTCACCATGATTACTTGCCTGTTCTGGCTTAGCCTCGCTATGTACCGGCGCCGACTTGACCCCAGCTTGGTGATCGCTTTGGCCTTGACCGCGGCAGTGGCAGTACGCGTCTTATTGCTGGGGTTTCTTGAAGCAACCTCCATTCCAAGCAATAACATGCTCTATTTGTCACCGGTTGCGCCCATGGCGCTCGCGCTGATTCCTACTGTGCTATTTGGTATCGCCGCCCTAGCCCGGACGCTTTACGGTGAAATAGCAACATCAACTAAGTGAAAAAAACAGAAAAAACAGGGATTCACACTGGTTGAAATCATGATCGTTGTCGCGATCATCGGTCTGCTGGCCGCTATCGGTATTCCGTCAATCATCAATGCCTACAGCCAGTCTCAGGAGAAATCCAAAGCCC
>JBFFWN010000054.1:0-16511 GCA_041570235.1 Lysobacterales bacterium | reverse complement strand
GTCAAAACCGGCATATTGATGGAAACGGCGATGAAAAATACAGATATGCGCATCGCCGAAGAAAAACCGGTAACACCTGCATTCCTGTTTGCCGCCCTGCTGTGGCATCCGGTGCGTACCAGGGCGGATACTTTGCAGGCGGATGGAAAGCCTGAGGTCCAGGCGCTGTCCCAGGCCGCCGATGAAGTTTTGGAAAAGCAGGTCTCACGAACGGCCATACCGCGTCGGTTCAGTGTTATCACACGCCAGATATGGACCTTGCAGCCACGCTTCAACAATACCCATGGCCGCCGTGCCAAGGGCCTGATGAACGAGCGCCGGTTTCGTGCGGCCTATGATTTTCTGTTGTTAAGGGCTTTTGAAGACGAGTCTTTGAAGGATCTTTGTGATCATTGGACCGAAGCGCAGAAAGGCGTGAAAATGAACACCGGTCAGTCTGAGCATCATAAAAATGACTCAGAGCCCCCGGCCCGGCGCCGGCGCCGCAGACGTCCAAAACGGTCGGCGGTAAAGTCCTGACTGTATGGTCACAGCTGCAATTTCCGGGATACCGGTGAAAGATGCTGCTTAGCCGCGACAAAGATGATCATTCTATCGCCTGGATAGGTTTGGGCAGCAATATGCAAGGCCCACTTGATCAGCTTAAGCGGGCGTTGAGCCTGCTGGCTGAAGATGACCGGATCAAGGTTTTATGTGTTTCATCCTTTTATCAGACTCCACCTTGGGGAGATCCGCAGCAGGAAGATTTTGTCAATGCTGTGCTCAAGGTCGAGACGAGTCTTGATCCACAATCATTGTTGCGCCGCTTACAGGCGATAGAAAACCTTATGGGCAGGAAACGTGACAGGCGGCGATGGGGCCCACGTCTTATAGATCTTGACCTGTTGCTTTATGACAAACTTCAGTACCGGTCAAATGACCTGCAGATTCCCCACCCGCGAATGCACGAAAGGGCGTTTGTTTTGGTGCCGCTGTGCGAGCTTGACGAATCACTGGAAATTCCCGGTCATGGTAATGTTGGGAACTTAATGGAAAACATTGATGACAGTGATATTCGTCGATTGCCATCGCGGGCAATTACCCGCTGATGGGCCCTGCGCTAAAGAGCTGGAAGTGCGATGCTGTTATGAATTGTGGCAAAAAGTACTTTTTGTTGTTTTTTTGTCCAGAAAAGGTTGCAATTGTTGTTATTAGTGGTATTATTACAACCAATCTTGGTAAGACTGCAACACTTACCGGGGTCGCAGGGCGCGAAAAGACGGATACATCACTCCAAAATATGCCCTTCTCCAAGAACGGAGAAGGGCATTTTTTTTGTGCGTACGATTTGCAATTTATGTGTTAAAAACATAACAAAAACAATAATATAAAAATATTATCGGCGTTTTTTGTGAAGGCCTGATTTTTGACCGGGCCAACCCATCAAAGACTTGAATTACTGCTGGTGGCCATCATGTTGTTATCCATCACCAGAATCCTATAAAAAGAGGTGCGAAAAAACATCATGAGTAAAAAATTCCCCGATATGTTGCAGAAATACAACATAAGTCCTAAAACAAAACCGCTTTCCAAGCGCCTGGCAACGAAAAACCGGTTTAAGAATTTCAGTGCGAATCATGGTGATTTGCTACTGGATTTTTCGCGCATCGATATGGGGGGCAAAATGCTCTCCAAATTATTAAAACTGGCCAAGTCCAGCGGTGTGGAAAAGGCACGGAAGCGGCTTTTTGATGCGGAAAATATCAATTTCACCGAAAAGCGCCCGGCTTTACATATGGCGATGCGCAGCGATGCGGTGCTCGAGAAGCTTGATCCGGAAACGGTTGCGAGGGTAAAAGACAATAAACAGCGTATGTTTGAATTTGCCTCTGCCTTTGCCGCTGGCCATCTGCCATCCGACAGCGAAAAGCCAGTCCGTCACATTATCCATATAGGTATTGGCGGGTCGTACCTGGGTCCTAAACTGCTGATCGAAGCACTTGGTAAAGGCGGGATGCCCGAGGTGCATTTTCTGGCTTCGGTTGATGCACATTTACGTGCTGAATTGATGGCGCGTCTGGATCCTTCTGAAACCGCGGTTATCGTTGCCACAAAAAGTTTCACAACCGGTGAAACCCTGCTACATGCGAGTCGTATCAAGGCTTGGATGGTAGATGCTCTCGGTGAGCAGGCTGCGTTGGAGCGTATATTTGCCATCAGTGGAAATCAGAAAGCCGTCGATGCGTTTGGGGTTTCTGCAGGCAACACCATTTATCTGCCCGACTGGGTAGGCGGTCGTTACTCGATATGGTCCGGCGTCAGCCTGGCTGCAGCCGCAGTAATGGGCGAGGGCCAATTTGCCGAGTTTTTGCGCGGCGCCGCTGAAATGGACGATCATTTTCTGGACGCGCCATTGGAAAAAAACCTGCCGGTTCTGGCGGCACTGACATCTGTCTGGCACCGTAACGTATGTGGGTACCCGGCAACCGGCGTTATTCCCTACGATAATCGATTGCGCTCACTGGCATCCTATTTGCAGCAACTGGTGATGGAGTCCAATGGTAAATCTGTGGACAGCAAGGGTGAGTTTATCGCCTATGACACCAGCCCGGTGATTTTTGGTGAGCCGGGCACCGACGCCCAGCACTCTCTGTTCCAGATGTTCCACCAGGGCAGCGACATTGTGCCCTTGTGTTTTATCGGTGTGATCAACCCCGACCACGACGACAGGGAAGCCCATGCCTGTCTGCTGGCCAACATGCTGGCACAGGCCACCGCATTGGCAACGGGAACCGACGGCCTCGGCACTAAGGTAGAAGACGTGCACCGGTATATGCCCGGTGAGCGGCCCTCAGAGGTCATCCTGATGGACAGGCTCAACGCCTATACCCTGGGACAACTGATAGCCATGTATGAACACAAGGTGTTCGTCGAAAGCGTCATCTGGGACATCAATGCCTATGACCAGTTTGGTGTCGAATTGGGCAAAGTGGTGGCAAAGGCCATCCAACCAGCCCTCGAAGACGATTCCGAAGGCGTTCCGGAGAACTACGGACTGGATGCCCTGCTGAAGTACATTCGCAAAAAATAATCGGAGCCATAAAGAATCCTTCAAGTCGCGCATTAAAGTGCCGTCACGATAGGAATTCTGCCTCTGCTGAAATCAACGAAGCCGTGCGTCGAAAACCGCCGCCATAATCAATGGGGCCAGCATGACATCGGGGTCTCACTTTGCGGAAATTGATGAAGTCGTGCCTCAGAAACCGCCGCGACACAGCTATCTCCCCCAGAGACACGCCGTGAATCCATCCCTGGAGTCTCGTCACAAACATCCATGTTTGTGACGGTCTCTGGGGGAGATACCTGTATCCCGGCTTATGCCGTGGGAATCTTTAAACGGTCGGTTGAGGGAGACATCCACGGTTGAGGCAGGCATTTATACCCTCACTCGTCAAACTGAATTCCAGTATCAGTTATCTGGCTCTATTTTAGGCATAAAACCTGAATCACTCTTTTTTGTCCACTTGGGGTCGGTTATGCTTCGCACTCTCAATAAACAGACAGGCCAAACGGCCGGATATAACATGGATCAGAGCCCTTATAACCCGTTGGAAATCGAAGTGCGCGTACAGGCGCGCTGGGATAGCCAAAAAACTTACGAAGTCACTGAAGATACGGATAAGGAGAAATTCTATTGTCTGTCCATGTTGTCGTACCCGTCCGGTGCACTTCACATGGGGCATGTTCGCAATTACACCATCGGTGATGTGATCAGCCGTTATCAGCGGATGCTGGGTAAAAATGTGCTTCAGCCCATGGGTTGGGATGCTTTTGGCCTGCCGGCGGAAAACGCCGCGATCAAGCATCATACCGCGCCTGCCAAATGGACCTACGCGAATATCGAGCATATGCGCAAGCAGTTGCAACGCCTCGGTTTTGCCTACGACTGGTCACGCGAATTCGCCACCTGCTCGCCGGATTATTACCGCTGGGAACAGTTGATGTTCACCCGCCTGATGGACAAGGGCCTGGCCTACCGAAAGGATTCCGAGGTCAACTGGGACCCGGTTGATCAGACCGTGCTGGCCAATGAACAGGTCATCGAGGGCCGCGGCTGGCGTTCCGGCGCGGTGGTGGAACGACGTAATATTCCACAGTGGTTTTTACGAATTACCGATTACGCAGACGAGTTGCTTTCCGGTCTTGATGATCTGGACGAGTGGCCGGAGGCGGTCAAAACCATGCAGCGCAACTGGATCGGGCGTTCGGAAGGCGCGCAGTTTGGAATGCAGGTTTGTGATGCCAATGGGCGTATTGCCGAGGGCGCATCATCTGTCGAGGTATTTACCACCCGGCCTGATACGGCCTTCGGTATGACCTATGCCGTGCTGGCCCCCGAGCATCCACTGGTGATGGAGGTGACAAGCGAAGCGCAACGTCAACAGGTGGAGGAGTTTATCAGGACCGCAGGTCTGGCCAGTGAGGCCGACCGCACTTCGGCAGAAGGAACGCTGGACAAGCGCGGTGTGAATACCGGTGCATTTTTGTATAACCCGTTCACGAGTAAACCTGTACCGCTGTATATCGCCGATTATGTCCTGATGGGCTACGGCACCGGCGCCATTATGGCGGTCCCGGGCCAGGACCAGCGCGACTGGGATTTTGCCATGGCCCATGATTTGCCGATTGTCAGAACGGTCAAGGTGCCGGATGGCTGGGAAGGTGAGGCCTATGTTGAAGATGGTGTCGCCATCAACAGCGATTGGCTGGATGGACTGGGGGTCGCGGAAGCCAAGGAAAAGGCCATGGCATGGCTGGAGTCCGAAGGCATCGGCGAGCGTAAGGTCAATTTCCGCCTGCGTGATTGGGGCGTCAGCCGGCAGCGATACTGGGGCTGCCCGATTCCGGTCATTTATTGCCCGGATTGCGGCGCATTGCCCGTACCAGAGGACCAGTTGCCTGTGGTGTTGCCCGAAGACGTCACTTTTATGGGAGTCCAGTCCCCGATCAAGGCCGATCCCGAATGGCGCAAGACGACCTGCCCGAAATGCGGCGTTGATGCCGAGCGTGAAACCGATACCTTTGATACCTTCATGGAGTCATCCTGGTACTTTGCCCGCTATTGCTCACCCGGCGCCGATGCCATGGTCGATGAGCGCGCCAATTACTGGTTGCCGGTTGATCAATATATCGGTGGGATCGAGCACGCCATTTTGCACCTGATGTACTTCCGTTTTTATCACAAGCTGATGCGTGATGCAGGAATGCTGAAAGCGGATGAACCGGCCACGAGGCTGCTCTGCCAGGGCATGGTCGTGGCCGAAACTTTCCGCAGGGACAACGCCGACGGCAGTACCAGCTGGCTGAACCCTGCCGATGTCGAAATACGAAGGGATGAAAAGGGTAAAATCATTGGTGCAAAACTTCTTAGCGATGGTTTACCTGTGGAAATTGGCGCCATCGAGAAGATGTCCAAATCCAAGAACAATGGTGTAGACCCCGTACACCTCGTCGAGCGGTATGGTGCCGATACCGTGCGCCTGTTTTCGATGTTCGCGTCTCCGCCGGACCAATCCCTTGAGTGGTCGGATTCGGGTGTCGAGGGTGCATTCAGGTTCCTGCGCAGGTTGTGGTTCATGAGCACCGGGCATATTGCCGCAGGTGCAGTCGAGGCATTGGATGTTTCCAGCCTGGATGCAGAGCAGAAAACGCTTCGCAGACATGTGCATGACACCATCGCCAAGGTCAGTGACGATATAGGGCGCCGGCAGACGTTCAACACCGCCATTGCAGCGGTGATGGAATTGACCAACCATCTCGGCAGGTATGAAGACCGCAGCCCGCAAAGCCGCGCGGTTCTGGATGAGGCCTGGAAAGCAATTGTACGCCTGATGGCGCCGATCACACCGCATGTATGCGAAACATTGTGGGAAATGCTGGGTGAAACAGGTAGTGTGGTCAATACTGCCTGGCCCGGGGTTGACGAGGCAGCCCGTGAGCGCGATATGATCACCCTGGTGATACAGGTCAACGGCAAGTTGCGCGCCCGCGTCGAGCTGGCGCCGGGCAGTGATAAGGAAAACGCCATGTTTGCCGCGATGGCTGAGCCGAACGTTACCAGGCATACCGATGGGAAGACCATCCGCAAGGTCATCCACATCGCCGACAAACTTTTAAATATTGTTGCCACCTGACGGTAGAACATGATGAAACTGCAACACCTGATCATAATCACAGTGGCGACATTGCTGTTGGCGGCCTGTGGTTTCAAGTTGCAATCCCGCGCTGAATTGCCGGTTGAAATGCAAAAGACACGGCTTGAAATTCAATCGCCTTTCAGCCAGTTTGCGCGGCGCCTTCAAACATTGCTCGAGCAAAACGGCGTGCAGGTTGTTACCGGGCCCGAAGGCGCGGCGGCATTGGAGGTTCCGCTGAACGAAACCCGAAAGGAAATCCAGTCCATCGGCGACAACGCGCGCGTCCGTGAATTCCTGATCCGTCACACAGTGCAGTTCCGCTTGCTGGATACTAACGGCAAAGAAATGATTCCAATGCAGACTTTTGAACAAAGCCGGGTATACACGTTTAACGAACAGGATATTCTTGCAGCAGAACGCGAGGACGAGTTTTTGCGCAATGACCTGGCTGACAGCCTTGCAAGAATGGTGGTTCGCCGCCTGGGCACCTACAACTGAGCAATGCCTTTACGTCCCGACCAGCTTGCCGGTAGTCTGAAGCGCGGATTGGCGCCGGTTTACCTGGTCGGCGGTGAAGAGCCGTTGCTGTTGCAGGAATGCTGTGACCAGATTCGTGAAGCTGCACATGCAAAGGGGTTCATTGAGCGCGAACTGCTCCAGGTTGAACGTGGTTTTGACTGGTCAGAGTTGCAGCAGGTAGCCGCGCCTTCGCTGTTTGCCACTCAGAAAATCATCGATTTACGTATCCGTAGCGGAAAGCCCGGAACCGTGGGTGCGCGGATATTGACCGAATGGGCCAACGACCCGGATCCAAATATGTTGTTGATGGTCAGCTGCGAAACCTGGGATGCCTCATCACGCAAATCAAAGTGGGCCGCCAGCCTCGAAAAGGCCGGTCAACGGGTGGATATCTGGCCAATCAAACCACAGGAGTTACCGGCCTGGCTTGAACGGCGGATGCAGCAGCATGGCATGCAACCCGAACCTGAGGTGATACGGATACTGGCAGACCGGTTGGAGGGCAACCTGCTGGCGGCCCGACAGGAAATTGATCGCCTGGCATTGCTGAAGGGCGCCGGGGTGATTACCGCCGAAGACGTGCTGAACGTGGTTGCAAACAGCAGTCGTTTTGACGCCTTTGCCCTGGCCGAACACATGCTGACCGGAAACCTGCGCGAATCATTGCGGGTTGCTAATGGCCTCAAACGCATGGATACGCCGATTCCCATGCTTTTGGGAGCCCTGTTACGTGAGTTGAGAACCACCGAGGCATTCCGGCTTGCGATGCGTGGAGGTGAACCGGAGGGGGTGGTGTTCAGACGGCTCAATGTCTGGCACAACCGTCAACACACCATTCGTACGGCGGCAAGACGTTTAGCCACTCGAACTCTGTATGATGCATTCAGTTTACTGTCGCTGATCGACCGGCAAAGCAAAGGTCGGGCAAGCGGCGATCCCTGGCAAAGCATTGAAGTGCTTCTGTTGAAACTGGCGGCCTAGAAACAGGTCGGTTTGTTTGTGCAATATCCGAATTCAAACTCGATTGGCGAGGCGCTGGCCATACTGGGTGGCACCTTTGACCCCGTCCACTATGGACACCTGCGATGTGGCGAGGAAGCGCGAAAAAAACTCGGGTTAACACGGTTGGTGCTGTTGCCGGCCGGAGAGCCCGCCCATCGCGGCCCGCCGCAGGCCACAACCCAACAACGCCTGGACATGCTCAGGCTGGCCCTGGGTGAGTTCCCGCATCTCGAACTGGATGACCGCGAGACACGCCGCAAAGGCCCGTCCTACATGGTTGAGACACTGGCTGAATTGCGCCGCGAAAACCCTGATCGTCCGCTGATGTTGCTGGTGGGCCAGGATGCGGCTAACTTGCTGCACACCTGGTTCGACTGGCGGCGACTGTTTTTGCTGGCGCACATCATAATCCTGACCAGGCCCGGTTCGGCGGTGGAGTATAACGAGCTGCTCAGCGCAGAATTGGAGCACAGGCTGACCGATGATATATCTCTTGTGAAATCATCGCTGGCAGGGCAAGTGATGCAGATCGAGGTCGGCCTGGTCGATGTTTCTGCCACAGGGATCAAGCATATCCTTGCGCAGGGAAAACTGCCTGCTTCAATGTTGCCGGCGCCGGTGCTCGAATATATCAGGGAAAACAGGCTTTACTTCTAGCTGCACCAAATGACGATAAACAAGCCCAAGCTTTACGCGAACCGCGCTGAAGGCTAGAATTGGTATAAATTTCCACTGGTAAAGCTCAAACTTGAATTCCTTAAACGATCGAGAAGAATTAACCACGGATGAGTTGCAAGAACTTGTTGTTTCCTCATTAGAAGATTTTAAAGCAGTCGATATCCAGGTGATCGATGTGTCCGGCAGGAACCCCCTGACCGAACGCATGGTTGTCGCGTCGGGCAGTTCCACACGCCATGTCAAATCCATGGCTGAGCACGTGGCTGTCAACGCCAAGGCCAAAGGCCATGCGCCGCTGGGCATCGAAGGCGCCAAAGAAGGTGAATGGGTGTTGGTTGATCTGAATGACGTCATCGTCCACGTCATGCTGCCCCAGACCCGGGCATTTTATAACCTTGAAAAACTCTGGGAAGCCAGCGCCGAACACCGCAGTGGTGTAAGCACGTCTGTCTGAGCGAAGGAGTTTCCGATGCAACTGCAGGTGGCAGCCGTAGGTCAGCGTATGCCCGGCTGGGTCAATGATGCGTGGCATGAATATGCACGCAGAATGCCGCCCGGCCTGAGCTTGGGTATACGCGAAATTGCACTTTCCAAGCGCGGCAAAAACGCTGATACAAAGCGCCTGACCGCCACGGAAAGCCAGGCTCTGATCGAGTCAATGCCTGAGCGTGCCCATATTATCGCCCTCGATGTAAAAGGGCAGTCATGGTCAACTGAACAACTTGCGCAAAAGCTGGAAGGCTGGATGGGTGATGGACGGGACGTCGGCTTCATGATCGGAGGGCCCGATGGAATTGCCCCCGAAGTCCTGCAAAGGGCGGATACCCGTTGGTCGCTTGGGCCATTGACCCTACCGCACCCACTGGTCAGGGTGGTGTTGGCAGAGCAGCTTTACCGCGCCTGGACCATCACACAAAATCACCCTTACCATCGCGCATGAAATCAAAAAAATCCATATTGCTGGCCTCCGGGTCGCCGCGTCGCAGGGAACTGATGTTGCAACTGGCGGTCAAGTTTACCGTTGAGCCTGCTGACATAGACGAAACGGTCATCGCCGGTGAACCACCACGCGATTACGTCATCCGTCTTGCCCGTGAAAAAGCCCTGGCGGGGTTCAGGCAATGCGGCGGGCAAAAGCCGAGCCTGGGTTCTGACACCGTCGTGTTACTGGATGATGAAATTCTCGGCAAACCTGCTTCACGGCGGGAGGCCGAATCGATGTTGACCCGTCTGTCAGGACGGACGCATCACGTATATTCAGCCGTGGCGCTGGCGTTGGATGAAAACCGCGTGCTGGATACCATCAATATCACCGCGGTCACTTTTGGCGTGATGCCTTTGGACTGGATCAAACAATACTGCCAGGGTAATGAACCCATGGACAAGGCCGGGGCGTATGCTGTTCAGGGTGCGACAAGTCAGTACATACGTCATATCGATGGCAGCTATTCAGGGGTCATGGGGTTGCCGTTGTTCGAGACGGCCGAACTGTTGCGCGAAGCCGGATTGCTTTGATGTCCATGGCGGTGTGCCGGTTGCCAATGTGTGATTTTTGTCAGCGCTACCGGTCGCTGTAATGGTATTCTTAGTAATTGAACTTCAGTGATGGTGGATTGAAACGCCTATGAGCGATGAAATTCTGATCAATGTGACGCCGACAGAAACCCGTGTGGCGGTGGTTGAAAACGGCATGTTACAGGAAGTGGCGCTGGACCGTAACAGCCACCTGGGATACCTCGGCAATATCTACAAGGGTACGGTTTCCCGTGTTTTGCCCGGTATGCAGGCAGCGTTTATTGATATTGGTCTTGACCGCACCGCTTTTTTGCATGCCTCCGACATCTACAGGGTAGAGTGTGAGCACACCGATGAGTCACCGCCGGAACCACCGATATCATCGCTTGTCAGGGAAGGTGAGCAGGTTGTCGTCCAGGTCATTAAGGATCCCCTTGGCACCAAGGGTGCGCGTCTGACCACCAACCTGAGCATTCCATCCAGGTTTTTGGTGTTATTGCCCGATAGTGAAACCATTGCAATTTCAGTGCGTATCGAAGATGACACAGAGCGCAAACGCCTGAAAAGCCTGATCGCAACCTTGCGTGATCACAAGGGAAGACACGGTTATATCGTGCGCACCAATGCTGAAAATACCAATGAATTTGCCCTGTCTGCCGATATGTCCTACCTGGAAAAAGTCTGGGAAAGCATCGTCGAGCAGATGAGCGCCAGTGAACCCGGTACCTGCATTTACGAGGACCTTTCCCTGCCGTTGCGGGCGTTAAGGGACAATATGCACGAGGATGTCGAAAAGGTCCGAATTGATTCCATGACGGAATTCAAACGATTGAAGGAATTTACCGGCAGGTTTTTACCGGAATGGGCCCAGCGGATCGAGTATTATTCGGCAGATCGTCCCATTTTTGATCTGTATGGCATCGAAGATGAAATAGAAAATGCGCTTCACCGCACCACCTTGTTGAAATCGGGTGGTCACCTGGTCATCGACCAGACCGAAGCGATGACCACCATCGACGTGAACACCGGCGCCTATGTCGGGCACCGCACACTCGAAGAAACCATTTACAAGACCAATCTGGAAGCCGCGCAATCCATTGCACGCCAGCTTCGGTTAAGGAACCTGGGTGGCATTATCATCATTGATTTTATTGATATGAACAATGATGAGCACAAGCGCCAGGTGATGCTGGCGCTGGAAAAGGCGCTGGACCGGGATCATGCAAAAACCAACATTTGTGAAATTTCCTCACTGGGCCTGGTTGAGATGACGCGTAAGCGCACCACTGAAAGTCTCGGTCACGTGCTTTGCGAACCCTGTCATGTATGTTCCGGCAGAGGAATTTTAAAAAGCCCTGAAACCGTTTGCCTGGAGGTGTTTCGCGAGATCATGCGTTCCAGTCGCCAGTTTGAAGCCAGTCGCCTGTTGGTGGTTGCATCGCCGCTCGTGGTCGACAAAATCCTTGATGACCAGTCGACCACCGTGGCCGAACTCGAGGAGGTCATTGGCAAGTCCATTCGTTTTCAAAGGGAAGAGCAGTACACCCAGGAACAGTTTGACGTGGTGTTGCTGTAGAGGTGGCAAAGGTTGCAAGCGATCGAAAATCGATGAACAGCTTACGCAAAATATTCCGGCGTTTGAAAACACTGCTGTGGACAGCGCTGACCATACTGACGGTGCTGGCTGCGGTATTGGTGGGTATCGGCAAACTACTCATGCCTTACAGCGACCGTTATCAACCCGAACTGGAAGCCTGGTTGAGCAAGGCTTTTAACCAACCTGTAAAGGTTGAAAGTTTCAGTGGAGAGTGGAAAGCTTTCGGACCACGAATCAGACTTCAGGGTGTCACCCTGATGCCGGAAGGCAGACAGTCCGATATTGCCATCAATCGCGCCGCGCTTGATATAAAGCCGCTCAATGCACTGATACCCGGCAGACCCTTATACAGTTTTCGCATCATCGGCGCAGACCTGACCCTGGAATTAACCGAAGATGGCCGTTACGTCCTCTCCGGCCTGGGTGTCAGCAATTCCGGATCAGGCAAAAAGGGTGGTTCCGGCTTGCGGGATGTGGCTCTGAATGGCGAGGTTCGCCTGCAGGATATCAGCCTGAGTTTCGAAGACCCGGAAAGGGAAATTTCGATTTTGCTGAGCAATGTCAACGGTCGCCTCAAAATGGATGGTCGACGCCTGGCGGCTGAGATCCAGGCCCGCGTCACTGACAGGGACCGCAGTCGTGTCGTTGGTGATCTGGACGCTGTGGTCCTGGTCAGGCTGGACTCCGAACAGCATTTGAAAGAGGCAAAGTGGCATATCAATACCGGTGAGTTGATACTGGCCGAACTGGTCAAGCAACTGCCGCACCATCCCCTGGTACCGGTGGCGGGGCGTCTGAATGCGGAAATCTGGGGCGAGTGGCAACTCGGGAGCCCGCAAACCATGCAAGGCGTGCTCGATCTGCGCGACGCGCAATTGGCATCGCAGTCGGGACCATTATTGATCGACCATCTCAACAGTCGTTTCAACTTTCAATTCGGGCACCGAAAGGACTGGCGTCTTGATCTGTCCGACCTGATGGTGGTTTACGCCGGCGAGCAATGGACCAGCGACCGTTTTTCACTGGCGCGCAGTATTCCCAACGGCCTGGGTCTGTGGGTCAGCGCCGATTATGTCGAGCTGGAATACCCTCTACTGCTGACCCAAAGGATCACGGCCAATTACAACACCGCCTGGCCGACAACCATACCGCAACGTGCACAGGGTGGGGTGACGGATTTTGACTTGGTGCTGGATGACAAGTGGCAGGTAGACCGGGTCACCGGGCATCTCGAGAACGGTCAATTCTGGGGCTGGGAAAAAGGTCCCAATATCGAGGGTCTCAATGCCCTGATCGATATCGAAGATGGGGTCGGCACTGTCACTTTTGACGGTCAGTCGATCCGCCTGGATTGGTTGAGGGTATTCCGCCGGCCGATACAGGTCTCGATGGATGATTGCCGCCTCGAGTTACTGTGGACGGGAAAAACCGACTGGCAGTTCGACCTGAACCGATGCCATGTTTTCAATCAGGACATCAGCGCCCTCGGACGTGTTCGCATGGCATCGAGCGAAGGCAAGCCTGAGGTCGATATCAATGTCGCCATGGACCGTGGTGATATTTCCCGCTTTGGTGATTACTGGCCCCAAAATGTCATGCGTAAGAACACCTTGCACTGGTTACGCACCTCCCTGCTGAATGGAAGGGTCAAGGATGGGCGGTATACCATGGTTGGCGACATGGATAACTGTCCATTTTCCGACCAAAGCGGCCGCCTGCAGGCCATCGTTCCGGTTGATCAGGGCGTTATCAAGTATGCCGATGGATGGCCACAGGCCAGGCAGGTCCGGGCGTTGGCGCATTTTGAAGGGCCGGGTATGCATGTTGAAGGCAGTATCGGCGATACCGCTGGAGCCTCCGTGCAAAGACTGACCGCGAGTATCGGAGATTTCAAAAATCCGGTGTTGGATGTCACCTGGGATACGCTCACCGAATTACCCAAGCTGGTCGGATTTATCAGGCAAACAACCCTGCTCGACAATGTTGACCTGGATACGGATCAGTTCAGCTTGATTGGCGACACCGGCATCAATGGTCACCTGTATGGCAAACTCGGCGATTCGGGTGAGCCACTACAGGTCAAAGGCGCCCTCGATATCATGGCTGGAAAATTTACCGACCTGGCCTCAGGGGTGGCTCTTGACGATATTACCGGCACGTTGAATTACACCGGCGAAGGCTTGGATGCCAGTGGTATGCCAGGCGCCTACAAGGGTTTTCCGGTTGAAATTGATGTGAGCGCTGACTGGGACGCTCAGCAGCTGTTTATTGCCCGTGTCCATGGCAATCTGCCGGTTGAAGCGGTGGTGCCTCAAGAACTGCAGGAGTCGGAGCCACTGTTTGACCGTGCAACGGGCACCAGTCTTTGGGATGTCAGCATCAGTGTGGCATCGGTGGAAGGCAATGAAGAAAGGGAAACATGGCTGCAAATCTCCAGTGACCTTGACGGTGTCTCGATAGATCTGCCTGCACCGCTGGCAAAACCTGCTGGCGATTCCTGGCCATTGCTGGTGCGATACCCGATTCGTTCACAAGAGCGGGTGGTAAGCGCCGATTTTATTAATCGCTTACAGATGAAAATGGAGCTTTCCAGTGAGGACTCCCGACCAGTGCGAGCCGCGGTTGAATTGGGAGGAAATGTCGATGCCTTACCCGAGCCGGGTTTGTTCAGCGTAAATGGCAAGGCCAGCACATTTGATCTCGACAACTGGGTGGAACTTGCAATCGACAGGTTTGCCGGTCGGCAAGGTGAGGACGGCTTGACTCTGAAAACGGCAAGTATAGAGACTGAATCGGTCAGGATATTTGATCGGGGATTCCATGATGTCGGACTGAACATGTTTTACGAGGACGGCATTATCAAGGGCATTTTCGATGGTGAAAATATCGATGGCAATGTCCATTTTTACAAGAACGAGGAGGGTTCCCATAGCATGTCGGGGGAATTTGAACGCCTCGTTGTGCCGGACGCGCTTGCCGAGGGCCTGGTAATGGAATCCAATCCCGCTGATTTGCCCGAGATCCATTTCTACAGCAAGGAATTCAACTACCTGGGAATAGAGTTGGGTGAAACCCGGATCGAGGGATACCCGGTGCAGGATGGTTTTCATATTGAATCGGTTGAAGCAAGATCGCCCAGGCTTATCTTCACCGCGAGGGGTGACTGGATCAGACATGATCAGGGTGAGCGCTCAGATTTTGACATCCGGATTACGTCCGAAAGCCTGGGTGCGGTGTTGGAGGCCATGGATATATCCTCGGCCATGCGCGGTGGCCAGACCATCATGCAGTACGACGCCTGGTGGGAGGGGCCGCCCGCGGCCTTCGCCCTGGAGCGACTGAATGGTGAACTGGAAGTCAGCGTTATCCAGGGTAATATCGTCAACGCAAACCCTGGTGCCGGGCGTATGTTGGGGCTGTTAAGCCTGTCGGAGTTGCCACGCAGGCTTTCCATGGATTTTCGTGACGTGTTTGATGACGGATTCAGCTTTGATGAAGCCAAGGGCACGATGAGGCTGGAAAACGGCACCAGTTATACCGATGACATAACGTTGAGCTCGACGGTTGCCGAAATCAGTATTGTTGGAAGCGCCAATTTGGTCGAGCAAACGTTTGATTACGAATTTTCCGTGCGACCGGGCGTTAGCAAGACCCTGCCGGTGATCGGTGCGATTGCAGGTGGCCCTGTGGGTGCGGCTGCGGGACTGGCGTTACAGGCGATACTCCGCAACGCGCTGGGTGAAGCAGCGGAAGCACGCTACTCGATAACCGGCACCTGGGAAGAGCCGGTCATTGAATCCATTGGAAAGATTCCAAATAATGTTCCAACCGACCCGGCGCCGGAAAACGCAGTGCCGCCCCAAACACCCCCTGAGACCGAAAAGCCAACTGGTGGTGGCGAGGGAGTGATAACCGAACCCGAAGCCGGGGCCGACCCCAAAACCGTTGTTAAACCGGAAACAAAAGAGAATATGAATGACTGATGCATTAAAACTGGCTGAGCAACAATTGCTTGCCCCTGGCGGATTAAGCCAGAACGACTTGGAGAAAGTGCTCCACCACCTGATGGGGCCGGCGGTGGATTCCGGTGATCTGTATTTTCAGAGCACCAGTCACGAGGCCTGGTCGCTGGAAGACGGCCTGGTCAGGAGCGGCACGCATGCGACTGAACAGGGTGTCGGTATACGCGCGATCAGTGGTGAGAAAACCGGCTTTGCCTACGCCGATGAAATTATCATGCCATCGCTGATGAGCGCCTCAACTGCAGCCCGGGCCATTGCCCGGCAGGGCTCACAGAGTTCGGTGCAGGCGTGGAGTCGACGGAATCCCCTGGCCCTGTATTTGCCGGGTGATCCGATGACCACGCTCACAGCCGACCAGAAGGTCGACCTGTTGAGACAGATCGATACCTACGCCCGCTCCCTGGACCCCAAGGTCAAACAGGTCATGGTCAGCCTTGCGGCCACCCATGAAACCATCCTGGTGGCATCCACGGATGGTGCGCTGGCCGCAGATGTGCGTCCGCTGGTACGTTTGAATGTATCGGTGATCGCTGAACATAACGGCCGCCGTGAACAGGGTGGTGACGGTGGTGGCGGACGCTTTGATTATCAAAAGCTGATTGAGGGCAACGCCAGGCAAAAATTTGCCGACGAAGCGGTACGCCAGGCGCTGGTAAACCTTGAAGCCGAGGCGGCGCCGGCCGGTACCATGACGGTGGTTCTGGGCCCCGGTTGGCCGGGTGTTTTGTTACATGAGGCTGTCGGCCATGGCCTTGAGGGTGACTTCAACCGCAAGGGTACCTCGGCATTCAGTGGTCGAATCGGGGAGAAGGTCGCGGCAGAAGGGGTGACCATCGTCGATGATGGCACCTTGCCGGAACGGCGCGGTTCTCTGAGCGTTGATGATGAAGGCACCGTAACCCAACAGACGGTGCTGATCGAAAACGGTATATTGGTCGCTTATATGCAGGACAAGCTCAATGCCCGCCTGATGAACATGAAGCCTACCGGCAACGGTCGCCG
>JBFFWN010000053.1:0-16521 GCA_041570235.1 Lysobacterales bacterium | reverse complement strand
CGCTGCAGTGTAATCTGCGATCATGCCGCACACCACGATACGGCCATGCGCATTCATGTGGTTGATCACGTGTTGTTGAATCGGACCACCGGTGTTTTCGAAATACATGTCGATTCCGTCCGGGGCCAGCTCGGTCAAGCGGGCATCCAGGTCATCGGCCTTGTAGTCGATGGCGCCATCGAAACCCAGCTCATCGGTCAGCCATCTGCACTTTTCCTTGCCGCCGGCCACGCCGATCACGTTCAGGCCGTCGGCCTTGGCCAGTTGGCCCACCAGTGATCCAACAGAACCCGCAGCGCCGCTGACGACGATGGTCTCACCGGCCTTGGGCTCACTGAAGCCGTACAGGCCCTGCGTGGCAGTCAAACCCGGCAGCGCAAATACAGACAGCACCATTTCCGCGTCCAGGCCCGGCTGCACCAATCGCAGGCCCTGGCCCGAGCCGAGAAAATATTCGGTCCAGCCCATCATGCCCATAACACGATCACCTACCTTAAAATCGGGATTATTACTTTCCACCACTTCACCCAGGCCGGATGAGCGCATCACGTCTCCCAGCGCTACTGGCGGAATATAACTATTGGTATCCGGGCTCATCCAGCCAAGCATGGCGGGGTCGAGTGACATATGCGTCTGCTTCACCAAGATCTCACCGGGACCTGCATGGGGCACCTCGAGCTGAACCACCTCGAAAAGGTCTGGCGTAATGGGCCCGGGTTGCGGTCGGCCGACAAGTTTGATTGCGGTATATTTGCTCATGGTTATTCTCCGGGCATGTGCTTCACTGGTGAGTGAAGCGGGTGATTGGCTATCGACAATGAATGAGATCAAAAGTCCTGGATGCCGGCATTATCACCGATATGCATCGAAAAAGGCAGCAAACAGGGCGCAAATCGAGCTTGATCCATCAAACGCTCTGGCTGATCAATGTGATTTTTTACTCTTTGACGTAGACTTGGTCCAAGTTCCAGTCGGCGGGAATCAAAAAATCATGAGCTCTTGCAAGGCCTTTCATATTTGACGATGGTTTTGAGTCGCCGCCAAAAGAGGCCGGATAACTGTAAGTAAAGCTAGCAGGCCTCTTTTCTGGAAAACCCAATGAAACCCTTAAAGGGCTAACAGATGTCTGACGTCAAGAAGCTTTTAAAAAAACACGGGCAGCTAAACCAACTGGACAACGTCAAGGTGGACAGCCATGTGCAACGAGAAAAAGACGACTGGGTCATCAATACGATTATGCTGGAAGGCTACGACATCCCTTTCAAATACAAACGTAAGACGGTTTACAAAAGCCTGAAGGGGGCGCGGGTTAACCTGACTTTTTACCCGGAAACGGAATCCATAGCCGGCATCGTATTTGAAGTGATGAATGTCGTGCGAATTAGAAGATCTTAGTTCCTCCCCTTTTTGAATCGCCCTCAAATCGCCTGTTACACCGTTCAATTTTGCATCGATTGGGTGTATCGTAGTCAACAGGGAGCCAAGATGAGCGAAAATCCATCCAACGGGCTTTGGAACAAATTGAAAAAGCGCAAGATCGTTCGTGTTGCGCTGGTTTACATATTCGTTAGCTGGATCATCATCCAGATAGGAGAGGCTTCTTTCGAGGCGCTCCAGGTTCCCATGTGGGCCATGTCCCTGTTGTTGGTCCTGGTGATGCTGGGTTTCCCCCTGGCGCTGGTGCTGGCATGGGGCTACGAGTTGGGTCCGATGAGCAAACGTGCGGGCCGCGGCCACATCGAGTCCCTCACCGAGTTCGAGGGCTATGGCGACAAGGCCCCCTCCATCGCCGTGCTGCCGTTTGACGACCTGAGCGAGAAAGGCGACCAGGCCTACTTCTGTGAAGGCATGGCCGAGGAAATCCTGAACGCGCTCTGCAAGGTGGCCAACCTGAGGGTGGCCTCCCGGGTTGCGGCGTTTCAACTGGACAGCGGTAGCGACATCCACGAGATAGGCCGCAAGCTCGATGTCCAGACGGTGCTCGAGGGAAGCGTGCGCAAATCCGGTGACAGGCTGCGCATCACCGCCCAGTTGATCAACACCGACGACGGGTTTCACATGTGGTCACGTCAATTCGACCGTAAACTGGAGGACATCTTCGAGATCCAGGAGGAAATCGCGAATTCGATCGCGACCGCGCTGAGCGTCTCCCTGAAACAGAAAAGAGGTTGGGGCCAGCAGCACATCGACCCCAAGGCCTATGATTTTTTCCTCCGCGGCCTCAGCTACTTCGCGCGTCATACCACCCAGGACAACAACCACGCGAGACAGATGTTCAGCCGGGCCATCGATATCGAGCCGGATTTCGGGCGTGCCTGGGCGGGGGTTGCCTACACCTATGGCTTTTCCTACATGTATTTCAACGCCTCCGAGGCCAATCTTGCCGAGGCCAAACGCACCAGCGCCAAGGCCCTGGAGCTGGCCCCGGAGCTGGCCGAATCACATGTCTCGGCCGGTATCGCGCATTGCATGAGCAAAGAGTACGAGGAAGCTGAAGCCGAGTTTGAGAAGGCCATCGAAATTGATCCGAAGAACTATGAGGCCTGGTATTTCTTTGGCCGCACCAAGGTGCATGAGGGTGACTTCGAGCGGGCACTGAAGCTGTTCGATCGGGCCTCGAAGATCCGCCCCGAGGACTTCCAGAGTGTACTGCTGCAGGCCCAGCTGTATACAAGCCTCGATCAGAAGGACAAGGCGATGGAGGTTACGCGCGAGGGGATCGACCGCGTCAGGGCGGTGTTGGAGCTTAACCCGGACGACAACCGCGCGCTGAACATGGGGGCTTTTGCCTTGCTGCGCCTGGGAGAGACCGAAGAGGCCGCAAAATGGATGACCACATCGCTGATGAACGCACCGATGGACTCCATCATCCAGTACAACGGAGCGTGTTTCTTTTCGCTGGCGGGTGATGTCGAACGCGCCCTCGACTGCCTGGAGAACTGCCTGGTCAAGGTCGGCAATATCTCCCGCGAATGGTTAATACACGATTCCGATATGGATAACGTGCGGGCTGATCCCCGGTTTGAGGAAATTATCAGCCGGTTTCCCGAGTAAGCAAAAAAAGGTCGGAAGAGACAGGGCCAGTCTGCCAATTTATCCAGTTCCAGGCTGCCAACCCATTATTTTTGCCAGATACCCTCGGCGTATAACCGTTCACGAAGCGCATCTTCCCTGGCTCTGAGCCGGTCCCGCTGGATTTTCACCGCCGGATCATCACGCACCATGTCGAAGATATTGTCATAATCAATTTCGCTGGAGGAGATCTGTGCACCACTTTCCTGCACCAGCGCCAGGCGTTCGGCAGTCAGCTTTGCATCGCCACTGACCGCAGCGATGACAACCAGATCGTCTGTGGCAAGGGCTGGCCATAGACCATTGGCCAGACGCTCATTTATTTTCGCCTGGAGCAGACCCAATACGCGGTCGCGCTTTTCAAGCTCGCCCTGGATGCCGTAGGCAAGCGCAAGGTGCAAGCTCCCACCCGTACTTTTTGAAATGTACGTCACTGAAGCCAGATCTAAGGTTTCATCATCATCAAATAGTTTTTGAAATTTCGGCTCAAGAAGTTCGATGCTGCGTTGTGGCTTGCCCATGTATAACGCATATTCGGCTTCAAACGTTTCCGCCGCCGCTTCAGAGTCCTCGTTTCTTAACAGTTCCAGGTAGAGCGCCCCGGATTTCTCAGCACAGGCCCGATCACCGGTAAGCATACAGAAGAAGTAGCGGTCATCGAAGGCGCGTTTCGGCGCGAGTAGCTCAATGCGTTTAAGATACTGATCACCCACCTCTAAGTCATTCAGGTCCCGGTGCCGAAAAGCTGCGGCAAACAAGGGGTCCAGCAGATTCGGGTTATTTTTCAGAATCGTGCCATTCAGTTTTTCGGCTTCCAATATATTGCCGGTCAAATTGTAGAGCCAGTAGAGCGATCTCTGGATGCGCAGATCATCCGGTTGCTCACTGGCGATCCTGGTCATTTCAGACAATGCTTCATCCACCAGCCCAACGCTCATCTTCCTGAACACCAAATCGACTTTCAGGTCGGTATCCAGCGGATTGATTAAAACAGCCTTTTCAGTCAGCACCAGTGATTCACGGTGCTTGTTTTGCATGGCTTTCAGGGATGCCAATGCGCTGAGCGCTTCAGCGTTATTGGGCTCTAATTCATAGGCTTTCAATATGGCGGTTTCGACTAGCTTTGGATCACCATCGTTTCCTCTCAATGCGAAGGCATACCTGATATGCGCCGACGCCATTCGCGGCTCCAGCGCCACGGCCTTCTCAGCCGCGATGAGTGCATCCTTTCCCGCCGCCTGCCAGCTTGCGTTACCGAGTTCTGCACTGTAGTAAGAGGCCCATGACAGCGCAACCCAGGCCCTCGCAAACCCAGGATCCAGCTCAACGGCCAGTTGCAGCAACACAAGTGCTTTATTGACACTATCTGCCGTACGTTTATCCAGCGCCGTCTGACCTCTTAAAAAAGCATCATAGGCAGCAACGTTGCTGGTGCCACCCAGGCTTTCAATTTCAATCCCGCGCGCTGCACCGGAATCTGAACCTGCCAGTGCAGGCGTCGCCAGCATTGCATCTGCAACACCGGTAGCGATTTCGTCCTGTACCCTGAAGATGTCATCCATCGTGTCGTCATAGACCTGGGACCAGATGTGCGAGCCATCTGCACCCCTGATCAACTGAACGGTAATGCGCACCCGCTCGCCCTGGCGCTGCACGCTGCCTTCCAGCACCATCGCCACGCCTAACAGGGCGGCGATTTCGCGCATATCCTCGTTCTTGTCCTTGAACTTGAACGAACTGGTGCGTGCTGCCACGCGTAAATCCGGTATCTGCGCGAGCATATGCAAAATGGTATCGGCCAGACCATCCGAAAAGTAGGCTTGTTCTTTATCTGAACTCAGGTTCAAAAATGGTATGACGGCAACTGATGCTTCATCGACCACCGGTTCAATTGCGGGTTCGGTTGTTTCTTCAAGCGTTGTAATGGGCTTGGTTTCAACGGGCGTTGGCGAGGTTGAGCGCCCCTCGTAAATAAAGTAAGCAAGTGCGATCACCAATAAACCGATGATCGTGACATCCAGTTTGCGCCTCGACTGTTTTGCCTCAGGCTGCGAATGATCAATATCTTTCTCCTTTTTCAGACCATCCGGTGTCAATTCGAATGCCCATGCGAAAAACAGGGCAAATGGAAAGCCAATGACGAACAGGGCGAGCAATGTTTTGAATACCCAGTCCGGCGCCCCGAAGGTCTCAAGCAGCATCTCTGCCACCTGGGCCATCAGCCACGACAGGACCAGGTAAGCAATCGCTACCCGGGTGACATTACGGCGTTTGAGTTCACTGAAAAATGACAAGTTTTGGTCTCGAAGTATCCGATATTGTTGCTAAGCATAGTCGCTTCACGAGGGAATACCAAAAATAATGTGCCTGTCCACATTTTTAAGCTCACATTAAGCAATCACCTGCTACGTTTAGATTGCGTTAGTTTGGCTGTCGCATGGCCAGTTTATTCAGGGACGAACAGGAGACATTTAACGACAACGGCAACTTGTTATCAGATTCAGTTTTTCAGATTCAGTTTCTAAGGAGGCGTATCATGATCAGCGAACTCATTCGAAACAGGTGGGCTGGTTACCTGGCCGTGACGCTCATTTTCCTGCTATCCGGATGCGCCACCCCGGGCTCGGGCACAGGCCCTACAAAAAACCTTGAACAGCTTGCAGACTACCAGTACAGCCTGGGCCGGGTCACCATACCCAAAGACGCAGATTATGAAATCGACGCTGCCGGAATGTTGCGCAGCGCAATGGAAATTTCTCTGCGCGAAAAAGGACTTTTGATAGACAGGGCATCCGCCGCTAACCGCTATATCATCAATGCCCACATTCTTGACTATGAAATGGGTAGTGCATTTAAACGCTGGCTTCTGCCCGGTTACGGCTCAACGATTCTGAGCGTGCATACGGAAATTACCGACCCGCAAAGCAATGCCGTGGTGGCTGAACTGGAGCACCGGCAGATGATTGGTGCGGGTGGTTTTTATACCGTCGGCGCGTGGGAAGGCGTTTTTGCATCGGTGGCTGACGATATCGTCAGGGATATTCAACGAAAACAATCCGGTGAGGGTGAAGACTTTGTCGTCAACCTTGATCCATGGCTGGAAAAGGATACCGCGGGTGTACCCCGGGCCGATCCATCCCTGTCAATTTATCTTGAACCGCTTGCAGACCGGCGTGAACAGCGGTTCAGGATCGGTGAGAGGCACGCTGCCTTCAAGGTCTCCATGGGCAGTGTTTATACCAACCGCCAGGTGACCGCATATCTGACCGAGGCCATTCAAAATGAATTGCTGGCGGCGGGACATGAGCTCAGATCAGAACCGGGTGACATCAATATCAGCGGTGAGATAACAAAATTCTGGACATGGACAGACACGACCATGACGTACTGGGATGTAATTGGCGAGGTGCAGGTCACCATGACGGTCGATTTTCCGGCTACCGGCAAGCGCATCACCAGAAGTTATACAGCGGATGCGAAAGACCGCACCTACCTGTGGCCCGGCGAGAAGCTGGTTGCTGATGTTATTGACAAGGCGGTGAAATCGCTCATGCTGGATATCCGCAAAGAGCGTATCTGGGCAGGTGAAATGTAGCAGATCAAGGGGCAGTCAGGGTCGAAAAGCCCCAAAAGTCCGTAGCAAAAGCCCGGACACCCATCACTAGGAAAAGCCCGGACGCCCATCACTAGAGAAACATGGGCGTCCCGCCTTTATTACTAAAAAACGTAGATCATGCTTGGCTGAATGCGTTCGATATCAGTCATCTCAAAGTCGCTATTATTCGTGGTTATCTTCAGCAGTAATATTTTCATGGAGAGCAATTTCTTCAGCGCCTGAAGTTTCGAGCACTTTATCCAGCTTGCCGTGAATGTTCCGAAGGGCATCGAGTTGCCGCTCCAGTAAATTTGCAAAGCCCCCATAACGACCGATGTTGCTCATCAGGTGATTGATGAAATCCTGCCGGGCGCGCATTCCGTCGGTGTCGCAATGTATAAAGCTCTCACCGTCGGCATCAATGCCCCTTGGAAGCAGGTTCGGATATAAATCCATCAATACATTATGTTGGGGCCTGACCAGTTGTATGTAATCACTGAATCCCTGCATATCCGCTTTCAGAGAAAATAGTAATGTTCTGAGTTCATGGTCATCGAGTTGCGAGTGCGCGCCGCTGCTGACCATTTCATCCAGTGTCGTCAGGGTTAACGGATCCCAGGAAAGTACGCTGATTCTGAACATTTGATAACACTGATCATCATCCAACTCGCCGGAACCAGGTGGCTGCATGAGTATCGAGGCCGCCTGAACTGTTTCATTCAGAACCTTTCTGCGGGCTTGCGCCTGTGCCTCTATGATTGGATCGGCGACCTCTATCTCGTTATGTAATTGCTCAAGCAGTATCCATTCGCGCTGGCTTTCACGCCGTTCCTCGCCCCATCGCTCTAGTTGGAAGGCGCCGTATACACCCACGATAACCACCAGCAGTTCAATCAGAACGGCAGGCCAGTTCGCACCGCTAATATGATTTATTGTTTTTCTCAGTATCAAGATTGCTTGCTCCAGGCTTTACCCTAGTGTAGCTGCTTCTGGCCAATCGCGGTTAAAGTCGGGGCACCCGCTGTATCGTCTGTTCAATGTGGTTGATGACTGTAATCGTGAAGCAAAAGTCCGGACACACATCGCCAGAGAGACATGGGTGTCCGGGCTCTATCATCCGGGCTCTATTACCATCGGCATCATAAAGGTACATGTCTTCGCCCCGCACGACCATCGTGTAGTCGTCCAAGGGGTTGCGATAAAAAAAACATCTGTCATTAAAACCTCTGAGCAGGCAGTTGTCAGATTTCTCCGTTGACGCGATCCCAGAACTCCTCGCGATGGTTAGTGCGTGGGAATGCATCAGCTGGAACCGGCACGCCTGCAAAGTCGCAGAGCGGTTCCCATCCCTGTTTTACTTCGAATACAAGTAATTGTTTTTCCGGGATGGCCTTTTTTACCGCCTCGTTGTGCGCGATGAACGCCTCGACAAGGCTGTTGCGGTCAAGGCCGGCAGGAAAGCCGGTATTGGCAATGACATCACTGGCCATGTTCAGCCAGGCGTGCATTTCCGGAGGCGCCTGGTCTCTACCTTCTAGCAACTTGTAAATGGTTGCAGAAAAGCTATCGGCCCATTTTTCGGGGTCGCGTTGTGTTAACACGAACTTTGCAGTTGGGAATTCGCTGACCAATTCTCGAAAAAAACAGGCTGTGGGCCAGTCAACTGCGCTCTGGTAACCAGCATAGATTTTTGACCAGTCTGGCGTTCCGGATGCCGCAGCTGCCCACAATGGTACTTGCGTGGGCATGTGATGGAGCACTTCATCCATATGATGACATGGCCCCAGTCCAAGTTGATTGATAGCGAGCTTTAATGAGTAAGTACCCGTGCGCCCAACGCCGGTGCCGATAATTTGCATGGTCATGTATTGTTTTCCTGAAGGTTTTTAGGGTAGCTTAACGTCTAAAACATTTTGTTGGAAGAAATCAACGAATTGCGGGTTGATAGTATCTTTTCTTGCTTCCCAAACTTCCTTGATCGGCACGGGACTCTGTCCTTTCCCGTAGTACCAGAGCCGCCATGATTCAACTGGTAATTTCTCGCGCTGGAGCATTCCTGCAGCATACTCTCCGTACTGCCACTCCCAGAGTTCGACAACTTTTAATGCAGTCATCAGTGCGGCGCTTTTCTCGGCCGGCGTGATGTCTTCACCGCTAGTGTACTTGTGTGTCGCCTCAAGCACATGTGGAGACATGATGGTATCAGCAATATCAGATCGATATTGCCTCAGGCTGTACCTGGCTTGTGCCTCGAGTAAACGGTTGTTTTGCCGGACCTCTACCGCGACAAAAATAATACCGGCTATAACGCCCGCGTTGGCAATTAAGCTCATTATCAGGTTGAGGGTTATATCCATAGCTTATTCTCAAAAAATTACTAAGGGTTGCCAATCCTGGGGAAAATGAGTAGTCAGAGTCAAGTTTTATGAACCCGCAGCTTATATTCTGTTATGTTGGTTTGGCAAAAAGGAGATTGCCTGATCCATTCCAAGGTCAACGGATCAATCACTGTGCCCCGCTAAAAGGTCTCAAAATTATAATTTCTTTCCTGCAACTACGCCGCGCGAATCCAAAAGTATGTATTCCCGTTTCATTTGTTTTTAAAAAAGGATAAAAAATTGCACACTCAAATTAAAGGACTATTACGAGCCTCTGCATTAACCACTTGCATGTTGACGTTTCTCCCAAATGCATTTGCAGAACCGGCAACAGACAACCCACCAGTAGCAGACGAACCACCGGTAAGTGTTAACCAATCGATCGTCACTGGTGATGAATTGCAAACCCGCCTGTTGAACACGCTGGATAATGCGCAAGGTATAGCCGATAGCATTGGCATGACAGCGATACTGGGCGATCAGATAGAGGCTGCTCGCGCGAGTGTTTTATCGGCTACTACACAAGAACTCGAGACCATACCGCCCAACCTGTATGGCAGTTTAAGAGTTCTCGAGTTGAGCTCTGGCCAAATGCGCCTGGCCTATGATCCGGCTTTGCAACCAAAAGACAAAGAAAGATCCAGCGTTGAGCGAGCCGGTCAGGGCATGAATGTTCAATCAGCAGGGGCAGATTACGACGATACAGCACTGGATGAGCCTGGCTACCCCGATGCCGTGCCGTGGAGTTTCAGTTTCGAGGCCGGCGCGCCAGATGGAGACCCGGATGACGCGAGTGGTGGCTCTGGAGGCGATGGAGGTGCCTGTGCAACCCCGGGCTCCACTTACGCAGCCCGTGTTGCTGCATTGAATGCTGCCATCGTTGCGAATGCCATCAACGACATTTCCGACCACTTTTGTGAGTTCGTGGTTTTGGGTTTTAATATTGCTCCTCTTTGTGTTGTAACCGAAGTGATCGCAGCTGTTACCGTCGGCATCGACGAGAACATGTCACTGTGTAACGAACACATAGGGGCCGCTGAGGTATCGGCGACTTGGCAGGGCATTAAAACGGTTCATGGAAACGTTCAGCACGTGCATGATGATATTGCCATTGTTGATGGCGACCTGGCCAGCCATGATGCTGATATCAAATCGCAGATCAGCACCCATGATACTGCTATCAATTCACAGCTAAGCACTCACGATACCGACATCAAGTCACAGGTAACCACGCACGATACCGACATCAAGTCACAGGTGACGACTCACGATACCGATATCAAATCACAGGTGACTACCCACGATACTGACATCAAATCACAGGTTGCAACGCATGATGCTGACCTTAAATTCCAGTTGGCCGCACACGATGCTGATGTCAAGGCCCGCCTGGGTGAAATCCAGGGTACCGTTGATGAGAACCAGCGCTTGATTACTATCTCAATGGCCCGCCAGCTCGAAATTTTACGCCTGCTGCTTACGCCCTCCGGCAATCGTGAAATCAATCCGGATGTACTTAGTTGCACAGGCGCTGATTGCCCGCTGCCTGGCGAGATCTTGAATTGTAAAAATGGAAACGATTGGCCTTGTAAATAGGACCGATTGTTGAATAAAAAACCGGGCCGGTTACGTTTTGGCGTATCCGGCCTTTTTTAATGCTGGCGTTTCCCTATGCCGATCTGCGAGGATAGCGCGTTTTGGTTAGTTACCATCCACCTATGGAACGCCGGCAGTGGGCCGAGGAGTTCGAACCGATCACCAAGAACCTGACCACCGATGCGGAGTGGAAAGCGGCCACCGAGGAATACAAAAAGACGCAAGGAGAACCACCGCTGGGAACGCTCGCTCAGGTAGCCGATCACATCGACCACGTGGCACATCTCGCCGGTTACGATCACGTCGGTATCGGTGGCGATTTTTACGGGCAGTCGGGCGATGACCTGGTGGAGGGCCTCGAAGACGTATCCCGCTATCCGTACCTGGTCGCTGAACTGTTACGCCGTGGCTGGAGCGAAGACAACATCGCCAGGCTGACCCGCGGCAATTTGCTGCGGGTTCTCGGGCAGGTTGAAAAGACAGCGCTTGGTTTGCAGGGCGAACGCCCGCCTTCGTTAATGCAAATTGACGGGTCATAAGGGCGCCTGAAAAGGTGCTGGTTGATTAGCTCGCCGTGCGTTTGCGGTTAGATCAGCATCAGTTCATTCTGAGGAAAAGTCGCCCATGTGGACTTGGCCCGGCCCTTTAATCTGAAGCGTGAGGCGTGCCATGTGTAAAGAGATGTCATTGGCATTTAACCGTTAAGCCACTATGCTTAGCAGCACCAGTAGATTAAAAGAAATCCATCATTGTCATTTATAAACGAACTTAAACGGCGCAAAGTAGTGCGCGTGGCCATAGCCTACGTGGTTTTGGCATGGTTGATGGCCCAGGTAGCAGAGATGCTGCTTGAGGCTTTTGGGTCACCGGACTGGGTGTTCAAAACGCTGCTCGCCTTATTTTTAATCGGCTTTCCGTTCGCCCTGTTTTTTGCCTGGGCGTTTGAGTTGACAAGGGACGGGCTTAAGCGCACTGAAGACGTCGAAGCCGGTAGCAATTCAAAATACCACCCCATGCGTAATGCCGCCCTGGTTTTGATAGGCGCATTGATTCTGGTTCTTGGCTATTTTGGCTATGACAGGACCGCAGTCGATCCCGTGACGGAGCCACCGGCGCCGCAGGCCAGCCCTGCCCCGACAGAAACGATCAATGAGGCGCGGGGAAGTATTTCCCTCGCGGTACTCCCTTTTGTCAATATGTCGTCCGATAAAGAGCAGGAGTACTTCTCCGACGGTATTTCCGAGGAGTTGCTCAACGTGCTGGCAAACGCCGACGGTATCGAGGTCGCCTCGAGAACCTCGGCATTCGCCTTTAAAGGTAAAGACCGTAACATTTCCGACATTGCCAAGATACTGAAAGTGGACCATGTGTTGGAAGGTAGCGTGAGGCGCTCCGGAAGCACCATCCGTATCACTGCCCAGTTAATTGACGCAGAAACAGATAAACACATCTGGTCGGACACCTACGACCGTGAGTTTACCGATATATTCAAGGTTCAGGATGAAATCGCCAACAAGATCGTCACCGCGCTCTCGGCAAAGTTTGGTATCGAGGCGGCCTCGGTATCCGTTGAGCAGGTGACCACCAATATGGGTGCCTACGACCTGTATTTGCAAGCGCTGGCCGAAGGTCGCATATTTTCGAGCGAGGGAGAGGTCAGGCGAATCGCTCTGTTACGCGAAGCGATAAACCTGGACCCTGATTTTCTTGAAGCAATTTTGTTATTGAGCCTGCGGCTGAACTATTTGCCGACCTGGGAGGCCTCTTTAGATAACAAAACATACAACGACGAGGCTTTGTTATTTGCGAACAAAGCGCTTGCATTGGCGCCTGGTGATGCCAAGGTGCATCGTGCGCTGGCCGAGGTGGCATTCCAGGCCTACCGCTTTGACGATATGCACAAGCACGTCAGCGATGCCCTTGCCATAGACCCCGATAAAAGGGGTTTTACGCTGTACATGAGAATTTGCCTTGGATATCTCCGCGAGTCCCTGGTGATTGCCGACGAGTCAATCAGTGACGACCCGGCACATAGCTGGGCTCATGTTGTGAAAATGCTCGCCCTGGAAGGCATGGGTAAAACCGATACCGCGCTGCTTTCGATGAAAGATGCCTTCTTTAATGGCTATTCGGGTATGGCCCAAATCGTGCTGATTGATGATGCCTACCAAAAAGGCGACAAGGTCACCTGGGGGACACTGCTGGCAATGGCTATGGCCAAGCAAATTTTGCGCGATCCGGATTACCCGTTGGTGCGATTGCTGCCGCAGCTCGAGGCCATTGTGTTTGCAGAAGAACAGGACAAAGACAGGCAGATAGCCCATTATTGGATGGTTGCAAAAGATCTCGGCTACACAAGGCAGGACATATTGAGACCTTATCAATACACGACGCTCATCGCACTGAGAGAATACGATTATTTAGCCAATCAATTTTGGGGTAGCGAGACCAAGCAATGGATGTGGATGCGGCAATTTCGTGATTTCCGCCAATCCGAGCCTTTCAGACGTAAAATTCGCGAAAGCGGCATTCTGGCCTACTGGAAAAAACATGGCTGGCCGGATTTATGTCATGCGGTTGGTGATGACGATTTTTTATGCAACTGATGATTGGGACCAAAAAAGGGGCCGGATACATTTTTAGTTTAGGCCCCTTTTTTGGGCCATTTTCAGTCCTTTTCACGTGCATTCGTAAGCTAACATGACCCCCAAAATTTTAAGCAAAATCCCCAGGAGCGAAAACTTGATTGTAACTACACCCCTCAAAACCAATGCCCGCCGCATTGCCGTGCTTGTTGTTTTTGTTCTCATTTGGCCTTTAAGCGGCCTGGCACAGGCACCAATTGTGCATCCGGGCGCGCCTGGCGAAGAGTCGCGTACCTTGACGGCTGAGGAGGCCACTGAAATTGCATCGACGGCTTTTTCACCTGCTGATATCAGGTTCATGACAGACATGATTCCACACCATTACCAGGCGATGGAAATGACAGTGCTGGTTGCGGATCGCACCAATCGTCCGGAGGTGGTCGATCTGGCCGGGAGAATCAGTGCATCGCAGGGCGATGAAATCGAATTCATGCAAAATTGGCTGACCGAGCGTGGCCAGGCTGCGCCCGATCCGACCATTCACGATCACATGCATACCACCCACACCATGGCTGGAATGGCGACGCCCGAGCAAATGGCTGAACTGGCCTCGCTTTCGGGCATTGAGTTTGATCGCCTGTTTCTCACATTGATGATGCGCCACCACGATGGCGCCGTGAACATGGTCAAGGAGCTGCTCGAGCAACCCGGTGCCGCCTACGACCCCGTGTTATTCGATTTCACTTCTGACATCACCAACGACCAGACCGCTGAAATTGAACGGATGAATGTCTTACTGGTCAGCCTGTCAGATGACCCTCGTGCCGGCCTCAAACCTGGCTTGTATGATGCAGAAGAAGCAATCTGGAATATGAAACACGTTGCCACCCTGACCAAACCGCCGGGCTTTATTGATCCTGCAAACCCAATGGAGCGGCCCAGCACGCCACTGCCCGACGAAAAAGATGAGGCCGAAAAGGCTGCCAAGGAAGGTGATGAGCCTGAAGAAGATGACAAGGGCGTTGGTGAGGATGATAAGGCACGCTTTCCCATGTTGAGCTTCTCCAACACCGACATGGCTTTCCGCGATGATGTGCTGGTGGCCGGAAGTTATCATGGTTTCAATATTTACCGCCTCGGTGAGGGTGGTGTGCCGGATTTAATTGCTTCCGTTGTCTGTCCGGGTGGCCAGGGTGATGTATCCATCGTTGGTGATCTGCTGATCATGTCGGCCCAGGAAACACGCGGCAGGCTGGATTGCGGGCTAGGTGGTGTTACCGAAGATGTCAGTGCCGAGCGTTTCAGGGGTATTCGTATTTTCGATATCAGTGACCTGACCCGGCCGGTCCAGGTGGGGGCGGTACAAACCTGCCGTGGCTCTCATACGCACTCTGTGGTTTCCGGCCCGGATAAGGACGGAAAGATTATCGTTTATAACTCTGGCACCTCGACCATTCGAGAAGAAGAGGAGATGCCGGGATGTTTTGATGAGTTACCAGGCGACGATAGAACTGCACTGTTCCGCATTGATGTCATCGAAATACCGGTTGATAACCCGGGCAACGCCAAAATTATCGATAGCCCTGCCGTATTTGCCGATCCGGAAACCGGTGCCCTGGCCGGGCTATGGAGAGGTGGCGATCATGGCGATGAGACCCAGGAAACCAGCAAGACCGATGAGTGTCATGACATCACGGTTTTTCCTGAGAGTAATATCGCGGCAGGCGCCTGCTCAGGTAACGGCATCCTTTTTGATATTACCGACCCCGGCAACCCCACCCGAATCGATGTGGTAACGGATGAGGGCTTTGCCTATTGGCATTCCGCGACATTCAACAATGATGGCACCAAGGTGCTGTTCACCGATGAGTGGGGTGGCGGCTCGCGACCACGTTGCCGGTCTCATGACCCGCTGACCTGGGGCGCCAACGCCTTCTATGACATTGTGGATGGAAAACTCGTATTCCGCAGTTTCTTCAAAATGCCTGCGCCGCAGGTCGAGCAGGAGAACTGCGTCGCCCACAACGGTTCCATTGTTCCGGTGCCCGGCAGGGATATTTTTGTCCAGGCCTGGTACCAGGGCGGTATTTCCGTTATCGACTTTACCGATTCCGCCAACCCGGTTGAGATTGCTTTCTTCGACCGCGGGCCCATCGACGAAAAAGATCTGATCACCGGTGGTTTCTGGTCGGCTTACTGGTATAACGGCTATATTTACGGCACGGAAATCACCCGTGGCCTGGATGTGTTTACACTCAGCCCAAGTGAATTCCTTAGCGAGAACGAACTGGCCGCTGCAAATCTGGCTGACCAGGGTCGTATGTTTAACCCGCAGCAGCAATTCCAGGTGACCTGGCCCGCCGAAACCGTGGTGGCGCGCGCCTATCTTGACCAGATTCAACGAAGTGATGCGATTTCGGCTTCACAGTCTGAAAAACTGACTGCACTGCTTGCCCGGGTTGATCAACTTGATGCCAGGTCTTCCGATCGCAAATTGTCCAGGCAATTAAACAAACTGGCCAAGGCTTTGAAGAAAGGCGACGATGATGCGATCACAGGCACCCGTAAAGAAGATCTGATCAGTACGTTGAATCAGATTGCAGATCGGATCAAATAATGAATTGAAAGGGCAGAACGGACCGGATACCGCTGACCCACTTTAAGTCATTGGAAGGAGCCGGATTCTACGCCCGTTCTGCAGCATGGGTTTTTTTGTGCGGCGGTGACCGGCCACCTGTAAATGATTTATTTAATTGTTGACGGACTTGAACTATAAATAGACAGACGTATGCTATAAAAAGCATGGTTGAAAAAGTAAATCAACCAAGTGTATTTATAACCAGGTATATTTATAAATTGACATAAGCCGCTAACAACCAATAACAAGTCGACTGCATGTGCTTCTTCCAACCTGATCCTGTTGAGGTTTTCATTCGCTTGTCCCGTTGTTTGCTGCAGAGGTAAGAAAGTGCCCATTTCCGTATCACCGAGAAACCAAGATCTTTTTCCGGTCGACAAAGCCGGTCTGATGATTAATCAGTGGTCCGCTCAAAGGCCAGGTGGTGTGCCAGGCGCTTTACATGCACCCGGCCTTGGCGGTGTAAATTGAGTTTTATCGCTGAGCTCAAGCGCCGCAGTGTATTCAAGGTAGGTGTTGCCTACCTGGTCGGTGCATGGCTGGTGATCCAGGTCGCCGATATTCTGCTGGATAATATCGGTGCGCCGGCCTGGGTGCTGCAAATCATTTTTGTGTTGCTGCTGGTGGGTTTTTTTATCGCGCTGTTTCTCGCATGGG
>JBFFWN010000052.1:0-16620 GCA_041570235.1 Lysobacterales bacterium | reverse complement strand
GGACCTGGATACAAACCCAGTACCTGATCTATACGGTGCTCAAAATACTGTTGATCACGGTGCCGCTGATTACTGCGGTCGCCTTTTACACCTATTTTGAACGCAAGGTCATCGGCTCCATGCAGATTCGCGTAGGTCCGAACCGTGTGGGCCCGCTGGGTCTGATCCAGCCGTTTGCAGATGTATTCAAATTGCTGTTGAAAGAAATCATTCTGCCGACAAACTCCAACCGCTTCCTGTTTTTGCTGGCCCCGATCATTTCCCTGGCGCCTGCATTTGCAGCCTGGGCGGTGGTTCCGTTCAATGACTTCCTGGTTCTCGCAGATGTCGATGCAGGTCTGATTTATGTGCTGGCGCTGACATCACTGGGTGTCTACGGCGTCATCATTGCGGGTTGGGCGTCCAATTCGAAATATGCGTTCCTGGGCGCCATGCGTGCAGCAGCACAGGCGGTTTCTTATGAAATTGCCATGGGTTTTGCGCTGGTGGGAGTGTTGATACTTGCCGGAACCATGAATCTTCGTGAAATTGTACTGGCGCAGCAGGGCGGCATATTTGACTGGTACTGGTTTCCGTTGTTGCCGCTGTTTGTCATTTACATGATATCGGGTCTTGCCGAAACCAACCGTGCCCCGTTTGACCTGGCCGAGGGCGAGTCTGAAATCGTTGCGGGTTTTCACGTTGAATACTCCGGTTCGACATTCGCGATTTTCTTTTTGGCCGAATACGCCAACATGATCCTGATTTCCGGTTTGACCGCTATCCTGTTCGCCGGCGGTTGGCTGTCACCTTTTGAAGGTGTGCCGGTGCTGGGTGATACCTTCCTTGGTGAGGGCAGCATATTCTGGTTCCTGGCCAAGACCGTCGTGTTCATGTTCATGTTTTTGTGGTACCGGGCAACGTTCCCCCGCTACCGTTACGACCAGATCATGCGTCTGGGATGGAAGGTTCTTATACCGATCACACTGGTCTGGGTCATGCTTGCATCCCTGATGACCGTTCTCGGAATCGTGGTAAAGGGTAGCTGAGGATGAAACGTATTATTGAGTATTTACGGAGCCTGATGTTGCTCGAACTGCTGAAAGGCATGAGCCTCACCATGCGTCACATGTTCCGCCCGACTCTGACGATCAATTACCCGGAAGAGAAAACACCGAAGTCGGCACGTTTTCGTGGCATCCATGCGCTGCGCCGTTATCCGAATGGTGAGGAACGTTGTATTGCCTGTAAATTATGCGAGGCCGTGTGCCCCGCGCTGGCGATCACCATTGAATCAACACAACGTGAGGACGGCAGTCGCCGTACCACCCGTTACGACATTGATTTGTTCAAATGTATTTTCTGTGGGTTCTGTGAAGAATCCTGCCCGGTTGACTCCATCGTCGAAACCGATTTTCTCGAGTATCATTTTGAAACCCGTGAAGAAGGTATTTTGACCAAGGATAAACTGTTGGCCATCGGTGACCGCCTGGAGGCATCGATCGCGGAAAATCGTAATAAGGATGCGGCCTACCGATGATTGTCCTGGAATTGGTTTTTTACGTTTTTTCACTGGTTCTGGTGTTGGCTGCCGCGGCGGTTATCACGTCCAGAAACCCCATTTATTCGGTGCTGTTCCTGGTGCTGGCCTTTTTCAGCGCCTCGGCGATCTGGATGCTGATGGAGGCAGAATTCCTGGCCATCATACTGGTCGTGGTTTATGTCGGCGCGGTCATGGTGTTGTTCCTGTTCGTGGTCATGATGCTGGATATCAACCTGGTGCCGCTCAAGGAAGGTTTTACCCGTTACCTGCCGGTTGCCGTGCTGGTCGCTGTGGCCATGGCCGTCGAGTTGCTGATGGTGTTGTGGAGCAGGGGGCGTTTCGGGGTCGAAATGTTTCCAATTCCAGCACCCAAAAGTGCTGATTACAGCAATACCCGCGAACTGGGTGAGTTGCTTTACACCAACTACCTGCTGCCATTTGAGATAGCCGGTGTCATTTTGCTGGTGGCCATCGTCGCGGCCGTTGCTTTGACGCTGCGCACCCGTCCGGGTACCAAGAAACAGGATCCGGCACAGCAGATCAGGACCCGTCGCGATGAAAGCGTGCGACTGGTCAAAATGAAATCAGAAAAGCCGCGGAGCGTTTGAGGAACCATCATGCTGACACTTGCCCATTTTCTGACCCTTGGTGCAATACTCTTTAGCCTGAGTGTTGCCGGAATATTCATCAACCGCAAGAACATCATCATTTTGCTGATGTGTATCGAGCTGATGCTTCTGGCTGTGAATATGAACTTCGTTGCGTTTTCCCGCTTCCTGGGCAATCTCGACGGACAGTTATTTGTATTTTTCATACTGACGGTGGCGGCTGCGGAGGCGGGCATTGGCCTCGCTATCCTGGTTGTACTTTTCCGCAACCGGCAGACCATCAACGTTGCCGAACTGGATGATCTGAAAGGATGAACATGTCGTTGCAAACCACCCTTTTGCTGATACCGCTGTTGCCGCTGGGTGGCGCTATCCTGGCCGGATTTTTCCGTAACCAGATAGGTCGAGTGGGATCACACAGTGTCACGATTCTCGGTGTAGCGGCGTCTTTTGCCCTGTCTGTATGGATACTCATGCAGCAGATCAATGGCACGCTGGATACCGTTAATATCAGTGTCTATACCTGGATGATCGCGGATGGCATCCGGTTCCAGGTGGGCTTTTTGATCGATCACCTGACCTCCCTGATGATGTGTGTCGTGTCCTTCGTTTCACTGATGGTGCATATATATACCATCGGTTATATGCGCGAGGACCCGGGCTACCAGCGTTTCTTCAGTTATATCGCCCTGTTCACGTTCGCGATGCTGATGCTGGTCATGTCGAATAACTTCCTGCAGTTGTTCTTTGGCTGGGAAGCCGTGGGGCTGGTCTCTTACCTGTTGATCGGTTTCTGGTTTAACCGTGAGTCAGCCATCAGGGCGAACCTGAAGGCTTTTCTGGTCAACCGCGTGGGTGATTTCGGGTTCCTGCTCGGCATCGCTGCGATCCTGCTGACATTTGGCACGCTGGATTACGTTGAGGTTTTCAACAAGGCCAGCAGCGCCATCGATCAGACCATTTCGATACCGGGGGGGATGGAATGGAACATGCTGACCTTTATCTGTATTTGCCTGTTCATTGGCGCCATGGGTAAATCGGCCCAGGCACCATTGCACGTGTGGCTGCCCGATTCCATGGAAGGCCCGACGCCTATCTCCGCTTTGATCCATGCTGCGACCATGGTCACGGCCGGTATCTTCATGGTGGCGCGCATGTCGCCACTGTTTGAGTTGAGCGATGTGGCATTGAGCTTTGTCCTGTTGATCGGCGCATTCACCGCATTGTCCATGGGTTTGATCGGTATCGTTCAGAACGACGTCAAGCGTGTGATAGCTTATTCAACCCTGTCGCAGTTGGGTTACATGACCGTGGCGTTGGGTGTGTCGGCCTATTCAGCCGCCATTTTCCATCTTATGACCCATGCGTTTTTTAAAGCCCTGTTATTCCTGGGTGCAGGTTCGGTGATCATTGCCATGCACCACCAGCAGGATATGCGCTACATGGGCGGGCTTAGAAAATACATGCCGATTACCTGGCTGACCGCGTGGATCGGTACGTTGGCGCTGGTAGGGTTTCCGTTCTTTGCAGGTTTTTACTCGAAGGACGCGATTATCGAGGCGGTTGCCGATTCCCATAGATGGGGTAGCGGCGTCGCCTACTTTGCAGTGGTAGCCGGTGTGCTGATTACTGCGATTTACAGTTTCAGGTTGCTGTACCTGACGTTCCATGGTCCGGAAAAATTCGAAGTGGTGCCGGACGCCGGTGATCACCCTCCCGATGGGCAGTTGGCGCACGCGCCGAAGGAATCGCCGCTGGTAGTAACGATCCCGCTGATCCTGCTGGCCATACCATCCATATTTATTGGCTGGATGACGATCGAGCCGGTTCTGTTTGGTGGTTGGCTGGACGACTCGATATTTGTACTTGAAAAGAATGATGTACTGGCTGAACTGGGAACCCATTTCCATGGCGCCACGGCAATGGCGACGCATGCATTGAGCACCTTGCCATTCTGGTTAATGATAACGGGCCTTGTGCTTTCAACCGCTATTTACCTGTTCCGGCCGGTCATTGCCGATACAGTCCGCAAGCGGATGCCGTTTGTTTACCGCCTGCTCGATAACAAGTATTACTTTGACGAGTTTTATCAAAAAGTGTTCGCTGAGGGCAGCGTACGCCTGGGCCGCAATTTGTGGCATAAGGCCGATGCGGCCCTGATTGACAATGTTTTTGTAAATGGTTCGGCACGTGTGGTCGAATGGGTGGCCTCGCTGACGCGCCGTTGGCAGACAGGTTTCCTGTATGACTATGCCTTTGCCATGATTATCGGTTTGATCGGTATCCTGGCAGTCTGGGTTTCAATGGTGCCAAGGTGATGAACGGGACAATGAACGGATTTCTTCTCAGTATTTTGATCTGGCTGCCCATTTTGGGCGCGGTGGCCGTGATGTTTGCGGGCGCACACCGCCCTGCGATGGCGAAGGGTATGGCGCTGGTGATTTCCGCCGCGACATTCCTGTTTAGCTTGCCGCTGTTCTTTTCGTTCAACACCTCGACTGCAGCCATGCAGTTTGTTGAGCTGAGACCCTGGATTGAGACATTTAATGTCCGCTATCACCTCGGTGTGGATGGGTTTTCTGCACCCCTGATACTGCTGACAGCATTTTTTGGCGTATTGGTAGTCATCGCGGGTTGGCGTTCCATACAGAAGAATGTCCACCAGTACATGGCCTCATTCCTGGTTATGGAAGGTTTGATGGTCGGTGTGTTCTCGGCGCTTGACGGTCTGCTTTTTTACATTTTCTTTGAGGCCATGCTGATCCCGATGTTCCTGGTGATCGGTGTTTGGGGCGGTCCGCGCCGTGTTTATGCGACGATCAAGTTCTTCCTGTACACCTTCCTCGGTTCGGTGTTTATGCTGATCGGTTTGATCTACCTGTATATCCAGTCAGGTAATTGGGACATCCTCGCCTGGCACCAGATGCCACTGGGGCTGTCCGTTCAGAAATGGCTGTTTATCGGTTTCCTGGCGGCCTTTGCGGTCAAGATTCCAATGTTCCCGGTGCATACATGGTTGCCGGATGCGCATGTTGAGGCGCCAACGGGTGGTTCCGTTATCCTGGCCGCAATCATGTTGAAAATCGGTGGTTACGGGTTTATCCGTTTCAGCCTGCCAATTACACCGGATGCCTCTGCCGCGCTGGACTGGCTGGTTATTGCCCTGTCGCTGATCGCGGTGGTCTACATCGGTTTTGTCGCGCTCGCACAGCAGGACATGAAAAAGCTGATCGCCTATTCATCCATTTCACACATGGGTTTTGTGACACTGGGTCTGTTTGTAGCCTTTTCGATTTACCGCAACACTGGTGGCGTATCGGGTGCAGCCCTGGGTGTGGAAGGCGCAATGATGCAAATGATCTCCCACGGGTTTATTTCCGGTGCATTGTTCCTCACGGTCGGTGTTTTGTATGATCGCGTTCACAGTCGGATGATCAAGGATTACGGTGGTGTGGCCAATACCATGCCGTGGTTTGCCATGTTTGCGGTATTTTTCCTGATGGCCAATTCCGGTTTGCCGGGCACCAGTGGCTTCGTCGGTGAATTCATGGTTATCCTGTCGGCTTTCCAGGCCAACTTCTGGTTTGCCTTCCTCGCTGCTATGACCCTGATCCTTGGCGCTGCCTATAGCCTGTGGCTGGCAAAACGTGTCATTTTTGGTGCGGTTGTCAATCGCGAAGTGCAAAATTTACAGGATATCAATGCCCGCGAAGCCCTGATTCTTGGCGTATTGGCGGTCGCAATTTTATTCTTCGGCCTTTGGCCACAACCACTTGTCGACATGATGCAGGCATCTGTGGACAACTTGTTGCAACACATCATTCAATCAAAGGTCATATAGCATGAATGGCGCTCAAATGTTACTAGCTGCTCCCGAATTCTGGGTTCTGGTGATGGCCTGTGTGGTGATGGTTGTCGACCTTTTCCTGCGTGAAGAGCGTCGTGGAATCATTCACATGCTGGCCATGTTGACGGTGATTTTTGCGGCCATCATCACATTGCGTGGTGGTTACCTGTCGGGTGATTCGCAGTTTGCATTGGCATTCAGTGACCATTTCATCCGTGACCGGATGGGTGATGTGTTGAAGGTATTCAGCTTTATCACCATGGCCTTGATATTCACCTACTCAAAATTCTACCTGCGTAATTTCAAGATGTTCCGGGCGGATTTCTTTACCCTCAGCCTGTTTGCCTTGCTGGGTGTTATGTTGCTGATATCTGCCAACAGTATGTTGATGATCTACCTTGGCCTCGAACTGATCTCGCTGTCGGTGTATGCACTGGTTGCATTTGACCGTGCCTCCACCCGTGGTTCCGAAGCCGCAATGAAATATTTTGTGCTGGGGTCGATGGCGTCAGGCATGTTGCTGTACGGTATGTCCATGGTCTATGGCGCGACCGGCAGCCTGCTTTTACCTGAAATTGCCGAGGCTATCCGGACGCAGGGCAGTGATGACATACTGCTGATTTTTGGTCTTGTTTTCGTGGTGGTCGGCATCGCCTTTAAATTTGGTGTTGTGCCATTTCATATGTGGATTCCGGATGTATACGAAGGTGCGCCACCTGCGGTAACGCTGTTTATTTCATCGGTTCCGAAACTGGCGGCATTTGCCATGGCCTATCGCTTCCTGAGCAGCGGCCTGGGTGATCTGCATGTGCATTGGCAGAGCATGCTGGCAAGCCTCGCGGTGTTGTCCATCATCCTGGGTAACCTGGCTGCCATCATGCAGACCAATATCAAACGTATGCTGGCCTACTCAACGATCTCACACATGGGTTTTGTCATGTTGGGTCTGTTGCCCGGCAGCGCCTTTGGTTTCGGTTCATCGATGTATTACGTCATCGTTTATGGCCTGATGTCGGTCGCAGCTTTCGGCATGGTTATCCTGTTGAGTGAAAATGGTGTTGAAGCTGAAAACCTCGATGACTTCAAAGGTCTGAACCAGCGTCACCCGTTTTATGCCGCCATCATGGGCCTGGTGATGTTCTCAATGGCTGGCGTTCCGCCGATGGTGGGCTTTTTCGCCAAGTTGATGGTGCTCAAAGCTGTCGTTGAAACCGGCATGGTCTGGCTGGCAGTGACTGCCGTTGTATTTGCAGTGATCGGTGCTTACTACTATCTGCGTGTGGTCAAATACATGTATTTTGATGAACCGGAAACCGAGTCCACGATATCCGCTCCGGTCGATTTTGGTGCGGCTTTGACGCTCAATGGCATGATGATATTGGGTCTTGGAATATTTTCCAGTTCACTGATCACGATCTGTATGACCAGTTTTGGTGCCTGATTCAAAAATCTCTGGAATCAGGCCTTGTAATTAGGGCATCAAATCATTATGATGCCCTCCTTGCTGTTGCGGGGTGGAGCAGTCTGGCAGCTCGTCGGGCTCATAACCCGAAGGTCGCAGGTTCGAATCCTGCCCCCGCTACCACTATTTATGAAGGGTCCGGCAAGGGCCCTTTTTTGTTTCACCGGTGTAAGCCGGTGGTCCTTTTCGACGATTGGATGGTGAAATGAAGTAAAGCTGCCCTTTAACTGTCGCGTACCATTATCTGTGTGTGCGGCTGGGTAGGTTCCGGAGAAAATACCGGGGCTGATCGTCGGGGGCGAATGTGCCCTTTTTTTGTGCCCGGAGAAAGTGAATTGAGCGTTAACAAACTGAATGAATTGATACAGCCGCTGGTGGAAGACCTGGGCTATGAATTTGTCGGCTTGGAATACAACAGCAATCCGAAGAACTCGGTTTTGCGTATATACATAGACCAGGAAGAGGGCATTGCAATTGAAGATTGCGAGCTTGTAAGCCGTGAAACCGCGGCCTTGCTGGATGTAAAGGACCCGATCAGGAGCCAGTACAACCTGGAGGTTTCATCACCGGGTTTGGACAGGCCCTTATTTACACCGTCACATTATCGTGAGTTTATCGGTGAAAAGGCCCAGGTTAGCCTGTTTGCCCCACTTGATGGCCGGCGTAAATTTTCCGGGCCCATAGTGAGCGCAGATGAGACCGCCGTCACCATCGATCAGGATGGTAGCGAAGTGGCATTGAATTTTGACAATATCGTCAAGGCAAAGTTGATACCGGATTACGAGAAGATACTCGCCGGTCACAAGAAATAATGATGGAGAAGGGGTAGGTCCCCGTACGGAGCTAAAAGCAGATGAGCAAAGAGATCCTTTTGGTCGTAGACGCAGTATCCAATGAAAAAGGTGTTGGCAAAGGCATCATTTTCGAAGCGCTGGAAGCCGCACTGGCATCGGCGACTGTGAAACGTCACGACGATGAAATCGAAGCGCGTGTTTCAATTGATCGTAGTACCGGTGAGTATGAAACTTTCCGTCGCTGGGAAGTGCTGGAAGATGATGCAGAGATTGAGTCGGAAGACCACCAGATACTGTATTCGGAAGCCATCAAGCACAATCCGGAGGTCCAGGTGGGAGACTATATCGAAGAACCGATGGAAAACGTCGAGTTCGGACGTATTGCTGCGCAAACTGCGAAGCAGGTCATTGTTCAACGCGTTCGTGAGGCCGAGAGAGAGCAGGTTGTCGATGCTTACAAGGACCGTGAAGGCGAGTTGATCAATGGTATCGTCAAGCGAATTGAGCGTGGCAATGTTTATCTAGACCTTGGTGGTAACGCCGAGGCATTTATTGCCCAGCGTCACATGATCCAGGGTGAAACAGTCCGTCCTGGTGACCGTTTAAGGGCATTTCTCTACGAGGTTAAACCAGAGGTCCGCGGCCCACAGCTATTTGCGAGCCGTACCATCAAGGAATTCCTGATTGCGCTGTTTGAACTGGAAGTGCCCGAGATTGGCCAGGAGCTGATCTCCATCATGGGCGGCGCCCGCGACCCTGGTCGCAGGGCCAAGATTGCCGTGCGTTCCAACGACCCGCGGACCGACCCCATCGGCGCTTGTGTCGGTATGCGCGGTTCACGCGTTCAGGCCGTGTCGAACGAATTGGCCGGTGAGCGCATCGATATCATCCTGTGGGATGAAAACCCCGCGCAATATGTGATCAACGCCATGGCTCCCGCCGAGGTGGCCTCCATTGTTGTCGATGAAGAGCGTCGCGTGATGGATATCGCCGTCGAGGAAGCCAACCTGTCGCAAGCCATTGGACGTGGCGGTCAGAATGTCAGGCTGGCCAGCGATCTGACCGGCTGGGATTTAAATGTTCTGACCGTTGAAGACGCCGACAAGAAGGGTGAGGAAGAGGCTAACAGGGTACTGGACAACTTTATGAAGCGGCTGGATGTGGATGAGGGTGTCGCCAATATCCTTGTGCAGGAAGGCTTCAGTAATATTGAAGAAGTGGCTTATGTTCCGGATTCCGAGCTCCTCGAGATTGAAGAGTTCGATGAAGACATGGTGACCGAACTGCGGCGTCGTGCGCGTGATGCACTATTGACCCAGTTGATCGCCAAGGAAGAAGCACTGGATGATAACAGCCCGGCTGAAGACCTTTTAAACCTGGACGGCATGACCGAACGCCTGGCTTACCGCCTGGCGGAGAAAGGCACCCGTACACAGGAAGACCTGGCCGAGTTGTCGGTAGATGAACTACTGGAAGTGGATGATATGCCGGAAGAAGACGCTGCAGCGCTGATCATGGCCGCGCGCGCCCCCTGGTTTGAAGAAGATAACCAGTAAATCCTGATAAAGAGATTCGGCAGATTCTCCAAGGAGCAGAATAATGTCACAAGTTACCGTTTCACAATTAGCTGAGGTTCTCGGCATCAGTGTTGAAAAGCTGATCGACCAGATGAGCAAGGCTAATATCGACCTAAAGACGGGTGATGCCGCAGTATCCAACGACGATAAGAAAAAATTACTCGCACACTTGAGGTCATCGCATGGCAAGTCTGAAAGCGATGCCACGGCGCCCCGCAAGGTAACACTCAAGCGAAAGTCTGTCAGTGAATTGCGCATCCAGGGCAGTGGCCCGAGGGCCTCCACCAAGACAGTCAATGTCGAGTTTCGTAAAAAGCGTACCTATGTGAAGCGTGAGGCTTTGCAGGCTGAACAGGATCCGGAAAGGGAAAAGGTTCAGCAGGCCTTGCAGGAAGCCAAGGATCGGCGCGAGAAAGAAGAGCTTGAGCGTCTGGAGGCGGAAGAGAAGGTCCAACGCGAGGCCGAGGAAGCGGCCCTGAAGGAGGCCGAGGAACTGGCCAAGAAAGAAAAGGCAGAACAATCTCAACGCGAAGCCGAAGAAAAGGCCGCTGCCGAGGCAGCCAAACTGAAGGCGGAAGAGCAAGATCGCAAAAAGGAAGAAGAGCGCGTTCGCAAGATTGAGGAAGAACAGCACAAGCGCAAGAAAGAACGTGATAAGCCTGCCACCCGTTACGGTCGAAAGGAATTACATGTTGCTGGTGGCGCTGCAGCAGGCCGTCGTCGCAAACCAACACGGCGTTCTACCGGGTCCGCCCGGCCATCTGAGCATGGTTTTTCAAAACCAACGGCCCCTGTCGTGCGAGATGTCGAAATACCGCAAACCATTGTCGTGGCAGAGCTCGCCAAGTTGCTGGCTATCAAGGCCGGTGAAATCATCAAGGTATTGATGAAAATGGGCATGATGGTAACGATCAACCAGCCACTGGATCAGGATACGGCGATTCTTGTGGCCGAGGAGCTCGGGCATACCGCCAAGCCGGCCGAAGACAAGGGTGTCGAGCAGCAATTGATTGATGAGCGCAGCGAGTTGGACGTGGACGGTGGTGTTAGCAGGCCGCCCGTAGTCACCGTGATGGGTCATGTTGATCACGGTAAAACATCACTGCTCGATTACATTAAATCGACCAAGGTTGCCGATGGTGAAGCGGGTGGTATCACCCAGCATATCGGCGCTTACCAGGTTAAGACGAAGGGTGGTGTTATCACTTTCCTCGATACACCGGGGCATGCCGCATTTACCGCCATGCGCTCACGCGGTGCCAAGGCCACTGATATCGTTGTCTTGGTGGTTGCCGCAGATGATGGTGTGATGCCACAGACCAAGGAAGCTATCCAGCATGCGCGCGCCGCCGGTGTGCCGATTATTGTGGCCATCAATAAAATTGACAAACCTGATTCAGATCTTGAACGGGTCAAATCAGAGCTTTCCCAGGAAGAGGTTATTTCCGAAGAATGGGGTGGTCAGGAACTGTTTGTTCCGGTATCAGCCAAGACCGGTGAAGGTATGGATGACCTGCTTGAAGGTATCCTGCTTCAGGCCGAACTGCTGGAGCTCAAGGCCGATCCGGCTCGCCGGGCCCAGGGTTTGATCATCGAATCCAGGCTCGACCGGGGTCGTGGCCCGGTGGCCACGGTGTTGATCCAGAACGGTACGCTCAAGCGTGGTGAAATGGTATTGGCCGGCCAGGAATTCGGCCGTGTCAGGGCCATGTTTGATGAAACCGGTGCCGCGATCGAATCAGCCGGTCCGTCAATGCCAGCCGAGATACTCGGTTTGTCGGGTGTTCCTTTCGCCGGTGACGAGTTGCTGGTGGTTGCCAATGAACGCAAGGCGCGCGAGGCAGCGGGCCTGCGCCAGAACAGGCAGCGTGAGGACCGTCTCGCGCTGCAGCAGGCTGCGAATTTGCAGAACCTGTTTGAAAACATGGGCAAAGGTGAGCAGGTATCTGTCAACCTGTTGATCCGTGCGGATGTGCAGGGCAGTGTCGAGGCACTGAAGGATTCACTGACCAAGCTCAGCAACGACGACGTGAAGGTCAATGTCGTGGCGTCAGGCGTAGGCGCCATCACCGAATCCGATGCGTCACTGGCGCAGGCATCCGGTGCCATTATCATCGGTTTCAACGTGCGTGCCGATGCGAGTGCCCGCAAGTTCATCCAGGAAAATGAACTGGACCTCCATTACTACAGTATTATCTATGAAGCGATAGATGAGGTTAAGGCGGCGATTTCCGGCTTGCTGGGAACAGAAACACGCGAGACCATTGTTGGACTTGCCGAGGTCAGGGATGTATTCCGCTCATCGAAACTTGGTGCGATTGCGGGTTGCCTGGTCGTTGAAGGTCATGTGAAACGCGCCAATCCTATCAGGGTATTACGCGATAACGTGGTTATTTACGAAGGTGAACTCGAGTCGCTGCGCCGTTTCAAAGATGACGTCAGTGAAGTGGCTTCCGGTACCGAATGCGGTATTGGCGTCAAGATGTATAATGATGTCAAGCCAGGTGATGAAATCGAATGTTTCGAGAGAACCGAGGTTGCAAGAACCCTTGACTAGGGGTTCTTGAATACGCATATGCCGCCAAGAGAATTCAATCGTTCTGAAAGGGTAGCCGGGCAAATCCGGCGCGACCTGGCACGTATTATCCAACAGGAAATCAAGGATCCAAAGGTCGGTTTTATCAGTCTTTCCGATGTCGAAGTGACCCGCGATCTGTCACATGCCAAGGTCTTTATCACGGTTTTTGAACCTGAAAAAGCCGAAGAAACCCTGAAAGCGCTGCGTCATGCAGCCGGCTTTTTAAGGGTTCGTCTGGGCCGGGAGTTACGTCTCAGGCACGTGCCCGAATTACATTTTCAACATGATGATTCGGTCGAGAAAGGCAGTCATATCGATCAACTGATCTCCAAGGCTTTATACGCTGACAGGGATGGAGAAGAAGCGACATTCGCTGACACTGAAGATACTGACAAGGACTAGAGACAGCTGGAGATCTCCCCATGAGTCGGCGCAAGCGCGGGTTGGATATTCACGGCGTCATTCTGCTGGATAAACCAGCCGGTATTTCCTCCAACCGCGCACTGCAGAAAGTCCGCGGTATTTTCCAGGCCCGCAAAGCCGGGCACACCGGCAGCCTGGATCCGTTTGCCACCGGCATGTTACCCATTTGCCTCGGTGAGGCCAGTAAAACAGCCGCTTTTATGCTGGAGGCCGGTAAGCATTACCGTGCGACCGCGCGTATTGGTGAGGCCACTACCACGGGTGATATCGAGGGTGAGGTGATCCAGCAATGTGCGGTCCCCGATATCGATGCCGTTGGTCTTCAGCTGGCCCTGGATCGATTTTCCGGCGAAATCCAGCAGGTGCCGCCGATGTATTCGGCGTTGAAGTTCGAAGGCAAACCCCTGTATGAATATGCGCGTGCCGGTATCGAAATCGAACGGCCGGAGCGCACCGTTACCATTCACCGCATAAAGTTGGTGGAATGGGTCCCACCTGCTTTGACCTTTGAGGTTTTTTGTTCAAAAGGAACCTATATCCGAACGCTTGCCGAGGACATCGCAAAATCCCTCGATAGCTGTGCTCACCTGACCGCCTTGCGCCGATTGCAGGTTGAGCCATTTGGGTCTTATCAGATGCAGACATTGGAGCAGTTGCAGGTGGCTCTGGAGCTGGGTCGGCTGGAAGAATACCTGTTACCGGTAGATGTGGGTTTAATGGATTGGCCAAAGGTCGATTTGGACCTGGAGCAGGAAGGCAAATTCAGCCATGGCAACCCGTTTGAAATTGACGGGCCTGAAACCGGAAAAGTTCGCGTGTACGGGCCTGAGGGCAGGTTGATGGGCTTGGCGGTGATCGGGGATGATGGCGTTTTGAAGCCCGCCAAAGTTTTTAACCTGTAATTTAAGCACAGGTAATGTAAGGACGGGCATCTAATACTCGCCTTGGGCCCGCAAACCCTTGTTTGTAGAAAGCATGACAGTTAAAATGGGCGGCTATTTAAAACCGGGGCTACCGGTCTTTGAAGCTTTCATGGCAATAGTGCTATGGGGTATCTTCAAAAACCATGGGGCTCTATTCATGGAGATGGAACCATGTCTATTAATGCAGAATCAAAAAGTAAAGTTGTTAGTGAGTTTAAACGTTCAGAAAATGATACCGGATCCCCCGAGGTCCAGGTTGCATTGTTGACCGCACGGATTCAGTACCTCACCGATCATTTCAAGGCACACAAGCATGATCATCATTCCCGTCGTGGATTGTTGCGCATGGTTAATCAGCGTCGTAGCCTGTTGGATTACCTTAAGAACAAGGATATCCAGCGCTATCGTGACCTGATTCAGCGCCTTGGCTTACGTCGCTAATCTTTTTATTCAATACCCAATGGTCATTTATCTGTCGAAAATATTATTTCCGGCAGCGCTGGACCGTACTTGAAAATAGTGCCTGAAAGCAGGCAAAAAGAGCCAGGTGGCTCTTCACAATAGAAGTAGGAAAATAACGTGCAAAAACTGACAAAGTCATTTCAATTTGGCGAGCATACAGTCACCATCGAAACCGGTGAGATTGCCCGCCAGGCAAGCGCTACAGTAATGGTCAATATGGCCGATACCGTGGTAATGGTCGCTGTTGTGGGACAAAAGGAGGCCAAGCCTGGCCAGTCTTTCTTCCCGTTAACAGTCAACTATCAGGAAAAATTCTATGCCGCGGGGCGTATTCCTGGTGGTTTCTTCAAACGTGAAGGTCGTCCGACTGAGAAAGAAACCTTAACGTGTCGTCTGATTGACCGCCCAATTCGTCCCCTGTTTCCGAAAGGATTCCTGAACGAAGTGCAGGTTACAGCAAACCTGTTGTCATCCAACCCGGAAGTAGATGGTGATATTCCTGCCCTGATCGGCACCTCTGCAGCACTTGCGTTGTCGGGTATGCCATTCAATGGACCGGTTGGTGCCTCGAGAGTTGGTTACATCAATGATGAATACGTTCTGAACCCAAGCACCAGCCAGTTGGAAGAGTCCAAGCTGAACCTGATTGTGGCAGGTACCGAAAAAGCCGTATTGATGGTGGAATCTGAAGCCGAACTTCTGTCTGAAGACGTCATGCTTGGCGCCGTCACTTTTGGTCATGACGCCATGAAGGCCGTGGTTACCGCCATCAATGAACTCGTTGCCGAAGCTGGCGTTGAAAAATGGCACTGGGAAGCCGCCGCTGAAGATATGGATCTGAAAGCCAAGGTTGAAGCCGCGGGTACTGAAGGACTGAAAGCTGCATATTCAATTGTAGACAAAATGGAACGTCAGGCTGCCGTTGCTGAATTCAAGAAATCACTGATTGAATCTCTATGTGATGAAGAAGATGAGAACGCACCTTCAGCTGGTGATGTTGCAGGTGCTTTGTACAAGCTTGAGAAATTCCTTGTACGTGATCACATCCTGTCTGGCAACCCGCGTATTGATGGTCGTGACGTCACCACCGTTCGCCCGATCACTGTCAAGCCCGGTATATTGCCACGTACTCACGGTTCAGCACTGTTTACCCGTGGTGAAACACAGGCAATCGTTACCACCACGCTGGGAACCACACGCGATGCACAGTTGATCGATGCGGTTAACGGTGAATACAAAGACCCGTTCATGCTGCACTATAACTTCCCGTTGTTCTGCGTGGGTGAAACCGGTTTTGCCGGTGGTCCCAAGCGTCGCGAAATCGGCCATGGCTGGCTGGCGCGTCGTGGTGTCACCGCGATTTTGCCAACGATTGAGGAATTTCCATACGTTATCCGCGTGGTATCCGAGATCACTGAATCCAATGGTTCCAGCTCAATGGCATCGGTTTGCGGTACTTCCCTGGCGCTGATGGATGCAGGTGTACCGGTTAAGGCGCCGGTTGCAGGTATCGCCATGGGCCTGATCAAGGAAGGCGATCGTTTTGCCGTTTTGAGTGACATCCTGGGTGATGAAGATCATCTCGGCGACATGGATTTCAAGGTGGCCGGTACTGCCGATGGTATTACCGCGTTGCAGATGGATATCAAGATCGAAGGTATCAATGAAGAAATCATGCGTATCGCATTGTCGCAGGCACATGAAGGCCGTAATTTCATCCTCGGTGAAATGAACAAGGTTATCTCTGAGCCACGCAGTGAAATGTCCGAGTTTGCACCGCGCCTGGTCACAATCAAGATCCATCCGGACAAGATCCGTGACGTGATCGGTAAGGGTGGTGTGACCATTCGCAGCATCACCGAAGAAACCGGTGCGACCATTGATATTACCGACGATGGCACCATCATCATTGGTTCCGTTAACAAGGAAGCCGGTGACGAGGCCCGCAAACGTATCGAGCAGATCACTGCTGATATCGAGCCAGGCCAGGTCTTCGAGGGCAAGGTCATCAAGATCATGAACTTCGGCGCTTTTGTTTCGCTGACTCCCGGTCGTGACGGCCTGGTTCACATTTCACAACTTTCCGACGAGCGCGTCGAGAATGTTAGTGACGTGGTCAAAGAAGGTGAAACGGTCAAGGTCAAGGTGCTTGAAGTTGACAAGCAAGGCCGTGTTCGTTTGTCCATGAAAGAGGTTGGTAAGGAAGACTGATTGTTTTTCTTTTCAATTTGATTGATAAAGACGCCCGGTTCAGCCGGGCGTTTTTTTTTGCATACTTCTTCGGGAATGTTTTGATGAAAAATGCAGAGCCTGGTTCTATGAACGCTTCGAATTATCACTGTTAGCACGTCCTTTCATGTTGGAGACATCTTGCAGAATCCAACCCCCAAGCCGGGATACAGGTATCTCCCCCTCCAAAGAATC